>JBAWFQ010000276.1:0-39163 GCA_049592035.1 Terriglobales bacterium
GGCTGCCACTGTTGTTGATCGCGAGATAGTGAAGCGAGGGAACTGGAGCCTGTCCCGCGAAAGCGCCGGTAACCAGCGACACGACCCCGACCAACCCCGGAGGCGCTCCATTCACGACGGCAGTGGGCACGGCGACATAGGCAGTGGAGCTGTCGGGGGAAACGACGAAGCTCTCGGTCGCACCGGGCAAAGTGAAATGATACGTAGCCTTTTCGGTAGCATTGGTGATGATGGTGAATTGGTTGTCGGAGGTTTGCAAACCGTCGCCGCTGAAAACCAGGGTCTGGGTCCGGTTGGGAGTGACGACCATCATCCCGGGGGTGTTGCCCGCAGAAATCGGGGCTACGGGCCCCCTCACGTCGTCTTGGGCATTGACGATATAAACACCCGAGAGCGTAGTACCGGCAGAGACGTTATTCGAGAGGAAGGCGCGAAAAGCGATCCCGCTCGCGCCGGAGCCGCTTTTGGAACTGCCGCCACAACTCAGCCACATCAAACTGGCGGGCAGCAAGAATACAAAAAGAATCAGGACTTTTTTCAAACCTGGGACTCCAACCTCATGCCGGATAATCACTTGGATGCAGAACGAGGATTATAGCAAAGGAGGAAATTGCGGTGCGGACGCGGGCGGTGCGGCACGGGCGGTTCAGCCTACATGAGATCGGAGGGCTTGAGCTTCCTCCGGGCGCCGTGGCGGATGTGGAGCACTTCAACTCGCTTCTGTTTCTCTAGGACGCGGTAGATCACGCGATAAATATAAGGTTTCTGGCCGTAAAGCAAGTGCCTCAACTTGTCCTTGCTCCGTGTTAGCGGGCAGCGATTCGGCTGGTGTTCCAGACTGAGGATTGCCTCTTTAATCCCCAGATACCATTCCAGGGCCTTGTCGGAATACTCGGCGTTGATTCGCCGGTACAGGCTAGCGAGATCGCGCTCAGCATGGGGAGTGTTGTTAACGACGTATGCCATGCTTCGCTTCAAACTCGGCGAAAAACTCCCTCGCTGGCCGTGTCCTTCCTGCTTTCACATCCTCCAGACCCTGACGGATCGCCTCCTCTTCATCGGCCCTGGCGGCAATGTCGAGCAACCTCTGATAGGCCTCGGCATCCTGGACTACAGCCGCGGCCTTCCCGTTCACCGTGAGCACCACGGGCCGCTTGCTCTTCTTGAGCTGCTTCATAAAGTCGCCGGACTGGCGTCGGAAGGTGGTCAGCGATTGGATATCCTTGGTGATGTCAAGCATGGGACCTGCTCCCAGGAAAGCACCTTATTAGGTGCTAGTAGAATACTCGGTCCTCGCACAGAAGGCAAGGCTCTTGGAGCGATCCCATGGCAGATGCGCAGAACTCGCTCCTTCTTGTATTCTCAAATAGATGCCGCAGAACTTTCTAGAACGTCTGAAGCAATCGCCCGTGCTCTGCGATGGAGCTATGGGGACGCTGCTCTACGCCAAGGGCATCTTCATCAATCGCTGCTATGACGAGCTGAACTTGTCGCAGCCGGAGTTGATACGCGGCGTCCACCAGGATTATTTGCAGGCTGGGGCTGAGATTATCGAAACCAATACTTTCGGCGGAAACAGTTTCCGGCTGGCACGGCACGGGATGTCGGACCGCGTGCGCGATATCAACCTGGCTGGGGCCTCCGTGGCTCACGAAGCCGCCAAGAGTTTCGATGTCTGGGTCGCGGGGTCGATTGGGCCGCTGGGAGTTCGCATTGAACCTCTGGGCAAGACCTCTTTTGAAGAAGCCCAGGCGGCGTTTCGGGAACAGGTCGCAGCCCTGGTCGAGGGCGGCGTGGATTTGCTGATGCTCGAAACCTTCGGCTACGTGGAAGAGTTGCACCAGGCCGTGCTCGCCTGCCGCGACGTGAAAGCAAAGATCCCGATCATCGCGCAGGTCACGATTGACGAAGACGGCAACTGCCTCGATGGCTCCGACCCCGAGGCTTTCGCGGCGCGACTGGCGGAGTGGAATGTCGATGTGCTCGGCATTAACTGTAGCGTGGGACCGGTGGCGATGCTCGATGCCATCGAGCGCGTGCGAGCGGTGACTTCCCTGCCCCTGGCCGCGCAACCGAACGCCGGCATGCCGCGCTCGGTGGAAGGACGGAACATCTACCTTTGTTCGCCGGAATACATGGCGAGCTATACGCGGAAATTCGTGGCGGCGGGAGTACATCTGATCGGCGGGTGCTGCGGCACTACGCCCGACCATATCCGGGCCATGAAATCGGCGCTACGGGTGGACGGCGCACGCGGCAAGACCGCGGTTACGGAGGCGATTCATTCGGGAGCGGCACCCGTAGCTGCGGCGAGCGTTCCCATGGCAGAGCGCTCGCGCCTCGGCGCCAGGATTGCGGCCGGGGAGTTTGTGACCATGGTCGAGATCGTGCCGCCCAAGGGCATCGACATCCGCAAAGAGATCGAGGGCGCTAAGTTCGTCAAGTCGGTGGGAGTGGACGCGATCAACATTCCCGACAGCCCGCGGGCTTCGGCGCGCATGAGCAACCAGGCCTTGTCGCTGCTCATGCAGCAGGCGGTTGGCATTGAAGCTATTTTGCACTACACGTGCCGCGATCGAAATGTGCTCGGCATTCAGTCGGACCTGCTGGGAGCGGCGGCGACCGGAATCCGCAACCTCATCTGTATCACGGGTGACCCGCCGAAGATGGGAAACTATCCCGATGCGACGGCGGTGTTTGACGTGGATGCGATCGGTTTGGTGAACATCGTCCACAACCTGAACCGGGGATTGGACCTGGGCGGGAACCCCATCGGCTCGGGGACGAGCTTTGTCATTGGTGTGGGCGCAAACCCCGGGTTGCCTAACCTGGACGAAGAGATCAAGCGCTTCGAATACAAAGTGGAAGCGGGCGCCGAATACGTGGTGACCCAGCCGGTGTTCGACATTGGATTGCTGGAAGCTTTTCTGAAGCGGATTGAGCACTGCCGCATTCCGGTAATCGCCGGAATCTGGCCGCTGATCAGCGCGCGCAACGCGGAATTCATGAAGAACGAGCTGCGCGTGTCGGTGCCAGATGAAATTCTCAACCGGATGACGAAAGCCGCCAGCGCGGAGGCGGCTCGCGAGGAAGGCGTGGCCGTTGCTCGCGAAATGCTGGCTGCGGTTCGCGATCGGGTCCAGGGCGCGCAGATCAGCGCTCCGCTGGGACGTTATGCGTCGGCGGTCGACGTACTGGAAGCACTGGGCTCGAAACCGCGCTCATTTTCGTCCGAGCCGTGAATTCGGTCAGGCGAGTCCATTAGGTGCTAGACTCTTGCCATGAACTACCTCGCGGGTCTCTCCGGGAAAGTGTTCATGTCTAACGTATCGCCTGCATTTGGCCTGTGGTGTTCGAGCCTGATTTTATGGCTCTGTGCTGGTGCTTCCGGTCAGGAATCTCTTTCGCCAGCAGGCGCGGAAGTCTTGATTTCTGTCGTCGCAACCGACTCGTCCGGGGCGTCGGTTTCAGGACTGCAGCCTAGCGATTTCCTCCTCAAAATGGGGCGTGAAGAGGTCCCTCCGGAAAAAGCTGAAGAGGTACGCCCGTTTGTGCTGCCGCCCGACAAGAGCGGTCATCAACAAACGCCCGTGTTTCTAATCATAGACAAAGTAGTCCCCGCCGCACCTGACGTTGTTCGTTCCGTAGAGCGTCCGGCGGTCAGGTTCCTAGCGCGATCGCTGCAGAGCCATGAGCCTGTGACTTTGCTGACCATGGATGCTAACGGCCTGCATCTCGTCCACAGCTTCGATACGCCTGCTCCCGTTTTGGCTGCCGCCCTCCAGTTGCTTGATCGGAAGACGCATATTCTCGGCGGCCATTTCAAGAGTGCGGCCGCGAGCAATGTCCCTGATAATTTGAAAGAGAAAGTTGGGGATGAACTCGCCGCCCTGGAACAACTCACTGCGCCGATGAGTCCAGTTACCGGCGATCCGTTCCCTATCCAAATGGAAGCCCTATACAAGTTCGGGAACCTCTGTCGCGGCATGCATGGGCGGAAGCCAGCGATCTGGATCACAGGTTTTCCGGCAATTTATTCCCCGACGGGAGAGTTAGTTTATGACACAGTTTCATACATTTCGCCGCATACCGACGAACAGCGCGGCAAAGACAAGGAATACGAAAGTGCGATCGAAGCACTAAATGAAGGAGAGGTCAGCATATTCCCGGTTACGACGTGGAGCTTCCTGCCGTACGCGCCGAACGTTGGCGTCGACCCGGCATATTCGGGACCTGCCCCGGTCGGACCCGGCACACCCACAGGAGATCGGGATGCTCTTCTGCCTATCGCCAAATCGACGGGCGGCGACATTCTTTTCTTAGGTCCACACATTGCCTCCACGATTCGGCCTCGTCTTTCTCATTTCTCAAGCTACTATCTCCTGTCGTATCGCCCAAGTCCGATCCCGAGAGAGATCGAGTGGACCAAGCTGGACGTAAAAACGAAACGAGAAGGCGTTCGTGTGCACTCGATGGATGGCTTCTTCGCCTTGCCGTGACCGATCCAGCAGTTCTGCCAGGCGAGTCTGGCCCTCGGCCCTGCGACTCGAGCTGGTAGTCAAGCACAAAACGGCCGCCTTCTGTGTAGTTTTGGGAACGCCGCGTCCAACCGATTGCACGAATTACAAAAATTCACTGGACATTTCGCACCGGAAACGGCATTACAATAGAGGGTAGGAGCAATTGGATTGGTAAAGTTTGAAGAATGCCTCGAGCGTCTCGAGAAGATTGTCCAGGAACTGGAAAAGGGCGAGGTTCCGTTAGAAAAGTCGCTGACGCTCTTTGAAGAAGGCATGCAACTTTCCACGACCTGCCGGAAGCAATTGGAGGACGCGGAAGGGAAAGTAGAGATTCTGTTAAAACAGAACGGAAAGCTCCAAACTGAGCCGTTCGAGCCCCCGGCCGAGAAAGCGTTGCGCAAGTAACGCGGTTCGAGCTCGGAAGTGATCAACGCCTGTGCTAGCAGATTGCTGTCGCAGCCAAGGCCGCCGCGATTCGCGGCGTAGTCAGGGGGATGTATGGAAAAGCTTCGGATTGTGATCTATCAGAATGACCCCGGAGATGCTCAGAATCTGGCGGTCAGCCTTTCCCAACACTTTGATTCCGTTCACTTGGCCCGCTCGCATGAAGAAGTCCGTGTGGCGGTTACGCGGCAGTGCGCCGATGTACTGGTGCTGGATCTGGAAACTTCTGGACCGGGCGAAGTCGAGCATTTGCATCATGAGTTTCCCGGCCTGTGCATCGTGGGCACGCACCGGCTGGCGGATGACGAAATATGGACCGAGGCGGTGAATCGTGGCGCGTCCGATATCTGCGAGCCGCGCCAGAAGGATGTGGTGCGCTCCGTGTTGCACTCCGTGTCGCACGGGCTCACGCGCCATGCGGCTGCGTGATTTTCGTGTAGAGACGGGGCTTGCCCCGTCTCACTCGCAGGAAACGAGGCAAGCCGCGTCTCTACAGATGTTTTTCAATTAAAAAAGGGACGCACGCGGGCGTCCCTTTTTAGTTTCGCCGAGCCCGCTTGTTATACTGCCCTGCGATGCTGAAAAAAAATCTGCAGGAGGGACGGGAAACCGCTGACGCCGCACTCGAGCGCCTTTTGCCCCCGGCCAGCCAACATCCAACCTCCATCCATCAGGCCATGCGGCACAGCGTTTTTGCCGGCGGGAAGCGGCTGCGGCCGATCCTTTGCATGGAGGCGGGGCGCATGATCGAGGCGACATCGCACGCCAGTTCGCACGCTAATTCGGATGCCGGCTCGTTGCCCCGTGGTATCGAGGAGGTGGGCGCGGCGCTTGAAATGCTCCATACCTATTCCCTGATCCACGACGATCTGCCCGCGCTGGATAACGACGACCTGCGGCGCGGACGTCCCACGTGCCACAAGGCTTTCGGCGAGGCCATCGCCATCCTGGCCGGAGACGCGCTGCAGACGCAGGCGTATGAGGTGCTGGCGCAGATCGCATGTCCCGCCGAGGCGCGAGTTGCGATCATTCGGGAAATCGCGCACGCCACCGGCTCCATCGAAGGCATGATCGGCGGCCAGGTGGTGGATCTCGAATCCGAGCATAAAAAACCCGATCTGGCGACGCTCGAATACATCCACCGTTCGAAGACTGCGGCGTTGATCACGGCCAGCGTGGTCAGCGGAGGAATGTACGCCGGAACAACCGCCGCCGATATTGCCCGATTGCGAACTTACGGCCAGTCGATCGGCTTGGCGTTCCAGATCGTCGATGACGTGCTTGACCTGACCCAGACCTCCGAACAACTGGGGAAGACCGCGGGCAAGGACGCGGCTGCGGAGAAGACGACGTATCCGGCGTTGTTCGGAATCGAGGAATCGAACCGAAGGGCCGACGCGCTGGTTGATCAGGCATGCGCGGAACTCGACGAATATGGGGAAGCCGCTTCGACGTTAAAAGACCTGGCACACTATTTGGTCGAGCGCAAGAAATAGCTCCCTGTAGAGACGGGGCTTGCCCCGTCTCGGCCCGTGCAAGAATTTCACCCTAGAACCTGCGAACCGTGCCGCTGGCTGAGACGCGGCAATCCGCTTCTCTACAGAAAATAATGGACTATCTCCGGCACGATCAGCCCTTGAATCTCCCCTGCCGCGGCGGTAGAGTGTTTGTGCTCTCGCGGTCTCCTACCTTCTTATTCCTCGCCGGCAATTTGCGCTTACAAGCTGTAGTGTGTGTGCAACTAAAGGCGGTTGTGGGAAACCTACCCCTATATGTGGTGTTTTAACACTTGACCCGTCCCCGCATTCGCCGTTAGAGTTGGTCAAACGCGTGGGTGACGTCCCTGGTTCGTGGGACGCCATCTAACGAATATGACCAGCGGGAACCTGGGGAGTTAACAGAACAGGGTTGGCCTCCAATCGCCGCGATTTGCAGCGCACTCCAGCCAGCGCCAACCGAGTCTGCCCTACGAAGGAGTCACTTTGCTCAAACTTAAGAAGCTGCAAATCCTGGGATTCAAGTCGTTCTGCGATCGCACCGAACTGAAGTTTCATGGCGAAGGGATCGCTGCCATTATCGGGCCCAACGGCTGCGGGAAATCAAATATCGCCGACGCTATTTCTTGGGTGCTCGGGGAGCAGTCGGCGAAGTCTTTGCGCGGCTCGCGCATGGAAGATGTGATTTTCTCGGGCACTCGTGACCGCAATCCCACGGGCATGGCGGAAGTGTGTCTGACTTTGATTGACCCTGAGATTTATGCAGGGCCCGATACCAACGCTCCTACCGAGATCGAGATTCAAGACGACCTGCCGGCTGAAGAGAACTGGGACGAAGCGGAGATTCGTGCCCAAGCCGCTGCCGAGACGGAACGCGCGGTGGAAGAAGCTCAACCGGGACAAATAAAGACTGACGAAGCGGAGGGCGGAGCATCGGGCGTAACGCCGATTGTCGAGGCGTCAACTGCCGAAGCAGCGGCCCAAGAAGCTCCGACTAACGATGGCGCGGTAACCGTGCTGAGTCCGCAGGTAGTTCTGAAGATCCGCCGGCGTAAGTTCAATCAGCAGCAACACCACGCCGGAGAGATTTCGGTGACGCGCCGCTTGTTTCGCAGCGGCGATAGCGAATACCTGCTGAATGGGAAACTGTGCCGGTTGCGCGACATCCAGGAATTATTCATGGGCACGGGCCTGGGGCCGGAATCGTACGCGCTTATCGAGCAAGGTCGCATCGGGCAGATTCTGAGCAGCCGTCCGACGGACCGTCGCGCCATCATTGAAGAGGCGGCGGGGATCACGAAATTCAAAACGAAGAAACGGCTCGCCGAAGCGCGGCTGGAAGACGCCAAGACGAATCTGAACCGCGTGAACGACATTTTCGAAGAAGTGACGCGGCAGATGAATTCGCTCAAGCGCCAGGCCAGCAAGGCGGAACGTTATGCCAAGCTGCGCGACGAGATGCGGGCCAAACTGCGCGTGGTGCTGGCCAGCAAGTTCACGCAGATGGATCAGGAAAGTGTGACGCTCGATAGCCAACTCCAACAACTGGGCGAGGAGATTCGCCAGCAGACGGAGAGCGTGCAACGGGCGGAAGCGGAGCACTCCGAACGGACGCAGCGCGGATACGCGATTGAGACCGAGACGCGGCAAAATCGCGAACGGATTAACCAGATCGCGATCGAAGGTGATCGCGGGAAGGCGCGCATACGAACCAACGAAGAGCGTTGCGCGGAACTGATGGTGCGCACGGCTTCCGCGGAAACGGAACTGGCGCAGGCTCAGAATCGGCTCGCGGCACTGGTGGAAGAACGGGATGGGCACCAGCAGGTGCTCGACTCAGCGGCCGCCGCTCTTGCAGCGGCGCAGCAAGAGCTTGCGCTCAGTCAGCAGGAAACGGCTGGCGCCGCGACGAACCTGGCGATGCTCGAACAGGAGCAGGAAACGCATCGCGCGGCGATTCTTGAGGCCGTGGGCGGAGCTTCCAACCTGCGCAACCAGCTCACGCAATCTGGGGAACGGTTGGCCGGCATCGGGCGTGAGGAACAGCGGCTGCGGACCGAGATCGCAACCGCCTCGTCGCAATCGCAAAGCTTCGGCGGACAGCGGGGCCAGATTGCTTTGGAATTCGAAGGCGTCTCGCAGCGCGCGAGCGGCTTGGCTGCGGAGATCGCGAGCCTGCGCGAGAACATCGAGACTAAGCGCTCGGCCGAAAATGGTACGAAGAGGCATCTCGATTCGCTCCGCTCCGAGTACGCGACGGCGCTGGGCAAGAGGGGATCGCTCGAAGCGGTCATCGCCGAACATGGGTATTCCACCGAGTCAGTGCGACGGCTTTTTCAATCGGGCGCCATGCAGGGTGGAAATACCCCCGCCGGCGTGCTGGCCGATTTTCTTGAAGTTGAGCCGCGCTATGAGCGCGTGGTCGAAGACTTTTTGCGCGACGAACTGAATTTTGTCGTGGTCAAGTCGTGGGACGCGGCTGATGAAGGGCTGCGACTGCTGCGCTCCGATGTCAACGGGCGCGCGACATTTCTTGTGCATCCCGAGGACTCGCAAGCTAAGTTCTCGTTTGTCGCGGATGAAAGTCATCACTACTCGCCGCTCAACGATACGGTTTTGCCGCTGAAGAACTCGATTCGCGTGCTGAACGGATTCGGCAAGTCGCTCGAAGTAATTCTTCCGAAGCTGGGGAATGGTTACATCGTGCCCGATCCCGCGGTGGCGCGTGAGCTGGCGCTATCCAGTCCTGACGCGTTCTTTCTCGCTCAGACGGGCGAATGCTTTCACAACGTGACCGTCACCGGCGGCACGCAGCGCAGCGAAGGACCGCTTTCGATGAAGCGCGAGTTGCGCGATGTGCTGCGCGTGCTCGAAGAGTTGGCACTTGCTCTGCGCGAGAAGGAAATGCTGGCGCTCACTTTGGGGCGCGAAATCAAGGAACACACTTCCCTGCTCGACCGGCTGGAAGAGGAGAAGCGCGAAGCCGAGAAGCAGGCGATGACATCCGGACATCTGCTCAAGCAACTAGAAAGTGAAATGACGCGGGTACGCGAGCGGATTGCAATCAGCGAAAGCGAACTGCAACGGCTGGCGGCGGAGCGGCAGGAGCAGGAAAGCTTGATCGCATCGCGGCAGGCGGAACTCACTACGATCGAGCAAGCACGGGCGCAATTCGAAACGCTGTTGGCAGCGGGGCAAGACCGCCTGGCCGCTCTGCGTAACCAACGCGACGCGGCGGCGGAAACAACCTCGCAGCGGGCCGCTCGTGTGGCCACGCTCGAAGAGCGGCATCGTTCGGCGACGACGCTGCTGCAGCGCATCGAAGCGCTGGTCGCCGAGATGCGCGAACGAGCTGGCGCGTTAAAAACTCAAATGGAAGCGGCGAGCGCTGAAATCGCGCAACGGCAAAATGAAAACGTGCAACTGGGCGCGCAACTCGTCGAGTTCGACGACGAACGCAATGCTGGAGAAGCGCGCGAAGGCTTGCTGCAACTCGAGTTGGAGCAGGTGCGGGCGCGATTGGCTGAGATTGACGAACAGCTTCGTAACACGCGTCAGCAGCTCGATCTTGCTCGCGACCGCCGTGGGGAGCTCTCGGCGGCAGCGGCCAAATTGCAATCTGACTTGCAACACCTGGCCGATACTTGCCTCAACGAACTTGGCATTGAGCGCGCGGTACTGATGGCCGACACCACGATTCCGCCGATTGTGGCGGAGGAGCTTGCGGCTGAAGATCAGGCGTATCGCGAGATGCGTGCCCGCCTCGATGGCATGGGCCCGGTCAACATGATGGCGCTCGAAGAGTACAAAGAAACGGCGGAGCGTCACGAGTTTCTTTCCACGCAGAGAAAAGACCTGCTCGATGCCATCGCCGACACCACTGTTACTATTCGCGAGATCGATCTCGTCTCGCGGCAGAAATTTGAAGAGGCGTTCAACCGGATTAATGAGAACTTCCAGGCCACGTTCCGCAAGCTGTTTGGCGGCGGCCACGGCTTCATGCGGCTGACTGATGCGGAAAACAGCGCGGAGAGCGGCATTGACGTGGTGGCATCGCCTCCGGGAAAGAAACTGCAGAATGTGCTGCTGCTCTCTGGCGGCGAAAAGGCGCTGACGGCGCTGGCGCTGCTGGTTGGAATCTTTCAGTACACGCCCAGTCCGTTCTGCATTCTGGACGAAGTCGATGCACCGCTGGACGAAGCCAACATCGCGCGCTTCACTGAACTGGTGCGCGAGATGAGCGTGCAGACGCAGTTCATCCTGATCACGCACAGCAAGCGGACCATGAGCATCGCGCCCGTGCTTTACGGCGTGACTATGCAGGAGCCGGGCGTATCGAAGCTGGTGTCAGTGCGGTTTGGGGCGGCGTAAACCTATGCCTGAGCCGGAAAAAGACAACGCTGAACTGAACGACGTGGAACGGTGGCAAATTGAAGAGATCAAGAAGGGCCTAGAAGAGGCCGATCGAGGTGAGTTTGCCAGCGATGAGGAAGTCGACGAGGTACTGAAACGCTGGATGCCTTGGCGCGCCAAGGGCAATTCCTCAAGAAAGGAAAAGCGGGAAGGTTAATGCGTCAGGCTGATTGCGACGGGGCGTTCAGCAGGGCATGGAACTTCTTAGCCACGTTCTAGGCCGTTTCGAGGGCAACAAGTGAAGCTCTCCGGTTGTGCGGTCTTTTGTGAGGCCTGGGGGATTTCTTCGGATCCCACTCACTGTCTCAGCGTGTTTTGCGTCGCCTAAGTACTTCGTGGCGATTTCAGCGTCCGGCAACTGGTTAAGGAGAATTTCCCGAAGGACGTCGATTACCATCTTTTCGCTTAGTTCTTTTCGCAAGGGCATTTGTCCTGCTCTCCCGTTCCTTTCAGGATAAGCCTCTTGTCAATCCCTTTTAAACATTGACAGATCGGCAGTTTTTTTGCTTTCTCCACTCAGAAACTCACCGCCTTTTTTTCCAGAGGTTTCCTCAGCTTTTCCACATGGCTGTCCCTTTAAAACCGGCGCGGGACAAGGGTTCTAGCTTAAACTGGAAGTGTCAACACTTTTCCGCGCAACGGCGTAAGGTGCAACCTGGCGCTTGTGATTGAAATCGTTGACAAATTTCCCACGACAGCTAGAATACGCAAAGTTTTCTTACCGGTGAATTTGCTATGAGCCCCGAAATTCTCGATACCATTTTGCTACGCACCGACTACCCCGAATTGAAGCTGCACGCCAGCGGCAAGGTGCGCGACGTTTATGACCTTGATAGCGACCACTTGCTGTTCGTGGCCACCGACCGCATCTCCGCCTTCGATTATGTGCTGGCGACTGGCATCCCGCACAAGGGGCGGGTGCTGACGCAGATCTCGCTGTTCTGGTTCGACTTCCTCAAGGATATCGTTCCGAATCATTTCGTCACTGCCGACGTGAACCTCTATCCGGCGGCGATTCGGAAGCACGCGGATGAACTCCGCGGCCGGTCGATGATGGTGATGCGGGCGGAGATGTTTCCCGTCGAGTGCGTGGCGCGGGGCTATCTTTCCGGTTCCGGCTGGAAGGAATACAAAGCGACGGGCGCGGTCTGCGGCGTCAAGCTTCCCGCGGGATTAAAAGAATCCGACAAGTTGCCGGAGCCGCTGTTCACGCCCGCTACCAAGGCGACCACCGGGCACGACATCAATGTTTCATTCGAGGAGATGTGCAAGCTGGTCGATCCTGAACTGAGCCGCCAGCTTCGCGACCTCACGTTGCAGATCTACAAGAAAGCGGCGGATTACGCGCTGCAGCGTGGCATCATCATTGCCGATACCAAGTTTGAATTTGGACAAACCGCCAAGGGCATTACGCTGGCGGACGAAGTTCTTACCCCGGATTCCTCGCGCTTCTGGCCGGCCGACAGTTACCAACCGGGCAAGGCGCAGGATTCCTACGACAAGCAGTATGTACGGGATTACCTCGAAGAAATTCGCTGGAACAAACAACCACCCGCGCCAGCCCTCCCCCAAGAAGTGGCGCGACGGACGAGCGAAAAGTACCTCGGGGCATACCGTCAGTTGACGGGACGCGAGTTGGAAATCTAGGCCGCGGGCGCTGGTGCATGGGCATTGCGGACTGGATCATCCTCGGCTTTCTGGCGTTCTCGGTGACTGCGGCAGCCCTTGAGGGCTTCTTCTATGAAGCCTTCAAGTTGGCTGGTCTGGTGGTGGGATACCTGCTGGCCGCCTGGCAGTATCATCGCCTGGCGGAATGGTTCGCGCCGCATTTGAAATCGCCTTGGTTGGGCGAGATCGCCGGTTTCCTGATTATTTTGGTCGCGGTCCTGATCGTTGCCGGCTTGGCCGGAAGGATCGCGCGATGGGCGATGAAGAAAGCCGGTCTGAGCGCGATTGATCGCGTTCTGGGCGCGATGCTCGGGTTGTTGCGAGGGGCGCTGGTGGTGGCGGTAGTACTCACGGCCATGGCAGCTTTTGCGCCGGCGGTGAAGTGGCTGGAAGGATCGGAGTTGGCTCCATATTTTCTGGTAGGCGGAAGGGCAGCGATCTGGCTCGCACCGTCGGAATTGCGCCACCGTTTCTACCAGGGCTTGGATTACATGCGGCAGCATTCAGCGGATAAAGGTCAGACGCAGTTCTCCGGGCCGGCGAGATAGTGGTGGTTGTCAGTAAGGTTGTGAGCGTGCGGAAACGAGGCGGCAGGTGAAGGATCAATTGGAAGCACTCATACTTCAGATGTACAAAAGCAATATTCTCTACTCGGAAGCAGTCCGGGAATTCAAAAAGCGCTTTATCATGACTGTGCTGGAAGAGAACCGCGGCAATCAGTGCAAGGCGGCGCGGCAACTCGGTATGCACCGGAACACGCTGAGCCGCACTATGCAGGAACTCAAGATCGATGTTCGTCCGTTGCGCGCCGGAGCCAAACGTCCGCCGCGGAGCGCGCGTCCGGTTACGCTCGAAAGGAAGCAGGTGCGGTAGTTCAGGTCTCAGGTGTCAGGCCTTAGGAGAACTTGGAGTTGCGCACCAAGGAAAAAGGCGGTCCCGCTTGGGACCGCCTTCGTTTTCCCATTCTCGGGTCTTCCCAGTTCCCGGTTTTCCTGGACCTGAGACTGCCACCTGAGCCTCAGTGTGCGGCTGGCTTCTTGCGGACGGGCTTTGGCGCTTCTTTCACCAGCAGAGCCCCTTCATTCATCGTCATCACAAAGGGCTTCGCCACATAGGAGACGGGAGTTCCCTGGAATTGGAAGTCCGCGCCCTCCTTGGGCATCTGCTTCGCGGGGATCACGGCTGTCATGGTCAAATCGATGTCGAAGCGCTTGGCATCGATATCGTCCGAACTGCCAGCCAGTTTCAGTTCGGTCGGGGCATCGACACTTTTGCCTTTGACATCGATTTTGTTGGGAGGCTCGATGCTGATGACCTGAGCGGCCATCTGCAATGGCTTGCCCTTCAGCACGCTCCACACTTTGCCGGCGTCTTCGGGGGTGCCTTCGGAAAGCACCAGTTGCCATTCCGCGAAGCTCATCTCCTCAACTTTCTTGCTCTTTACCAAGGCCGCCGCCTGCTCGGCGGGGGTGGGCGGCACGTATGCCTTGATGGTGAAATTGTCCGGGGGCTTGGTTGCGGTGGCGGCCACCGCTAGCACATCGGTCCAGCCCTCATCGCTGCCGTGGTACTTGGCGTATTTGCTCTTGCCAAACCCCGCGATCTTCGCCTTGCCGGCAGCCTCGGTCTGCAAATTCGCAGCACGGGCAACGTAGAAAAGACCTTCCGCATCTTTCTCGGACGGTCCCGGCGCGAGATCAGCCAGCGCCAGGTAATAGACTTCGGTCAGGTTGGTCGGATCGCCTTCGACGGCGGCTCGGAGAAACTGCTGGGCCTTGCCGAAATTCTTGGCTGCGTACGCGGCCATGCCGGCAGCATTGTTGAAGATGGCCGTGGTCTGCGTTTTGAGCTTGTCCCAATCCGCAGCCGGAGTATCACCGGGCTTGACCGCCGTTGTCCAACACTGCAAACCTTTTTCCGCGGACTGGCCGGCCTCGGCCAGCATCTGCTGCGCGTTAGGGCCGGTGGCCGACGCTTGCTTGGAATACGTGACCAGAGCGAGGGCCCGGATGTTGCAGGGATTCACCTGCAAGAGCTTCTGCGCCGTATCGAGCATCTTGGCCTGGTTGCCCGCCTTCTGGTAGGCCACCATCAAAAGCTCGAGCGCCTCTTCTTTGAATACGCTGTTGGGATATTGGGTTAGAAAAGCTTCAAAGCCGCTGACCTGGGCCGCTGGGTCGGACTGCCCGGCAGCGCCCACGTAGGCATTGTATTCGGCGGGGTCCTTGATCTCTTTTTTCTGGGGCGGAGCCGCGGCGGGCGCAGCAGCGGTTTGAGCGACGGCGGTAACGGCGGCTACCAGCAACATCGCGAGAACGATCTTCTTCATTTCCTGTAGCTCCTTAACTCTTCGGGAAAGCTGGAGTAGACATCTTGCCCGATGCAAACGTCGTACTGGTGTCGGGCTTGCACGCGTCCGGCTTGCACCATAAAGCGATGGTTCGCTGCATGGTCCCGAAACTCATGGGCCGTCGAACGATAAGACACGGCTTAACATAATTCCGGTGAGCGGATTATAAGGATGTAATTCCGCTAAGGCAAGCATCTTGCATGCGTCCGGCCCCATTTAGAGGTTGGATGCGGAAAAACGCAGCTCCGTATAGTGCCTTGTGCGAATTCACAATGCAACCAATGCAAAATACAATGGGCGATCGGAGGGAGCATCTCTTTGACGAAAACCGAATCATCTTCGCAGCTTTCGCTGACCGGCCAGATCGCCGTCATCACCGGCGCCGGACGCGGCATTGGCCAGGCCGTGGCGCTCAAACTGGCAGCACTGGGCGCGCACACGGTTTTGTGCGGGCGCTCGCGCGAAGCACTGGAACAAACGTCCGCCGCAATTCAATCCGCCATCCCGATTGCCGCGGCTGGAGCGAACAGGAACCGGGCCGACTCTACGGTGATCGAATGCGACATTACAGATTTGCGTTCCGTGGAAGCGCTGGCCGGGCAGGTCGCGCGCGACTTCCAACGCATCGACATTCTGGTGAACAATGCCGGGATCAGCGGCGCGGAAGGGCCGCTTCATCGGCTGGCGCCGGAGAATTGGGACAGCATTCTCAACACGAACTTGCGCGGCGCATACTACTGCATCCGCAGTTTCGCTCCGCTGATGATCGAGGCCGGCGGCGGACACATCATTAACATTTCGTCGTTGGCCGGGAAGAACGCGCTGCCCAATGGAGCCGCCTATGCCGCCTCGAAGTGGGGACTGAATGGACTGAGCTACTCGGTGGCGGAGGAGTTGCGCGCGCATAACATTCGCGTGTCGGTGATCTGCCCGGGATCAGTGCATACGGACTTCAGCCCGCACGCGGGAAAAAATGCCGCGAAGATGCTGCAAGGCGCGGATGTGGCGCACGTTGTGGCCATGCTGGTTACGCAGGCGCCGCAATCGTTCGCCAGCGAAGTTTTGCTGCGGCCTACGCAGAAACCTTGACGCAGACTGTCATATCTCAGTTGTCAGCTTCTCAGTTATGGCTCGGATGTTGCGGGAAATCCGCCCAGTTTCCGAGCTGCCGACCATCAGTGCAGCTCTAGAAGTTTCCCGTAGAATGAAGGCGTGCAAGGAGCTTTTCATGGTTCAATTTGACGACCAACACCTGGATCCTTGGCCTGCACTTCCGCTCGAATCCTGGAAAGACAGCTATGCGACGCTGCACATGTGGAGCCAAATCGTTGGGAAGGTGCGGCTGGCGCTCACTCCCCTGGTGAACCACTGGTGGAACGTGCCGCTGTACGTGAACTCGCGCGGCCTTACGACCTCGCTGATTCCCTACCGCAACGCGGCGTTTGAAATCTGGTTCGATTTTATTGACCACCAACTCGTGCTGCAGATGAGCGACGGCTCGCACAAAACTCTTGCGCTGGCGCCTCGCTCCGTTGCTGACTTTTACCAGGAATTCATGGGTATGTTGCGTTCATCGGGTATCGAGGTGAGCATCTGGCGAATGCCCGTCGAAATACCCGACCCGATCGCGTTCGATGAAGACCGGGTGCATGGCTCCTATGATCCCGAAGCCGTGCAGAGGTTTTGGCGAATCCTGTTGAGCGTCCAGTGTGTTTTTGACCAGTTCCGATCGCGGTTCATCGGCAAATGCAGTCCTGTACATTTCTTCTGGGGCAGCTTTGATCTCGCGGTCACCAGGTTTTCGGGCCGTCGTGCACCCGAGCGTCCTAGCGCCGACCGCATCACCCAGGAGGCTTATTCCCACGAAGTAAGCAGCGTCGGATTCTGGCCCGGCAGCGGCAGTATTACAGACCCTGCATTTTATTCGTACGCCGCTCCTGAGCCGGAAGCATTCCGCGATGCGCCTGTCCGGCCTGAAACTGCCCGTTACGATACGCAACTCAGCGAGTTCATACTCATGTACGACGCCGTGCGGAACACCGCATCCCCGGCCGCAACCCTGCTGGATTTTTGTCAAAGCACATACGAAGCAGGCGCAATCTCCGGAAAATGGGACCGCGATGCGCTAGAGAGACAGCCCGCAAGAACTATTCTCAACAAATCCGCGGGACTAGACCCGCCGTACGCCCGATGAATGCACTCATCTCGACCGGGTGAAGCTTACATCGAAGACCCTGTTGCCTTGACAATTTCTGTTATCGGCGTTAGCGCTCAGAACCAGGATTGTGAATTGAGTGTAATTGCCTCGTTAAGGCTACGGAATGAGGCGCATCCCGGCTCACTGACTGGCTCTTGGCGCTGTGTTAAGCTTCGCGGTCGGACTTAGGCACGAACGATTGAGGAGGGAATCATGTTGGGAGGCCTGCTTTTCGTTGTGTGTGTCATCCTGCAGTTTCATTATCATGATGCCATTCCGTGGTACATCTGGGCGCTTGCATTGATCGCGCAGTTTGTTGCGTTCGGCGAACCAGCGATGAGATCTGCTTCGAAAAAGAGCTGAGCGCGTAACCCAGGTTACGTGGGAGGACCGGCTATGAAAACTCTGAAAGTCTCTTTGATTGCAACTTTAATTGGAACCGCGGTTGGGTTGGGGTCATGGATCTTCGGCCTCGGGAGAGTCATCTGGCCCGCTCATCCCCAAATGGCGAGCTTTCTGCTGACCCTGGTCACGGCCATCGTGGTGCAGATTACCTGGCCTCGTTTGACGGAAACGAATTCACAGTAAGTGCTGAGAGCCAGCGATAGCGCTCACGCTCGTCAAAGAGCGGTATGTCGTCAGGGGACTCGGGCAGGCTGCAAATTGTTCCCTGCTGATCACAAATCAGCGCCGGAGTAGAATCCGCGCTCAGCGCAGGTGCATGGGAAGCGAGATCAGCAGCGCGCTGGCGCCGTTCCATAGGATCTGCACACCGATGCACACGAGCAGGAACGCGGTAAGTTGCAGGATCACGGTCATTCCCGTCGCGCCAAGTACCCTTGCCAGGCGGTCGGCAAATCCGTAGCAGAGAAAAATGCTGGCTGCGAGCAGAAGAGACCCGACAATTGCGGTCACAACCGTTAAAAGATGGAAACCCTGATGGTGCGGGGCATTCGCGCCAAGAGTGATGGCCACGGAAATCGATCCGGGACCCACGGTTAAGGGCAAGGTCAACGGATAAAACGCATTATGGAACGGGTCCTTCGGGTGAATCTTCTTGCTTGCGCCCTTCTGGTCGTCGTCATTGCCCTGCTTCAACAGCGCCCATCCGGTGGAGATGACAATCAATCCGCCGCCCACCTGGACGACGGGCAGCGAGATCCCAAAGAAAGAGAGGATGTGCGTCCCGATGAAGTACGATCCAACCAGCAGGAAGAAGCTGTTGATCGCGATCCGCAAAGACAGTGCTCTGCGGGTACTCGGTGAGTATTCTCTGGTCATAGCGAGGAAGATCGGGCTTCCTCCCAGCGGGTCGACAATGGGGAACAGCGCACTGAGAATCAGGAACAGACTTTTTGCCGCTTCAACCAAGATGTTTCTCCAAGCTGCGCGCGAACCTTGGCCGCGTCCTCGGACAACGATCGGGAGATCGTAACATGTTTAGTGGATCTGATTGGCACGGCTGAACAGGCTGCGGAAAAACTAGTTCCTAGGCAGAAAGCGTCACCTCAGCGGCTAAACAGTTTGCTGAAAAAGTCGACTTGCGCTGCTCGACCCCTAAAGCGGGATCTCAATTTAAAGGACTTATGGCATCGCTAAAGCTATGCCCTGATACGAAACGCGGGTTTTTCAGCAAACTGCAAAGCCGACACTGAAAACAAGGCGTTTATCGCAGCGGTAAGCCGCTGCGCCACCCAAAAGCAAAATCAAATGCAAGAGCCTAGTTGGACGCTTCCGTGGAATCCCACCCTTGCGCAAAAAAACGCGTAAGGATGGGGCACCCATCGCCCCAAATAAGCGCAATCAGGAGCTGAGTTTTTCAGCAATCGGTGAAGCCGCACTCTTGTCACGCGGCTAACGCAGCGATCCAGAATCAGTTGCGCTTGCGGGGCAGAAAAGGATTCGAGGCAATTTGGCCGTCAAATTTCTTGGACCAGCGACCGGGGATTGGGTTGTGGCAGGCGGGACAATTGCCTTCTGGAGTTAACTTGTACTTCTTGATCGAATATCCGCAGCGCTGGATTAGCAGTTCTCCACATCGATGGCAATGCGTATCTTCCAGGCCTTCCACAGGTCCGGGGAGATTGCCGGCATAGATGTAACGCAATCCGGATTCGCGGCCGATGGAGACGGCGCGTTGCAAATCTTCGGGACGCGTATCGGCGGGGGAAATCATTTTGTAATCCTGGTGAAAGGCGGTTACGTGCCAGGGGATATCGGGCGAGACGGCGGCTATAAACGCGGTCAGCTTGCGCAGTTCTTCGTTGCTGTCGTTGAAGCCGGGGATTAGCAGGGTGACGATCTCCAGCCAAACGCCCATCTGGTACAGACTTTGGATGGTATCGAGGATCGGCTGCAGGCGTCCGCCTAGCTGGCGATAGTGATGATCGT
This sequence comes from Terriglobales bacterium, assembly GCA_049592035.1. Classification (GTDB taxonomy): domain Bacteria; phylum Acidobacteriota; class Terriglobia; order Terriglobales; family Acidobacteriaceae; genus Acidiflorens. Next base: position 19,480 of record JBAWFQ010000276.1, read on the forward strand.
CGAAACTTTTGAGGTCTACCTTGTAGAGATCGATCCAGGGGCGGAGATAGTCGAGCACCTGCGGAGTACCGTTACCATTCGAGACATAGGCGGTCAGCAGGCCCACTTTGCGGGCTTGTTGGAAAATTGCTACCGCCCATTCGCTAGTGATCAGCGGCTCGTTGTAGGTACTGACTACAATTTTTGCGCCTTGCGCTTGCGCGTCTTTGACCACCATTTCCGGATCGGCTTCCAGCGGCGGGGAGATGGCATGGGGATCGCGGAGAGCCTGCGAGGTGACCCAGTTTTGACAGTAAGAACAGTGCAGATCGCAGCCCAGCATTCCGAAACTGTAGGCCAGGGCGCCGGGGTGGGCGTGAAAGAACGGCTTCTTTTCGATGGGGTCACATTGCACTCCGGCAACGTAGCCCCAGGGAGCGTAGAGTTTGCCACCTTGGTTGAAGCGGACCTTGCAGACGCCGGGTTGTCCTTCGGGAATCGGGCAGCAGTGACCGCAGGCATAGCAACGCACTCGGTCGCGATCGAGTTTTTCCCAAAGCGCGGGGTCGGCTTCGCGGACTCGGGCTTCTGCCGTCAAGATGTCTTGCAGCGTGGCCACTTCTATATTTTACGGCTGTTTGACGCTGACAGGGGCAAGTTCTTTACCACTGGGGGCCCTTCGACTTCGCTCAGGGCAGGCTCCGAGGACACAGCGAAAACACAGGGGAAAGCAGAAGCGTCTTCGGTCAGTTGGCTTCGGATTTTGCTCGCTGGTAATAGGAGTGAATCCAGGCATCAGCCTGTTCGCGCGCGGCGGAAATCTGCGCCGGCGTCATTCGCGAGGCCAACACTTCGAGTCGAATCTTGCTGGCCTCGTCACCACGGGCGTTCGCAATCGCAGACCAGAAGTAGGCTTTGGACAAGTCTTCAGGAACTCCGCGGCCCGCCCAGTAATAAGCGCCGAGAGTCGCCTGTGCGGTCACATGCCCTTGTTCGGCGGCGCGCAGGAACCACGATACGGCTTGCGCGTCGTCGCGGGGAACGCCGTCTCCGTTATGGTAGCGGAGACCCATCTGCCATTGCGCTTCGGCGTCTCCGGCATCGGCTAGCTTTTGTAATTCTGCGAGAGACTTTGCGGGCGGGCGTTGATCGGTCGATGTGACCGGCTGCGAGGCGATCGGGGAGGGAACCCAACGCTTCTCGATGATGGGCCCGACTACGTAGCCGACAGCCACAGCAACCGCTGTAATGGCCAGCCCAATGATGGCGCGATGAAGCAAGCGAGGAACCAGGGACGCGGTTTCGGGGGCCTGCTCCGGAACTTCCTCGGGCACCGTTGATTCGGGGAGTGGCTGCGAGACTGGCTCGGGGACTTCGGCGGGCTTGTCCCACAAGGCCTGGCGAATCGCATAAGTCGGACTGGGCTCAACCACGCTTGGCTCGACCCGGGCTGGCTCGATCGGCGCTGAATCTGTGATCGGAGCGGGGGATGCACCGGCCAAGGCTTCCGGCTCAAGCGGCATTTGCAGATGAGTTTCTTCCGGATGGGCGTTTTCGGGCTGCGGCTTTTCGTGGGCGATGGTGGGAATCAATTCAACGAGCCGGCTTAAAACGGTGGCATGGGCGTCGGTGAAAGCGCGCGGGTGCGGAGAGAACACTTCTAGCAGGCCTCGTACGCGGAAATCGGAGACGATGGGAGCAGCCATCAGTGAGGCGATGCCCAAGGCGCGGCCGATCTCGGGATCGACACGCGGATCGTTTCCCATGTCCTCGCACGAGATCAGGAGTCCGGTGCGAACGCATTCTCCGGAGAGACCTTGTTTCACGTCCACGGGGGCGCCGAGGGGCGGAGCCGGATCGCCGGCTTGGGCGCGGCAGATCATTTTTTCATCGGTCGGAGACGTGGGAGTGAGAAACGCCAGGGCGGTGCCCCTGGCTCCCGTGAGACTTAGGGCGCGCTCGGCGATGAGTTGGAAAACTGCGTCGACATCGCCAGCGATCTCGGCTACTTCGGCGCGAATTGCTTCCACCTGCAGAGACGGGACTGAGTGCGCGGGAGACGGGGCAAGCCCCGTCTCTACGGGAGAGAGTATTCCGCTTCCATGCGAGACGGAAAAGACATTGTGCGATTCGTGGTTCGGCCGGCCATTGATCGGTAATGAAACCGGGACCGGCTCGGGTGATTGCTCTTGCTTGCGGCGCGCGCGTTGCTCGGCGCGCGCGGCGTAGTTGGAACAGCCAATCAGGAGGTTGGCAAAAAGCCATTGTTTCAGTATTTGCCGGGAAGCGTCGGAAAGGCCGGAAAAGCGGATACCTGCGCGTCCAGCGTCATCGCTCCAGATCACGTGGCCACTGCCGTGAATGAAGCTTCTTGTCTCCGGCAGATCGAGGCAAAGCGCCACGGCACGGTTCACTTCCAAGGGTTCAGCGGTTTGAACTGCGAAGCCATCTTCGTGCAGGTCGAGCAGTTCGCTGAGATCCACGACCATGCCGGTTTGCGGGCCATTGAAACTGGCGTAAACCGGAGTGTTGAGTTTTTGACGAATCGCGCGGCGCCGCTCTCGCTTGGGAAGTCCGGTAACTGGATCCGGCAATCTATTAGTGCTCCGATCCATAGTTGTTTCCATATTAACTCAGGGATGGATGGGGAAGAAGATCAATCGAGGCTCGGGATGGGAGTTGGTCTAGGCTGACAGAGCAAGTTCTTTACCACGGGGAACACGGGGAGACACAGGGGAAAACAGAGGCGCCGTTGCTGCATCTTCTTTGTTCCCTCTTTCTCTAAAAAGTGCAGTTATAGGTTCGCAGCTAGATATGGCGCGTCGGCTTGCGGAACCGGAACGAGAACCTCGGGCATGGTCAGAACGCGATCGAGCGCGTTGGCAAGGATGGAGGGAAATTCGGAGGTAAGGAGGTTGACGTCCAGTTGAAGATCGCGGGAAGTATAGATGCGATAGACAACGAGGGAGCCGCGGTGCCGATTCGAAGATGTCACCAGGTCGAGTGTCAGCTTCCATGAAGGCTGGCTGGAAATGGCGGCCATGTGGGGAAACTTGCTCCACTGAAAACGGCGGTTGGTTTCGCCGGAGAGCAATTGATTATGGGAGGGAGATTCGAGGTGCAACTCAAAGCCGTCGAAATCGTTGCCTTCGAAAGCGGCGACGAGGATGCTGCGCAGCTGATTGAAATCGACGGCGACTTTGAGTTCTTCGAGGGCGCGGCGGACGGAAAGATTGTTGATGACGATTTGGCGCTGGTCAATGGTGCGCTGGGCGACGCGGCGCAGTTCGCCGAACTCTAGGTAATTGAGATGCTGGACTCCGAGCCAGATGCCGGTTCCCACTACCGCCAACACCAGACCCACGGTGCTGCCGGTCGGCCAGAGGAGGAAGAGGCTGAGCATGGCAAAGAGAGCGGAGACGGCGTAGAGAACGATGACGACCTGACGATGAGAGAAACCCATCTGCAGGAGTTTGTGGTGGATGTGTTCGCGATCGGCGGTGAAAATGGGACGGCCGCTGATGAGCCGCCGCAGAATGGAGAGCAGCGTTTCCAAAATCGGCAATCCGAACGAGACCACGGGAATGGCGACGGCAACGAAGGTCGGCGCTTTCTGAGAGCCGGCCAGAGCAAGGGCACTGAGCACGAAGCCGATGAACAGACTGCCGGAATCACCAAGAAAAATAGTGGCGGGATTGAAGTTGAAACGCAGGAATCCGAGGATGGCGCCGGCCAAGGTGACGCTCATCAGGGAGCCGAGCCAGGAATGATTGACCAGTGCAACGACGAAGAACACCAAGGTCGAAAACAGGGCTGAACCGGCGGCTAAGCCATCGAGGCCATCGATGAGATTAAAGGCATTGGTGACCGCAACCACCCACAACACGGTAAGAGGTAAGCCGACGAACCACGGCAGGGAGTGCGAAAAGATCAGGGGCAGATCGAGGACCCGCATTCCTCCGGCAAAGAGCATGGCGCCAGCGGCCGCTTGGACGGCAAACTTCAAATATGTACCTGCGCCATGGAGATCGTCGTAGATACCCAGACCAAAAATCAGACAGGCGGGAACATAGATGCGGAGAAGCGTGGTGGGAGCAAGTCCTTCGACCAAGCGGGGAAAAATGAGAGAGAATCCCAGCCAGATGGCCAAGCTCAGGGAGAACGCGAAGAAGATTGCAACGCCGCCCAAACGAGGGAGAGGAGTTTGGTGGATATGACGTCCGCCTTGGGGTATGGCAACCCAGCCCTTGCGGTTGGCGAGGTCGCGCACCTGACGCGTCACCACGAACGACACGGCCAGGGAGAAGGCAAATAATCCGAAGAAAAGGAGCGTCAAATTACAGTTCCCTTCCGGCTGGAACGACCAATATGCGACACCGCTTCTGCCGCGGGGAAGTTTCAGTCAAAATCAAAACTCCTCGTTACCTGAACTGTGCGATGAAGTGGACGTTTGCTGGAACTATACAACTGGTGGAGGAGGACGAGCAACTGTTTCGGCAATTTTTGCAGTTGCTCAAGTAGTGTCGCTGGTGTGAAACAGAGTGTTGTGCGCGGATTTTCACAAGCGGCGTATGTTAGACTCAACGCACTCGTAAATCCAGGAGTCTTGGTATGTCCGGGCGGAATCGCCGCTTCCTTTTGCGAAGCTTGTGGATGCTTCTTGTCGGTTCGTGCAGCCTGCAGGCGCTGGGCCAGACCGCGCCGACGGGCGGGGCAACGCAGCCGGCAGTTGCGAATCAAAGCGCTTCTTCACCCCTGCTGGCGAATTCCAATGTGAAGCTGGGGATCGGCGACCTTATCGACATCAGTGTGTTTGGAGTGCCCGATCTTTCCACCAAAACGCGCATCAGTGGTTCGGGAGACGTCTACCTTCCCTTGATCGACTACGTTCATGTCGCGGACTTGACGACCGATGAAGCTCAGCTGTTGATCCAGAAGCGGCTAGAGGATGGAGGCTTCGTCCGTAACCCGCACGTTTCGATTTTTGTGGACGAATCGGCGTCGCAGGCAATCACGGTGATCGGAGAGGTGAATCATCCTGGAGCTTACGCGGCGATTGGAGAGCGCCGCCTTTTCGACATGATCTCGATGGCGGGAGGAATGAATGACAAGGCGGGCCGCACCGTAACCATCGTACATCGCGGCGATCCCGGGCAAGAAGTGGAACTGCAGCTCTCGGCCAGTCTAACGGAAGATACGCAGAGCAATGTGGATGTCCGCCCGGGAGACACGATCATTGTTTCTCGCGCCGGGATCGTCTATGTAGTGGGTGATGTGCAGCATCCCAGCGGCTTCCGAATTGAAGACGCCTCTCTCAGTGTGCTGAAGGCCCTGGCGCTGGCTGGCGGCAATACGCACACCTCTGCGCTCAGCAAATCGCGGATCCTGCGGCAGACGCCGAACGGGATTCAGGAAATTCCCGTCAACCTCAAAAAGGTGCTCTATGCCAAGACGCCGGACATGGCTATGATGAAAGGCGATATTTTGTTTGTACCCAGTAGCGCGGCGAAGACAGCTCTCTATAGAACTGCCGATGCGGCGGTGGCGCTATCCACGTCGTTGGCGGTCATCGCCGTTCAGTAGGGCGCGTCTCTTTCTTCGCTGGTTCCAGGCTATTCACGCAGCGACTCCAATACGGTGATGTACTCCTGCGCCGTTTTTTCGCGGGAACATTGGTTGACGACGTACTGGCGGCCGCGGGTTCCCATTTCTTGCCTGCGTTCGGGGTCGTTCGCGAGTGCGAGAATCGCTTTCACCAGGGCTTGACTGTTCTCGGGTTCCGCAAAGACGCCGGCGCCGGCCGCTTCTACAATCTGGCGAGCCTGACCATCCACGGCGATGATGACCGGACGTTCGCACGCCATGTATTCGAGAAGCTTGGTGGGAATCACGGTCTTGAACAGCTCCGTTTTTTTCAACATGACCAGGCAGAGATCGGCAGCCGACACATAAGCGGGAATGCGCTCCCGCGGTTGCTGGCCGAGGAACTGAAGGTTGGTGAGTCCACGCGTCGCGGCGAGTTCCACGATCTTGTCTTTTTCCGCCCCTTCGCCAATCAGTAAGAACATCGCGCTGGGCAAGGCTGCGCTTAGTTCTTCGGCGGCGGCAATCAAAGTCTCCAGTCCGTGGGCATTGCCCATGGTGCCGATATAGCAAATCAGGAAACGATCTTGGAGTTGCAACCGCCTTCGGATCTCGGTTGCCAATGGATCGAAGCGGAAGAGATCGGTCTCAACTCCGTTTTCGACTATGGAAATCTTTTCCGTGGGAACGTTCCAGTAGCGGATCAAGTGGTGTTTGAAGGCGGGCGACACTACGACAATGCGATCGGCGCGACGGTAAAGAAAACCGGCGATTGCGGCAAGAGTGCGATGGAGTAGAGTTTTTTCACTTCCCGCGCCGACCGCGGCGAGCGATTCCGGCCACAGATCGCGGACTTCAAAGACGAAGGGGACGCGCTTCCACCACGCCAGCCACCACCCGGCGAGAGCGACCAGCAATTGTGGAGAGGTGGCGATGACTACGTCGGGCCTAGGCAGATCGAGCCCGCTGAACGCTGCCGAGAGACAGAACGACGCGTAATTACGAATTCTTTCGTGCGCTTTACGGTTGGGCAGCGGCCAAAGCCAGGTGCGAACGACTTTCACTCCATCGACGGTTTCGGCGTAACGAAGCTGGCGGAAACGCGACCGCCAATCATCGGGCATAACTCCGGTCGGATGGTTGGGAAATCCGGTGAGGACAGTCGTTTCATGCCCCAGCCGCGCCCAATGGCGCGACAACTCCGCAGCGCGCGCGGCTGGCGCTCCCATTTCTGGCGGAAAATATTGCGAAACGTAGAGAATTTTCACAATGAGTCGTTCGAGCAATCAGTAGTGAAGCAATTTGAAAATGCTTTTCTCCGTCAGAGCACGAAGTCGATTGCGGCGATGCTCGGCATAGCCTTCCCATCGGTCAGCAATTGCCGCGAAGCGAGCATCGCCCGTCAGCTTCGACATTACTCGCAACTGTACGACATGCAACTGGTGGTAGAACGGGCTCGCCAGCATCTTCAGCCTGGTTCCAGATTGCTCGTACAGCGACCAGTATCCGGTATCGAATCGCGGCAGATTGCGAACTAGAGTCGCAACGCCGCGATCGAAAATATTTTTCGCTGCAGCGTCGGCGTGCGCCAGCCAGAAATCGAACACGCCCCAAAGCGCCCAGATGAACCCATTCAAAATGTGGGTTGGCGGGTCGACTAGATACTCTTCGATCCACAGATTTTTTTCGTTTTGTTCAGATACGTCTTCAAAGAGCACGCCGCCTTCGGCGATGGGGCGCGTTAGAGCGACAAATGCCTTTTCGGCGGCGCTTTGATACTTCTGAGATTCGGTATGAGCATGTGCGCGCAAAAGAAGGGAAACACCTTGCCCTTGCGCGAGTCCCGAATACCAGGGCGCTCTGAGAGTGTCGCGATACTCCCAGTCAAAATGATGGTTCCAGACCCAAAGGCCGTGAGCATTCTGCTCCAGGTTTGCGGAGAGCCAGTCGGCAGCTTGGAGCGTCTTTTGCCAACGCGCTTCGTCATTCGTCTGGCAGAAAAGATTGTAGTTCGCGAGGCCCCACTGGACGATTGCAATCGGGTTGTACTGCAGGCCGATCACTCCGCGATAGTCGAGCATGGGAATGCCGGTGGCATCGTAGTGGCCGGTGTAATCCGCCTTCTGCCGGAACAGCATGTAGTACTCGCCAAGCCGATCGGTGGTGGCGCGTGGATTGATCTCCGGCACTTCGTGCCAGAACGTCAACTGGCTGCGTCCGGGGCCGAGATAGGCATGGAAAATACGTTGATAATAATGCCAGCGCGCGGCTACGGTCATGCCGGTTCAACTTCCCAGAGGGTGGTGACGAGATCGTCGGTATCGACGGCGATGGTCGTGGCGGCGAGATAGTTCGTGGAGTTCTCGCCATCGGGCAGGAAGGCGTTGCCATACTGGAAATAACGCATCGGCAGATTGTCTTTTTTCCAGCGGACCAGGACTTGCCAGTTGGTTCCGTCTCTGGAGCCGGTGAGATGGACTTCCTTGCCGGTGTTCACGGCGCTGGGCTCGATCATCGTCGAAAAGAACATCGCGTCGCCGATGTTGCACCTCACCTTGCAACCAAAGATCGAAGAACTGGCGAGATCGCCGACTCGCTCAACGTTGCCGGCCCTATCGAGGCGATACACGTGGTTCCTTTCGAAGGGAGTGTCGGTGGAAAGGTACAGCCCATCTTGTGTTGGAATGGCAGCAACGGCGCGGGCTTGCTGATTTCCTGCCAATACCACTTCTACCGAATGTAAATCGCAGTCAGCGCGCAGCACCTTACATTCCGCGCCTTCATCACCGGTCAGAATCCAAAGGCAATCGCCCCAACGATCATAAACAATGTTGTGGACGTGCCGTATGCTTCCAGCGGGGAACGTATACGCAATCTCCCATGTGGATCCGCGATCGGTCGAAGCGTAGATGTGAACTTCGGCACGCTCGCGATTGTCGAAATACTCTCCCCAGTAAGTATTTCCCGATGGAACGGCGGTGACATGTAGCGGCCGTATGCCGCGTTGAACTCGATGAGTGATATGAAATTCGTCGCTGTTCGGGGTTCGGGTTACCAGCGCGCCGGGAACCGCGCCCACCATGGTGCGGTCATTCGTCTGGCGCGTCTGGCGCGTCTGGCGGTTGCTGAGGATGGCTAGCGCGTGAAAGCCATCGCGCATTAGACGATAGGTCAGGGTGCTGCGCGACGTAAGATTCCTCCACCAGACTGGACGATAGCTCGCGACCGGTTCCCAGTCGGCGCACTCGGCGATGTGCGGACGGTCGACTTGCGGACGAATTTGCAGACGAACAACCTGATATCCGCGACAACCGTAGAGAATGTCGCCATCCCAGGCCAGCACCCGAATGCCTTGCCAGGCAGCGACTTTGCGCAGCTTTAAAGCAGAGGATGCGGCCACAGCAACTGGGATTTCAGTCATGCGAGTAATGTCAGTTCTCGGACTTGCACGCAAAGAACGGGCCGATGGCGAGCGCATCCATTTTGGTTCGCTGGAAGCAATCGATGGCTTCTTGGGGCTGGCACACGATCGGCTCATTCTCGTTGAAGCTGGTGTTCAGGATCACCGGAATTCCGGTTTTCTTGCCAAACGTCTGGATCAGATCGTAGTAAAGCGGATTCTCTTCGCGCGTCACGGTCTGTAGGCGTCCGGTATTGTCGACATGATTCACGGCGCACAGGCTCTTTCTTCTCTCTGGACGAATTTTATACACGTGGAGCATGTAGGGCGAGGGGTGATCGTGCTCGAAGTACTCGTGCTGCGCGTCGGCCAGAATGGAGGGCGCAAAAGGACGGAACCACTCGCGGTGCTTGATGCGAGCGTTGAGCACATCCTTCATGTTGGGCAGGCCGGGGTGGGTGACGATGGAGCGATTGCCGAGAGCGCGCGGGCCCCACTCCATGCGCCCCTGAAACCACCCCACAACATTGCCCCGTACCATCTGCTCGGAAACCGCTTCGAGGAGCGGCACGCGGTCGAGGCGCTGATATTTTACGCGGGCACTTTTCAGCGCGGACTCGATCTGCGCTTCGGAAAACTCTGGACCAAGATAGGCGTGATTCATTTGCGCTTCGCCCCTCCGCGGTTGTTTCAACACGGAATGATACGTGTGCAAAGCGGCGCCGATCGCCAGACCTTCATCGCCCGCGGCGGGCTGAATCCAAGTGCGGCGGAATGGCGTGCGGAAAAACAGTTTGCCATTGGCCACGCTGTTGAGGGCGCAGCCTCCGGCCATGGCAAGATTTTCGTCGGGGACGCGCTTGTGCATCTCATTTGCCAGATGGAAAAACGCTTGCTCGAAAACATGCTGCATGGCGTAGGCAAGATCCATGTCGCGCTGTGTGATCTCGGCGTGCGGTTCGCGGGGTGCGCCGAAAAGCTTTTCCATCTTGTCGGAGAAATGCCTTGCCAGGCGCACGGTTCCGTCGGGCAGCACCTGCATTCCCTGATTGCTGCCGAGCGGCTTGAAGTAACTCAGGTTGAGTTGAAAGTTACCGTTCTTGAGCGCTACTACCTTGCGGATCTCTTCGACATAAGTGTCTTTTCCGTACGGCGCCAGACCCATGACTTTGCCTTCATCGCCATATTTCTTGTAGCCGATGAAATCGCAAATCATGGTGTAGAAAGTGCCGAGCGAGTGGGGCAGGAACACTCGGTCCAAGACCTGGATTTCGTTGCCTTCGCAGCGCGCCATCATGGTCGAAACGAAATCTCCCGAGCCGTCGTAGCTGAAGCCCGCTGCTTTTTCCCAGGGCGAGCAGTAGTACGAACTGGCGATGTGCGCTATGTGGTGTTCGAGATGATGCTCTTGAAATTTCAGCGTGGAAGCATCGACGTCGAGGGCTTGCGTCAGCAGTGAACGCACGTCGCGCATCAACTCCTTACGCTGGCGCATTTTGATGAAGTTCAGGATCTTCGCTGGGTTTGCCAGCGCATATTGCACTTTTTTGACGAGGTTGGCGTCGCTGTCTTGACCGACGGCAACGTGTTGGACGTCGGTGATCTTGGCGTTCACTGCATCCAGACAAGCTTTCACCGCGAGTGCTGGGAAACCGCCGTAATGTTTGCGGCGGTTGAGGCGCTCTTCGGCCACGGCAAAAATAATTTTTCCGTCTTCGACGATCGCGGCCGACGAGTCGGCGTGAAACATATTCAGGCCCAGAATCAACATTTACAGATCGTTCCCTTCCCCACTAAAGTCTACGTTTCAGCTATCCCCGGCGCTAAAACACCGGGCTATTTTCGGTTGTCCCTTCGGGACAATAACCCTTCCATCCCCTCACATTATTCTCTCTTCATACACTCGATAAGTTCGCTAGGACGTCGACACTTTCCGAACGGCCGATGCTACGAACTCGCTTAGGTCGACGGTTAGAGGCTGTCCGGTCTGGCATGAGTTTTGCAGTCGCAGAGTGGCGAGCGTCGAGCCCACGATTTGTTCCAGCGGAATGGGCGGCGGTGTCTTGCACAGAAGGGCATCGACGAAGATCCGCATCTCGGCTTGATGGCCTTTGTCCTGTGCCCAGCGCGCGCGGGTGACTTGTTTGCGGCCGTTGCGAACCAGTTCGAGCCGCCGAAAATCTTCGAGGATGGCAACCGCGCCCCCGCCGAAAACTTCAATGCGCTCCTTCGATGCCGACTTGTCGCCGTTGGCGAGATAGCTGATCGTTCCCAAGGTACCGTTCGCGAACTTGAACGAGGCAACTACGTTATCCATGCTGTATTGGCCGGGATTTCCCACGGTTTGCGCTTGCACTCCGGTGGGACAGCCGTCCGCGAGAAAACAGAGGAAGTCGACGAAATGGCAAACCTCGCCCAGAATGCGACCACCTCCCTGTTCAGGATCGTTCACCCAATGATCGGCGGGAATGTAGCCCGCATTCACGCGATAGTGGATGGCCAAGGGCTCGTGAATCTCGGCCAGGAAGGTTTTCATCTGCACGGCCATGGGCGCGAACCTGCGATTGAACCCTACCATCAGGAGCGGAGCATTTTCCCCCGCTGACGCACATACCAGCGCGGCTAATTCCGCTTCGTTCAGGCACAGCGGCTTTTCGCAGAAAACCGACTTCCCGGCGCGCAGGGCTGCAAGCGCCTGGCGGGCATGAAGGTGATTACGGGTCGCGATCAGCAGTGCGGTAATTTTTGAATCCTGCAGAAGCTCGGCTTCTGAATTCGAGCAGTAGGAAAAACCAAATTTCTCGGCCGCGCTCCGACTACGCGGACCGGTCGCGTTGCAGACACCGATGAAGGAAATGTCCGGGATCGCCTTCAGGGCGGGCAAGAGCGTGTTCTGCGCGAAATTTCCCGCTCCCAGCACGCCTAGACCGATGGAACCTGAGGCAGACTTCGAGAGCAAAATTCTTTCCGCGGATGCGGGCGCCGAGCTTTGCTCGGCTTGGACGGGCGAGAGCCTGCCCTGAGCTTGCCGAAGGGACGCCCGTCCCTCCACGGGCGGCGCAGATTCGGCGGCTGCGTAGGTAATGAGCGCCGCTAAGAAGGGTTCGCTTGTGTTGCCCGTAATCAAGTCATAGGCGCGGGTTGCCTGTTCTATCGGAAAGCGATGCGTGATCAGCGACTGCAGGTTTAGTTTTCCGTCGGCGATGAATTGCAGAAAGGCTTCCAGGTTCCGCGCCTCGGTCCAGCGGACGTGGCCAATCGGATAATCGCGGCCTTTCTGCTCATAAGCAGCGTCGTAGCGGCCAGGGCCATAGGAGCGCGAAATTCTGAAATCCAATTCTTTTTCGTAGTAGAGTTTGCGCTGCAGATCCATGCCGACGGTGCCCACGGCAACGACCACGGCGCGATCGCGCGCCAGTTCCGCCGCCAGGTTCACCGGTTCGCTGCTCGGAGTCTCCGCGGTAATCAGGACCGCGTCCACACCTACGCCGCCCGTTTTCTGAAAGCACAAATCGCGGAACTCGTCCGCGCTGGTACATGCGGCTTCGGCCCCGCTGGCGATTGCCAGATCGGCTCGCTGCTGCAACAGATCCATGCCAAAAACGCGGCAGCCGGCGGCCTTCAGCAACTGCACTGTGATTTGGCCCAGCAACCCCAGGCCGATCACGGCGACTGTGTCGCCGAGTGCAACGTTCGCGGTGCGAATTCCGTGCAGACAAATCGAGCCTACCGTTCCGAAGGCCGCTTCTTCATAGGAGACGCTGCCGTGTGAAGGGGCTTGCTCCGTCTGCGGAGACGCGGCAAGCCGCGTCTCTACGGAAAAAGCATCGCGTTGGGGAATTTTCGCTACCAGCATTCGCGGCACACAGGCTAATTCGGCGTGGACCGCATATCCGGCACCGGCACACGCCACGCGGTCGCCGACGTCGATGTCGTGAATGCCATCGCCCACGGCGATCACCACTCCGGCGCTGCTGTAGCCCACCGATTGCGGCTGACTCAGGCGAGACCGCACGGTTTGCATGGTGGAGGCCAAACCATCGCGCTGCATCTTGGCCATGACATCGCGCACCAGGTCGGGACGGGCTTTTGCTTTTGCCAGCAAACTTTTGCTGGCAAATTCGGCCGAGGCACGCTCGGTGCCGGCCGAGACCAGCGACGCTGCCACTCGCACCAGCACACAGCCCGGCAGCAATTGCGGGGATGGAACTTCGGCGATCTCCAGTTCACCGGTGCGCGCGTCTTGTAGGAGTTGCTTCATGCTGTTGTTCGCCGTGCAGACGATCCTCAGCGGCTAAAGCCGTAGTTACAATAATGCACTTACCGCAGCGCTGAAGCGCTGCGCCACCCAAAATCAGGTGCAACATTGAGCTGGCTCTGCGCAAATGCTTTTGCACCGCCGTCCAGAAAAAGTTGCATCCAGATTTCCAGCGTCAGCAGTTGCCAGATTTGCATCGACCAATCTTCCGCGCCGCGGCGGTGCTCGTCAATGTAGCGGCGCACAACTTCTGGACGAAACAGGCTGCGGCGGCGTACTTGAGATTCCGAAAGAAGGTCGTCTACCATAGGACGCAAATCGTGCGCCAACCAGTAGTCTACCGGCGCCGCGAAGCCCGCCTTCGGCTGCCGCAAGACCTCATCTGGGAGCATACTACGCATGGCTTCGCGGAAAATGTACTTGGTCACGGGACGCCATTTCCCTTTCAGCTTCCATTCGGGCTTGACATTCCAGGCGACGAACTCGGCGAGTTCACGATCCAAGAACGGCACCCGCACTTCGACCGAAGAGGCCATGCTCATTTTGTCGTTGTAAGTCAGATTGAGCGTGGTCATGAAAATCTTGGTGTCGAGGTAGAGCATCTGGTTGAGAAAGTTCGCGTGCCTTATTTTGCCGAACGCCGCCAGATGCTGGCTTGCGGGATTGCCTCTTGCGAGCGACGCCAATTGGCGAGCGTACAAATCCGTCTTCTGTTGCGCGTCGAGATAGGTGCAATTTCTGATGAAAGCTTCCGCCGGGCTTAACGCCGCGCTGCGCGCCATTTTCTTTGCCAGACGCACGGAGCCTTTCATGCGGGTTCCTCGCAGCGACGGTAACGCGAGTAGAGTTCGCTCTGCGGCCGAGCGCGCAAGGGCAGGAGCGCGTCGATATTCCTCCGCCCAAGCGTGGGCGATATGCTTGCGATATCCCGCGAAGATCTCGTCGCCACCCACTCCTGAGAGGAGCACCGTCGCCTGTTTTCTTGCCTCGCGGCAAACCAGATACGCGGTGATGATCGCGGGATCGGCGGTGGGCTCATCCATGTGCCAGGTCAGACTTGGCAACAGACCGACTACATCGGGCTCGACCACAATCTCATGATGCTCGCAACCGAGCTTGCGGGCCAGGCGCTGCGGCACGGCCGGATCGTCGATCGTGCTCTCGCCCACGCGATATTTTTCGGGGAACGTAATCGTGTATGTGCGTACCGGCTGCTTGCGCGCCATGGCGGCCACGATACTCGACGAATCTAGGCCCGCACTTAGAAAGGCGCCGATGGGAACATCGCTCACCATCTGTTGCTCGACCGAGGCGCAGAAGCGCTCGCGGATTTCATCGGCCAAGTCGGCTTCTGTTCGATCGAAGCGGTGGTCGTCTTCGGGAAATGTTAAATCCCAATACTGTTCGATTTTGAATCTGCCTTGTTCCCAGAGCGCGTAGTGGCCTGCTGGAAGCTTGCGGATTCCCTCAAACATGGTCAGCGGATCGGGCACCCAGAGGAACGTCAGGTACTGGTCGAGCGCCTCAATGCTCATGGTCGCTTCAATTCCCGGCACTTCGAGGAGAGCCTTTATTTCGGAAGCGAAGGCTAGTTTTCCGCCGCGCTCGCAGTAGTAGAGGGGCTTGATTCCGAAATGATCGCGCGCTAGAAACAACTTCGGCGACGGGCCGCGCAAGTCGCAGATCGCGATGGCAAACATGCCATGCAGGCGGTTCAGGCAATCTTTGAAGCGGTCGGGACCATATTCTTCGTAGAGATGAAGCACGACTTCGGTGTCGGTGTGCGAACGAAAACGATGCGCGTTGTTTTTGCCTTCGAGTTCGCGCCGCAAATCGGCGAAGTTGTAGATTTCGCCGTTATAGGTAATCCGAACCGTGCCGTCTTCGTTGCTCATGGGCATGTGGCCGTCGGCGGAGAGATCGAGAATAGCCAGGCGGCGACTGCCAAGGCCGATGTAGCTGCCATCGGCGAAACGCCGCTCCCAGAGGCCGGAGTCGTCGGGTCCACGGTGTGCCTGCACGTTTGTCATGCGGGCGAGCGTTTCCCGGTCGCCGCAATTCACGAGGCCGCTGATGCCGCACATGGCGTCAGGGCCTCCCGTTTTGCAGTTCGAAGATTTTGGCCTTGGTATGAAACATCTGCACCGCTTGAAAAGTGCAATAGATGAGGCCAGGCACGCCGTCGAGAAACCCCAAACGAAAGACGTAACGGTAGAAGAAGAGAAGAACCGGGGAACCGGGCAAGCGATAGAGATTGCGCTTGAGCCATCTTCGGCGCTGCGCCTGGGTGCCGAACAAATCGGCCTTCACCTCGTCAGAAGAGCGATTCGGATCGCTTTCCGGCTGCAAAAGCACGCGCGCTTCCCAGTTCGAGTATTCATTGTGCTTCAGAATGTAGCGCGACAGGGAATCGACATTGTGATGGACGAGTGCGTTGCGCAACTGTGCGGTGGGGCCATCCACCACCACGTGTTCGTGAATCTCGATATCGGCCATTGAGGTGTCCTGATCTTTCAGGCGACATTCAAAATGGCCTCGGCCTTTGCGGAACAGGGAAAGCTTCCAGAAACTTGCATCGCAATGGCGCAAGATGCGTCCTAAAAAATACATTTGCAGGCGAATGGAATATCCATTCACTTCGGGGTTTTGAAGCGCGCGGCGGATTTCTTCCACCAGTTCCGGCGTCAGGACTTCATCGGCGTCGAGCAGGAGAATCCAGTCGTAGGCTAAGGGCAGCGTGTCCATTCCCCATTGGCGCTTCTTTGGCCAGCCTCCGGCGTAATGAAACTGGACTACCTTGGCACCGTGCGACTGCGCGATTGCAACCGTGTCGTCGGTGCTTTCGGAATCGATGACGTACACCTCGCCGGCGAGCGCGAGGGACTCAAGGCAGCGCGGCAGGTTGCTAGCCTCATTGCGGACAGGAACGATCACGCTGATGGGAAGCACGTGGGTCGCGGCCCTTGCCTGCGACACTTCAGATTCTGATTTCGTTTCGATCATTCTGGTTTGACTCAAGCTTGTTTGAAATCAAATCCATTACGGCGGCTGGCGGACTGTCTCGCTATGTTTTATGAATCATGTTATCTGAATTATGTTAGCCGAGTTAACCGGAACACGCTGCCAGAGCGGGAGCGGGGCTCTGCCCCGCCGCCACACGAATCTCTTACTTTCACAGATTTTGCTCGCACCAGCGCTGCAGCACGAAAAGTGACCAGGGACGCGACCAGGAAGTCTCGCTTGCGAGGAAACGGTTCCAGACTGCTTGCACGGCGCTGGCGCTGAGCGCGGTCTGATCCCAATTACTTTTTAGCAACACGTCTTCGACGACCCTTCTCATCTCACGACGGAGCCAGCGCTCAAAGGGAAGGGTGAATCCTCGCTTGGGACGATTCACGATCTGCGGCGGCAAGTCGACGCCGAGACTCGCCAGCAGCAAGCTCTTTGGCGAATCGCCTTGTAATTTCCTGTTCCCCGGAATGCGGAAGCAGGCTTCTACCAGCGCTCGATCCAGAAAGGGCACACGCAGTTCGAGGCCGTGAGCCATGCTCATAAAATCGGAATCGCGGAGCAGCGTATTACGCATGTACCAGCGCGATTCCAGATAAGAAACGCGGTTGACCGGATCTAGGAACTGGCTCTCTGTAATCGACTCTTGCAACGTTCGATTGAGGGATTGTTGCAGGGCTTGGTAGTCTGGTGATTCGAACAAGCTCTCGCGCTCTGCGGGCGCAAACAATGTACGGGCCAAAAAGTACGGATGAACGATTGCATCGCGGCCCGTGGCCAACCAGGCCAGCTTGCGGCTGCGATCGCCCTTGCCTGCAAACAACCCGACAGAGGCCGAAAGCGGACGCCGGGCTAGCCTGGGGAGGCGTCCAAGTCTTTTGGAAAGAGCTTCCATCTTGGGCACGTGGCGAAAATTCGAATAGCCCGCGAACATCTCGTCGGCGCCCAGACCGGTCAAAGCAACTTTCACTCCCGCGGCCCTCGTCTTGGCGGAGACGAGATAGGTGTTGATGCCGTCAATGGTTGGCTGGTCCATGGCGCACAGAGCTGCGGGTAACGACGCCAGCGCGTCTTGTGGCGAGACGGGTATCTCATGATGCTCGGCGCCAAAGCGGCGGGCGACTGCGCGCGAATACTGGCCTTCGTCGAACTCCTCTTCCTGGAAGACGAGCGAGAAGGTGTTGGCGCGCACACCGTTGTGGCTGAGCACGGCAACCAAAGCGCTGGAATCGATTCCACCGGAGAGAAAAACGCCAACGGGGACGTCACTCACGAGGTGCGACAACACGGCATCACGCAAGATTGCGGGCAGCTGAGCTGCTGTCCCGTTCATTGATCCGTCCGTCGATCCATCCGTCGATTTTCGCTCTGACGACTTTTCATCTGAGTCGACGCGGGCAGAAGACTGCAGCGGATTCCAGTATTCTCGGCTGCTTACCAATCCGTTTTCTACGGTGATCACATGGCCCGGCGGAACCGCCTTCACTCCTTCCACGATCGTCCAGGGCTCGTATACGGAGCCGAATGCGAGGTAGCTCAAAACGCCTGCGGGATCGGTCTTTCGGGGTACTTGTCCGGTCTGCAAGAGAGTTCGGACTTCTGACGCAAAAATAAAAGTGCGCTCGGAGTGGTGGTAATACAGCGGCTTGATTCCCATGGGATCGCGCGCCAACAGCAGCCGCTTTCGCGCGGCGTCCCATAGGGCGAAGGAGAACATACCACCTAGCCGCGTCAGGCAAGACTCTCCCCACACGCGATAGGCGGCGAGGATGACTTCTGTATCGGAATGACTTTTGAACTCGGCGCCGGCGGCTTCGAGTGTTTTGCGGAGTTCGCGGAAGTTGTAAATCTCGCCGTTGAAGACGATCCAATTGCCCGTGACTGGATCGTGCATCGGCTGGTGCCCGAGCGGCGAAAGGTCAATGATGGAGAGGCGAGCGTGGGCGAACCCGATCTGCTGGTCTCCCACGTTGAGGAGAATGGTGCCGGAATCGTCGGGGCCGCGATGGGTGAGACTGCGCTCCGCTTTCGAAAGAAAGTCGGCGGGCAGGGACGATCCGCGGGACACGACACCAAAAATTCCACACATGGCTTTTGATTGAGATCTGATCGTTGAATGTTCATGATACCTTGCGGAAGTCTTCACAGAGCCCGTCATAGCGATTGAGCCACCGGCGTCTCGCACTTGCAACGACTGATTGGCCGGGCGAGGACGTCCGGCTCTCCACTAACAACCGGCTGAGACCCTCGCCGATGGGTGCGAAAAAATGCTAGGCTGCATTAGTGAAACGCATTCCTTCTCTCGACGGCCTCCGCGCCATTTCCATCTCGCTGGTGTGCGTTGGCCATCTCACTCATGCGGGGCCGGTGCCTAAATTTCTCAGTCCTTACTCCCTTACTGGGGTGCGGGTCTTTTTCGTTATTTCCGGCTATCTGATTACCAGCATTCTGCTGCACGAGCACTCTGAAACCTCCACCATCAATCTGCGCCAGTTCTACATACGGCGCGCCTATCGCATTCTGCCGGCGGCAGCGGTTTTCATGCTGTTTGCGTTGGTGGCGTACTGGCATGAGCTGCGCTGGTATGACATCGGCGCGATGCTTCTGTACTTGATGAACTTTGATCCCGAGCGGCCGTGGATGGTTTCGCATTTGTGGTCGCTTAGCGTTGAGGAGCAGTTTTATTTTCTCTGGCCGAGCGTATTGCGCAAGTGGTACCGGCACAGGATTGCCATTCTTGTCGGAGTAATGGTGTTCGCTCCCATCTACAGCACAGCCTGCTTTCATTTCCGGATTGTCAATGGCGGTTATGGGACGTTTCCCGCGGTGGCGGACAATCTGGCGATTGGCTGTCTGCTGGCGATTTTGAGTTCGCGGATCCCGAAAATACCGGGCTGGGCGGCGCTCCTAATGCTGCTGGCGGTTGTCCTGATTCCGAGCTTTGTTCCCAACACGAAAACGCGCACTCTTATTGACTTGTTTGTGCTCAATCCGATTTTGCATTGCTCGATCGCGGGACTGGTGCTGCACGTGATCCAGTCGCCTTATCGCTTTTTGAATCTTGCGCCGGTCATGTGGCTGGGGAGAATCAGTTACAGCCTCTACCTGTGGCAGGAGCCGTTTTTCTTTTCTCAGACGCGCCCGCCAGCCTACAAAATGCTTCTGGGCGTGGGGCTGGCTTGTCTTTCCTACTACCTCGTGGAACAGCCGGTGCTGCGATTGCGCGGCAGGAAAACGCAGCCGGCTGAAATCGCGCTCGCGGAAACGACTAACGCGTGAACATGGAAGGCATCTCACAAAGTAGCAGGAATCTGGAGAGACTGACGTGAATCGATGGATATGGGTGGTCTTCGGGATTGGGATTGTCCTCTTGATCGGTCCGCACCCGCTGCTCGCCCAACGTCACGGAGGACGTGGCACGGCGAACCCTCCGAATAGCGCCACCAACAGCGACG
>JBAWFQ010000277.1:0-5979 GCA_049592035.1 Terriglobales bacterium
GTTGTTTGGTAGAGACGCGGCTTGCCGCGTCTACTCCGTGGAGATTGAGCCGCGGCAAGCCGCGTCTCTACATAGCATGGCAAATGTTCTCGACATCCGGCGCCGGATCCGCAGCGTGGTCAACACGCGGCAGATTACTACGGCCATGAAGACCGTCTCGGCGGCCAAGTTGCGGCGCGCGCAGGAGGCTGCGCTGGTTGCGCGTCCTTATTCGCAGATGCTTACGAACGTGCTCAAATCGCTGATTTCGCGCGCCGATATCTACGACTCCGTTACGGGAGAGCCCCGTCATCCCTTGCTTGCCGAGCGCCCTGAGAAAAACATCGCGCTGATCGTGGTTACTGGAGATAAGGGCCTCGCCGGGGCGTTCAATACCAACATCTTGAAAATGGCTTCGAAATTCATCCAGTCGAAGCCCGATGAGAATATTGATCTCGAATGCATCGGTCGCAAAGGGCGCGACTTTATGCGCCGCCGCTTTCCGGTGGCGCCGCAGCGTCCCGAGGAAGCGTCAGGGAGCGATGGAGAAGCGGGCGCGTCGCCCGTTCACGCCGATGCAGAGGCGGTCCTACAGCGTGCCGGCCGTGTGCAGATTACAGGCGAGTACGTTGGGGTTCTCGGCAAGGTCGATCATAATTTTGCAAACACTCTTAGCCAGGGCTTGATCGCTCGCTACTGCCGCGGCGAGATTGACGCGGTCTACATTCTCTTTAACGAGTTCAAGTCGGTCATCGCGCAACGGTTGGTTGCGGAGCGACTGTTGCCGATCAAGGAGATTGGCGAAGTCGACGTCCAGATGGCGGAAGAGGCTTCGGAAGAAGAACGCAAGAGGCGAATCGAAGCGGCCAAGACGGCTCATGTTGGTTTGCGTGCAATGGATACGAGCGCGGTAGATGAGGCTGCGGCCCATTTCGCCACGTTGCCGGTGGATTACATCTACGAGCAGCCGCCCGAGCAGCTTTTCGAGGGTATTCTGCCGAAGTACGTCGGCATCCAGATTTTTCATGCTCTGCTGGAGTCGGTGGCCGCGGAACATGCTGCCCGCATGACGGCGATGGATGCGGCAACCAGCAACGCCAGCGATATGATCGATTCGTTGACGCTGATCATGAATCGGGCGCGCCAGGCCAAGATTACGAAGGAGATTATCGAAATTGTAAGTGGAGCAGCAGCGCAGTAGAACCGATTTTGTTTTGAGGGGGCGCGGCTTCAGACGCGCCGTAACTGTTGCAAAATTTGCCGCGACTTTAGTCGCCGAGTTGAGACCTTATCTATGTCAGAAAACGTTGGAAACGTAATCCAAATCGCTGGTCCCGCGGTCGACGTGCAATTTGTGGAAGCGGCGATGCCTCCTATTTATCAGGCCCTCCGCGTGGTCAGTGATGGCTTCACCGTGCCTTCGCCCATCAACGTCATTCTTGAAGTGCAGCAGCATCTTGGCGAAGGGCGTGTGCGCTGCGTCGCCATGGAAGCGACCGACGGTATGGTGCGCGGCATGAAAGCAATCGATCAGGGCGGACCGATCTCCGTTCCCGTCGGCCGCGGCACGCTGGGCCGCGTAATGAACGTCATTGGCGAACCCGTGGACAAACTGGGTCCGATTGCCTTTGAGAAGAGAATGCCCATTCACCGCCTCGCGCCCGCGTTCGACGAACAGTCGACCACGGCTGAGATGTTCGAGACCGGCGTGAAAGTGGTGGACCTGATCCAGCCATTCTTGAAGGGCGGAAAAATCGGCCTCTTCGGTGGCGCCGGCGTCGGCAAGACCGTCGTCATCATGGAACTGATCAACAACGTTGCCAAGCAGCACGGCGGATTCTCCGTGTTTGCGGGCGTTGGCGAGCGGACCCGTGAAGGCAATGACCTGTGGCTCGAAATGAGCGAGTCGGGAGTTATTAAGCCGGGCAAGCCCGCTGAGTCGAAGGCGGCTTTGATTTATGGCCAGATGACCGAACCGCCCGGAGCGCGTCTCCGGGTTGCACTTACCGCGCTCACCGTGGCCGAATACTTCCGCGATGAAGAAGGTTCTGACACTCTTCTTTTCATCGACAACATTTTTCGTTTCACCCAGGCTGGCTCCGAAGTATCTGCCTTGCTAGGCCGCATGCCTAGCGCCGTTGGATATCAACCAAACTTAGCTACGGAGATGGGCGAGTTACAGGAGCGAATTACTTCCACTAAGAAGGGATCGGTAACTTCGGTGCAGGCGATCTACGTGCCGGCGGACGATTTGACCGATCCGGCCCCGGCAACCACGTTTGCTCACCTTGACGCGACGACCGTGCTTTCGCGAGCGCTTACGGAGATTGGAATTTATCCGGCGGTCGATCCGCTGGCTTCCACTTCGCGCATTCTTGATCCTCGAATTGTTGGGCAGGATCATTACGATGTAGCGCAGATGGTGAAGAAGACTTTGCAGACTTACAAAGATCTGCAAGACATTATCGCCATTCTGGGTATCGACGAACTTAGTGAAGACCAGAAGGTGACGGTTGCGCGCGCCCGCAAGATTCAGAAGTTTCTCTCGCAACCATTCTTTGTGGCCGAGCAGTTCACGGGCACTCCGGGACGCTATGTGAAGATCGCCGACACCGTAAAGGGTTTCCGGGGAATTGTGGAAGGGAAGTACGACGATATCCCCGAGCAGGCTTTCTACATGAAGGGAACGATCGACGAAGTGCTGGAGACGGCGGAGAAGATGAAGGGCGCAGCAGCGTAAGATCAGTCGTTGGTTGTTGGTCGCAAATGCCCAGCGGCCGACGAATGGTGAGCTAACGACCAACGACCAGCGACGAACGACCCATGTCCGATACTTTCCAACTCGAAATTGTTACTCCCGCCCGGCTGCTGGTTAAGGATGCGGCGCAGGAGGCGCAGATCCCGGGAGTTACCGGGTATTTGGGCATTCTTCCGGGCCACGCTCCTTTGATTACCGAGCTGGGTGTAGGTGAAATTACTTATAAGGCTAGCGGCGCGACGCATATCCTGTCGGTGGCTTGGGGATTTATGGAAGTACTGCCCGACAAGGTGACCATTCTGGCGGAAGCGGCGGAGCATCCGCAGGAAATTGATATCGAGCGCGCGCAGAAAGCCAAAGAGCGGGCAGAACAGCGGCTGAAGAGCAACGATCCCAAGGTGGATTACACGCGCGCTGAAGACGCTTTGCAGCGCGCGGAAACGCGTCTGAACGTAGCCAAGGACGTTGCCAAAGATAAGTAGGCTCGCCAAGGTAGCGTGGGGATCGGCCGCGACGCCCTACAGATTGCTGAACAACTCGGTTTGCGCTGATCGGCCCCTGAAGGGGCATCTCGCTTTGAAGGACTTATGGCATCGCTAAAGCGATGCCCTGATACGAAACGCGAGTTTTTCGGCAAACTGCTAGACGTTTGCTTTCGGCGCCTTCATCCCCAATTCTTTCATTACCATCTGTAGATCCTTCCACGCCTCGCCCTTCTGTCTAGGATCGCGCAGTAGAAATGCTGGATGGTAGGTGACCGCGAGCTTGCATCCATCCCATTGGGGGTCCTTGCTTCGTAGGCCCGCCGGACGGAAGTCATAAAAGCGCCCGCGCAACTGCATCATCGAGGCGCTCATTGCCAGCAGCGTCTTGGCCGCCACTGCGCCGAGGGCTACGATCACCTTCGGCTTGATCACCGCGACCTGGCGCATCAGAAACGGGGAGCAAGTTGCACACTCCTCGCGCTCTGGCGTGCGATTACCCGGGGGACGGCACTTCACGATGTTCGCGATGTACACGTCCTTGCGTTCGATCCCCATGGCTTTAATCATGTTGTTCAGCAGTTGTCCGGCGCGTCCCACGAAAGGCTCGCCCTGCGCGTCTTCATCGGCGCCCGGGCCTTCGCCAACGAACATCAGCTCCGCCTTCGGATTGCCAACTCCGAACACAATCTGCTTCCGTCCCTGCTTGTGGAGCACACAGCGCGTACAGTCGCCCAGCTCTTCGCGGATGATCTTCAGCGCCTTTACGGGGTCGGTTACGGTCTGCTCGGGCTTGAGCGCGATCACCTCGAAGATATTTTCCTCGATCGCAACCGGAGCCGCGACCGCCGTGGCCTTTCGTGGACTCATTTCTTCTCCTGGCTCAAGTGTGTGCTCGGAAGTGGCAATCTCCGCTTCGTCCCGTGTGAGTGATGACGCTGACGACGGGCGGCGGTAAAAACCGTAGATCCCCATTTCGTTGTAATAGCGGATGCGCGCGGCAAGGGCGCGGCGGAGTTCAGGACCAAGGGTGCGGGGCATTGCGGATAAGGATAACAAATTGCAAGGTGAGAAACGGCCATGAGTTCTTTCGGTAGTGGGCTACTTTGAATTCAAAGTAGCCCACTACCGTTCTTTTGAACCGGACGGCCGAGGGCGGCCGTCCCTACGTAGCCGTACTAGGTGGGATCGCGGTGCGCTTGCGCAGCTTCACTACCTGGTCGAGCACACGGTGCGCGACTTCCCACTTCGAGGTCTCGGGAACCTCAACTACTTCGCACTGCGAGACGATCGTGACCGCGTTGCGGTCGGAATCAAAACCAACGCCCTCTCGCGAAACATCATTCACTACGATCGCATCGAGTGACTTCGACGCCAGTTTCTTGCGTGCGTTTTCCAGCACGTTCTCCGTCTCGGCGGCAAAGCCCACCACGATTTGCGTAGTTCTTCGGCGTGCGACCTCGGCCAGAATATCCTTGGTCGGTTCCAACTCCAGCGTCATCTCACGCTTACGCTTGATCTTCTGTTTCGATGCAGTTTTTGGCCGGAAGTCTGCCACGGCCGCGGTTTTGATCACCACCGTGCTCTCGGGCAGTAATCTTAAAACCGTCGCCAACATCACTTCCGCTGTCTCCACTCGCGTCAATTCGGCCGCACCGGGAGCGGCAATCGCCGTCGGACCACTCACCAGCAGCACGCGCGCCCCGCGGCGCAGCGCGGCTTCCGCAATGGCGTATCCCATGCGGCCGCTCGACCGGTTGGTCAAATACCGCACCGGATCGATCTTTTCCCGCGTCGGCCCGGCCGTCACCAGAACCGTTTCGCCAGCCAGATCCTGCGCGGCGCCGAGCGCTTCCATGACTGCCGCTACAATTGTTTCATTTTCCGCCAGTCGTCCCGCGCCGGTCATGCCACAGGCAAGATAGCCCTGGCCGGGATCGACGACGCGAACGCCGCGCTGGCGCAGGATTTCGAGATTCGCCTGCGTCGCCGGGTGATTCCACATGTTGACGTTCATTGCCGGAGCGACCACCACTGGAGCGGTGGTTGCGAGATAAAGAGTACTCAGAAAGTCGTTGGCAATTCCCTGCGCGAAGCGCGCCAGCACATCGGCGGTTGCTGGAGCCACCAAGAGCGCATCAATCGCCTGCGCGATCGCAATGTGCTCGATCGCCGACTCGACATTCGCCTGCGACTCGTCCGAGCCGAACAGGTCGGTAATGACCTTTTCTCCGGAGAGCGCGGCGAAGGTCAACGGGCGCACGAACTCCTGCGCGGCACGCGTCATCACCACTTGTACGCGAATGCCGCGGTCTTGCAGAAGACGCACGATTTCCGCCGCTTTATAAACTGCAATCCCGCCGGTCACACCCAGTGCAATTTTCATATGAGAAAGAAAGCGGCCATGGTTTCAGTACCAACCCGCCTACAGAATTGATGTCCCATCTTGGCGCGCGATGCAACTCACAATGCCGAACGCCGAACTGTTGCTATTCCGGCTGCTGCCGTGGTATCGGAAATACTTTCGGACCCCGACAGAATTGTAGCGCCCCCACGGTCCGTTGGGGCCGATGTAGGCGGCGTTGCCACTGTACGTCCTAAATTCACCAAATAAGAAATGGTCGGTAACGCGAAACTCAAATCCCTTGGGGACGGGAAGCACGGCTCCCCAGGAGCAAACAAAAAGCTCGGGTCCCCGAAGACATAAATTGTTTTCAGGATAGGCGCGGTCAGCTTTTGAAAATGACGCACTTCAAGATG
>JBAWFQ010000278.1:0-6494 GCA_049592035.1 Terriglobales bacterium
TACTTCCAAAGGCAGACGACGATCAACTCCAGCAGCAGGATGCCGCCCAGAACAGTACCGTCGGCAAAGTACGGGAAGAAGTGAAAAATACTATATAGCGCCAGGATCGTGCCCAACCCGATGCCAACCCAGCGTAACGGGGTCATGGAAGTCATCGAGCCTCCTTGCCGGCAAAGGCGGCTGCCGCGGCCAGACCATCCGCGCAAGCTTCTGGTGAGTAGTTTTGAATTCGTTCCTGGCTGCGCGCACTCATCTGTCGCTTCAGTTCAGGTTGCCGCACTACAGAATCTATCGCCACGCTGAGTCTCTCCGCATCCCGGGGAGGCACGACATAGCCATTCCAGCCGTCTTCGACAAGGTCGGCCGAACATCCTGCGACACTGCTTACGATAATCGGAAGTCCGCACGCCATCGCTTCGTTGACCACCAAACCCCACGGGTCGCTGTGCGTAAGCAGAACCAGAGTCTCGGCCAAGGCATAGAGACCAGCCAGATCCTCCCGCTGTGCGAACCCAGGGAAACAAACCGCGCCCGGGTTGATTAGTTTGGCTTGCTGCATCAATTCCTCTCGTGAGATACCATCGCCCGCAAATACCAAGCCCACCTGTAATCGCAAGTCGCTCTCTAGTTTGGCATAAGCCGCGAGGAGATCAAAAACACCTTTTTCCGGAACCAGGCGGCCCACAAAAAGAATAAACCGCGCAGGCAGTTTCATCTTCTCTCGAAATTCACTGGCATGGGAGCGGACATTCTCCGCCTGCGTCGCAAACCACCGGTTGTCGACGGCATTGGGCGCAGTCACAATGTTTGCCGCTGGAGCCTCAAGCGACCTGAGATACTCGAAGGAAGCTTTCCCCGGCACGACAAACCGGTCACAGCGGCGCACGAAATAAGTTTTCAACCACTCTACCGCTATTCGTCCTCCACGTGCGTCATGACGGTTGCTTTCTGACCACAAAACAAATTCAACCCGGTGGCGGCGCGCCCACAAGAGCGCTTCCCAGGAGGCAGCATACGCGTATCCGCCGCAGATCAGAACCTGTGGATTCACTTTGTTTAAGGCGGACCACAGTCCTCGATTCACGAGGAAACTGTTTTTCCCCGAGCGCCATCGCCAGGACGGCAGAACCTGATAGGAAAAGCAGATTTCGTTTTTGTAAACACGCCACTGCCGCAGTGTCTCATCGGTCTCCGCCAAAAAGATCACGTGCAGATCCAATCCCGATCGGTGCGCGAGAACGTTGAAAACCGGGATGCGGTACGGGGCGATGATTTCCGTGAGGATTAATGTCTTTCGGGTGCTCGTCATTATTGCAACTTCCATAGTATCTATTTGGACCTCCCAAGGCAGGTCTATTAGCAGGCGCACCCCGGAAGGTACTGAACAGGCGGAAAGGGCAATCTGGGGTCCAAGGCGTTGCTACTTGCGACCGGGTTTATTTTGCCGCCTCAACGTACAGACTCTCGGAGCGCCGGGATTCCAGTTCAATCTTCGCGATGTCAGCAATCCGGCTGCTGCCGAAGGCGCTTACTTCAGGCGCTGCGAAACCCGCTTCCTGCAGCATGTGGACGAGCGAGCGGGCATCGAACATCTGTTTGTGATGCGCGCCGGCGTGCACGAGGTCGCGAACGTTCGCCGTCAGAAGAAGCCGCGAGACAAATCGGTGCGAAGCCAGGGGATCGGCGGTATCGGCAAGATAGTCGCGCACCATGATGCCCAGGTCGGGCACGACGATGCGCAGGATGCCACCGTGCTTGAGCACACGAAAACACTCCCGCGCCACAGCGCGCGACTCCTCGTAACTAAAGTGTTCGAAAGTGTGCGAAGAGTAGATGCACGCGACCGAGGCGTCCGGGTAAGGAATGCGTTTGCGAACATCGACGCGGAGTACGTCACGCGGCCAGTCCGGAGTGCGAAAAATCTTCTTCCCGAACGGCAAACGCGAGAGCAAAATGCTGGGCGAATTGTCGATGTTCACCCATCCTTCAATCCCCGACGTTCCACAACCGATGTTCAACTTCAGTTCGGCGACATCGGTCATGGTTCTGAATCCGTGAGGCTCGCGCGATACCAGGCCTCAAAATTCCGTAGACCTTGCTCCATGGAAGTTTGCGGTGAATATCCCAGAAGGCGTTTGGCTTTGTCGATATTCGCCCATGTTATGGGAACGTCTCCGGGTTGATCGGGCAGATGGTTCTGCAGCGCTTTTTTCCCGGTGGCTGCCTCCAGTAACGAAATCAATTCCGTGAGGCGCACCGGATGGGAGTTCCCTAAGTTGAATACCTCGAATGGGACCTTAGCTCCCGGCACATATTCGAGAGAGGCCATGATTCCGGCTACGATATCGTCAACGTAGGTGTAATCTCGGCCCATCGAGCCATCGCCATAGACCGGGATCGGCCTTCCTGCCTCGATGAGCGCAGTGAATTTGTGAATCGCCAGATCGGGTCTTTGCCGCGGACCATAAACGGTAAAGAAACGCAAGCAGATGGTGGTCAAGCCATACAGATGCGCGTAGGTGTAACCCATCAACTCGCCCGCCAGTTTGGTCGCCGCGTAAGGCGAGATGGGGAGGGTCTTGAGGTCATCTTCGCAAAAAGGAACGTTGTTGCTAATGCCATACACCGAGCTCGACGAGCCAAAAATCAGCCGCTGCACTTGGAATTCGCGGGCAATTTCCAGCATGTTCAGGGTGCCCGCAACGTTGACACTTTCGTACAGCGCGGGCTGTTCGATCGATGGCCGCACGCCGGCGCGCGCGGCGAGATGAATCACGATTTCAGGCTGGATGCGCTCCGCGACTTTTCGCAGCGCATCTTTGTCTCGTACGTCGATCTCAAAGAACTCGTAGTCTCCGGTGTTGCCGATCTCGCGCAAGTTGCGCCGCTTGCGGCTGAGCGCGTAGAAATCATCGAGGCTGTCCACAATGGACAACTTTGTCTCACGGCGAAGCAGCGCCTCAGCCACGTGGGATCCAATGAAACCCGCGCCGCCGGTCAGCAGAATCCGCTTCGGATTTGATCCCACTCGATCGCGCCCCGATTCGTAAGCAACAGAATAGAGAAGAACGGAAAATTGATTCTAGCGCACTGCCACTACGAAATAGTTACTGGCAAACTGATCTCCGCGATAGATTTTTGCCGCCAGCAGCCCCGCCAGATTGTTCAGTGGAAAGACTGTCCACCACACCAATCGTTGCAGCCACGGCCACGGACTGGTCAACAATTGCAGGTACACGTTGATGACCAGGAAAATGCTGGGGATGGTCCCCGCTTCGCCCTTGACGGTTACGTTGTGAAAATCGCGCAAGATCCAATGCAGGCCTTGCGGCATATATCGCCAGTAGTCGCCGGGCGACCCGTGCTGGGGAAAAATGGAAGGAACACTCAGCAAGAGCGTTCCGCCAGGTTTCAACACTCGCCGAATTTCGGCGATGACGGCAATCGGATCGGGAATGTGCTCGAGAACCTGAGTGATCAGGACGACATCCATGGAGGCATCCGAAAACGGCATCTGGCGAGCGTCGCCGACAACATCGACCGAATAGGCGGGCTCCACGTCCAGCACATAATGATTGGGTACGCGACCGGAAAAGAAACAGGCGTACGGTTTCCCTCTTCCACCCACATCTAACAGGTTCTTCACTTGGGGCAGTTTCGCGGCCTGTTCGGCTATCAATCCAGCGCGGCGCCGGCAGTCGAGATAGGTGGCATCGCGGAGCGAAGGACGCACCAGATCCATGCCGCGAAGTTTCGGCTCGCTCTTTGATTTGCGAATTTCGGATTTGCGAACGTCTGATTTGCGGACGTCGTTGGATCGCGGGTCCAGCGTCATGCGATGCCTTCAGCCTCCCTTTTGAGGAGATGGCGGCCGATGCTGGCCCAGGTGGCGACATAGACTGCGCATCCTAGACCGACCAAGGCCAATGGGGGCAAGTGGTGGGGCAGCGCTATCCACAAAACAGCTCCCATCAGAAGACTGGCGATTACGGCGACGTTGAGTAGTGGAGTCTTAGCCGCCGCGCGCACTTCCGGAGGACACAAAAAGAAAGCACAAAGCGCAACCCCGAGTTCGCCCAGGACAAAGGCCACACACGCGCCTGCCACTCCGAACAAGGGCGGCAGGATGAGGTAAAGAACCACGGCACTGACAGCGCCGACGAGCGTGGAAACGAAGTAAGCCTGGTGACGGCCCAGCGCATATAGAACGGTTCCCGCGAAAAGCGCGGCGGCGGGCGCCGCGATCACATACGGCGCGACCCACTGGAAAGCATGCACCGCCTGCTGGAATTGAGGGCCGAGCAGCCAGGGAACAACCACCGGGGCGGTTACCACTCCGCCTACAGTCAACGGGATGCCGAACCATACCAGGACGGACGCCGCGATCCTGGCGAGCCGGAAAAGCCCTTGGCCGGAACTCGCGCGCAGAGCCATACGCGGCATCAAGACGATCTGAATCACCGAAAGGAAATTACGCAGCACATCGGCTAACCGCGTCGCTGCGGCATACAAGCCGAGAGCGTGCTCACCGAGATACCAGCGCACCGCGATGTGTCCGCTGCGATGATAGAGGTTGGACATGAGTGAAGAGCCAGCATAATGCAGACTGGGCACCAGAACGACAGCCCAGCGCCTTGGGGCAAGCGAAAACCGGAACCGATATCCCGCGCGCCACAGAAAGGTCCAACCGATGAGGCTAGTCAAGAACGCGGAGGCCAGGATGCTGACCGGGACCCAAATCACATCCTTGGGCGATCGCACCATGGTGAAGATGCCCACGGCATAGAGACATTGCTGCGCAACCGAGATGGACGATTGCACGTGAAACAGCTCCAGCGACGACAACAGATAATCCAACGATAGACTGCTGGTTAACACCGAGGCCACTCCATAGACCTTCAGCAGGAAACGAACATCTTGCCGGACCTCAAAACTTGCCACCACCAGAACCGCAGCCGAGGCAACTCCGGCCGCCAGAACGCGCAGCACCAAGACGTCGGAGATAGTGTCAAACGCCGCCTCGCGCCGCGCCGCCACCTGCTGCGCGGCATACGTGGTCAAGCCCGGATTCGCTACGAGGCCGGTGAAGCCGCACACTGCAACTACGTAGCTCCACAGCCCGTACGTATCGACGCCGAGCCGCCGCACCAGGAATGGAAAGGTGGCCGCTGTGAGCAGGGTACCGACAACGCGGGCAGTGGTGACGGAAACTACAAACCCTCCGTAACGCACTAGCGACTTGGAAACTTTCAATAGCCCATCCTATGTCAAACTAACACGATCAGGTTCACCGGTTTCTTATCTAACCTTTCTTATCTAACCCCGACTTACTATCGTAGGTAAGAAGGCTGTTAGTTGAGAACAGCGGAGCGGCAACGACGGGAAAGCACCAGCCAACGAAACAGCGCATTGCTATGATCAGAACCGGCCAAATGCCGACGGAAAAGCTCCTTGGCCGGCAACGGATTCAGCAGGTATCGGAGCCCTCCCAGGTCCCCGGCGAGACTTTTTTTCATTTCTTCTTTCAGTTCATCACGAAGCCAAGCGCACAGTGGGGGAGTGAAGCCGCGTTTCTGCCGCCAACGAATTTCAGGCGGAACCCATGCCGGGAGCGCATCGCGGAGGATTGCCTTGCCCATGCCCGCTTTGAAGTGATACTCGACGGGCAAACTCGTCGCGAAATGCATCAAGTCTGGGTTCAGGAAGGGCGCTCGGCATTCGAGCGAGGCGCGCATGCTGGCGCGATCGACCTTCACCATAATCTGTTCCGGCAAATACGAAGACGCGGTGGCTTCGAACGCAGAGAGCGGGTAGGAAAGGCGCGCATGTTCCAGGGCGCGCTCCTCAAGTTCCCGCACGCCGCTCTCGGCCGCGCTGCGATACTCAGGCAGGAAATACGACGCGATCATATTTCCGCGCTCCGCTGGATACAACAGTTCGGAATCGTTCTTCGACAAAAAGCCCAGCAATCCCACGCCTCTCCAGTTGCTTCGCCAGACATGCCGGAGGCGCTTGGCCGCGGCGTTCACTAAAGGCGCGCGCCGCACGCCTTGCCAGCGATGATAGCCAAACATCTCGGAATACCCGCCGAAGCACTCATCCCCTCCATCGCCGGAGAGCATGACCTTGCAGATTTGCCGCGCGGCACGACAAACCGCAAAGGTCGGGAACATCGATACATCGCCAAAAGGCTCATCGTAATGATCGATCAACTCATCGAAGATCGCCAAGAGTTCACCCGAAGAAAAACGCACTTCGTGGTGATCCGTGCCCAGATGTTCGGCAACCAGACGCGCGTATGGCGCTTCGTTTAACTGTTCGTTATCAAATGAGGCGCAGAAACTACTGAACTTGGCCGCCGGCTCTAACTCACGAATCGCCGCGGCGATGCAGGTGGAGTCGACGCCGCCAGAGAGAAATGCTCCGATCGGTACATCACTTCTTAGCCGCAAGCGAACGGATTCCAAAACGCGGGCACGTACGCTCTCCACGGC
>JBAWFQ010000279.1:0-10129 GCA_049592035.1 Terriglobales bacterium
GGCGATGCCTCCGATGTCGGCCGAATCCACCGTCTCGCGCAACTATCTGGACTGGCTGCTGGCCGTGCCGTGGAAGAAGAAGTCCAAGGAAGTGCGCGATATTGAATTTGCCGAGAAGATTCTGAACGAAGATCATTATGGCCTGGAGAAAATCAAGGAGCGCATCCTCGAATTCCTTGCCGTCCGTCAGTTGGTGAAAAATCCCAAGGGCTCGATTCTGTGCTTCGTTGGGCCTCCCGGCGTGGGCAAGACTTCGCTCGGCATGTCGATCGCGAAGGCGACCGGGCGCAAGTTCGTGCGCATGTCGCTGGGCGGCGTACGGGATGAAGCGGAAATCCGAGGGCATCGTCGCACCTACATTGGCGCTTTGCCGGGCCAGATTATTCAGATGATGAAGAAGGCCGGCACCAAAAACCCAGTGTTCATGCTGGATGAAGTCGACAAGATGTCGATGGACTTCCGCGGAGATCCTTCGGCGGCGCTGCTGGAAGTGCTCGATCCCGAACAGAATTTCATGTTCGTCGATCATTACCTCGACGTTGAGTACGACCTCTCACAGGTTTTCTTTATCGCTACCGCGAACGTGCTGCACACGATTCCTCCCGCGCTGCAAGACCGCATGGAAGTACTGCGCCTGCACGGCTACACCGAACCGGAAAAAGTCGAGATCGCGAAGCAGTTCCTGATCAAAAAACAGATGGCGCAGGCGGGGCTCACGGAAAAAAATATCCAGTTCCCCGACGATGCGATCCGGCAGATGATACGCGGCTATACGCGCGAGGCTGGGGTGCGCAACCTGGAGCGGGAAATCGGTAATGTCTGCCGCAAGATTGCGCGCAAGGTAGTGAAAGAAGGCGCGGATTTTTCCGCTCCGATCGAACCGGAAAAGATTGGCGACTATCTGGGCGTGCTGAAGTTCCGCGACACGCTGGCCCACGAGAAAAGCGAGATCGGCCTGGTCACGGGCCTGGCCTGGACCGAGGTTGGCGGGTCGATCCTGAGCACCGAGGCCATGGTGGTGGATGGCAAGGGCAAGCTCACGTTAACCGGGAAACTGGGCGACGTGATGCAGGAGTCGGCGCAGGCGGCGATGTCGTACATACGCTCGCGAGCGGCGCGGCTTGGATTGTCGCGCGATTTCTACCGCAGCCTCGATATTCACGTGCACGTGCCGGAGGGCGCAATTCCAAAAGACGGCCCCTCGGCGGGGATTACCATCGCGACCGCTCTGGCGAGCGCGCTGAGCCGGATTCCGGTGCGCCGCGATCTGGCCATGACCGGCGAGATTACGTTGCGCGGTAAGGTGCTGCCCATCGGCGGATTGAAAGAGAAGTTGCTGGCCGCCCATCGCGCTGGGTTGTTCGAAGTGATTTTGCCGCAGGAAAATGAAAAGGATGTGGCCGAAGTTCCTGAGAACCTGCGCACGGCCATGAAGCTGCATTTCGTGGACAACATGGACCAGGTGCTGGCGGTCGCGCTGGAAAGACCGCTGCCGGAGATGACGCCAGATACCGAGACGATGGCTCCCATCGCCACGCCTCCCGCGGCGGAGATTCCGGCGGCTCGGCAGTAGTTCTTTCCTCCATTAAACTGGAACTTCCAACCTGTTCGTTTACGTGGGCACCCGCGCTAAAATCAAGCTATGGAACCGGAATCTGGTGGGAATTCAGCCTGAAGGAGGGATGATGACAGGAGGTTCTGTCGTATTCATCGCGCGCTGGATTGGCCGGGTGTGGAGCGTTCTTAGCATAGCTTTTGTTTTTGCGTTCGCTCTGGGCGAAGCGGCGCGCGTGATCGGGCCACGAGTGACGATTCAGGAATGGATCGGGCTGGCGCTCTGGCCGGTTGGAGTCTGCGTGGGGTTGGTCCTGGCCTGGCATCGTGAGGAGTTGGGTGGGATTGTCGCGTTGGGATGCCTGATCGCGTTCTACGTTTGGAATCTGCTGCGCTCCGGACACTGGCCTCAGGGACCCTTCTTCTTCTTAACTGCAGCGCCGGGGTTGCTTTTTCTGGTCGCGGGATTTCTTTCGCATCGCAGCGGCGTGCGGGGAATTTAGAATGCTGGCCATGGAACCGGAATCTGGAAGACGGTTCGGATTCAGCTTGAAGGGATCGGCGGGGCTGGTCGTCGCGATTGGAGTGGTGGCGATTCTGCTGATCTTGCTGCCGGCTTATCGGTGGTTCTTTCTGATCAGCGTTCTGATTGGAGCGGTTATTGCGGGTGGGCTCGGGCTTTGGCACCGGCTGCGTCCGATTGAGGAGAAGGATGTTGAGCATAAACGTCCGTTGGGCCTTTAGCGGGGTGCTCGGCCGTCCCTCGGGGACTTGAATCGTTTTCTTGAGCTTTTCCTGAAGCGCTGGGCTAATTTAGTTCGCCCCTCCGGGGCGGGATCGCTGGTACCCGGTCTAACGCCAAGCAGCAATTCGGATTAGTTTTCGCTCCCGATATTCTGTCGGTCTTCGCTCACACTTCTTACGTCAACTTATTTTCTGCTGCACTTGCCATGCGCGACCTCTACACTGGAAACTGTCTTTATGCGGATTCTGGCGCGATTCCTGCTCTCGGCTAGCGACCTGACGCACTTTCCTCCTCCGGGCGTACCGGAGATCGCATTTCTTGGACGGTCGAATGTTGGGAAATCGAGCGTGATTAATGCGTTGGTGGGTAAGAAGCTGGCGCGGACCAGCAACACTCCGGGGCGCACGCGGAGCATCAATTTTTATGAAGTGCGGCGGGCGGGGCAACCGCGGCCTGAATTGCTGTTTGCCGATCTGCCGGGATATGGCTATGCCAAGGTGGCGCGGTCAATCTCGGAGGATTGGGCGCGGTTTGTCGATCCTTATCTGCACCAGCGGTCGAGCCTGGCGCTTTGCCTGGTGCTGGTGGATTCGAATATTCCTCCGCAGGAGAGCGACGGGCAGTTGGTCGAGTTTCTGACGGCCAAAGGACGACCGCATGCATTGGTAGCCACCAAGTGCGACCGGCTGTCTGGCAACCAGCTACGGCAAGCGATGCAGATGCTGGGGCAAGCTTATGGGGGAGTGCCGATAGTGGCGTTTTCGGCGAAGACGGGGGATGGGAAAGAGGAACTTTGGCAGCAGATTCGGGCTGGTTTGCCGGATTTTCAGGCTGGCTAAACAGCGCGCTGAAAAACTCGATGTGCGCTGCTCGGCCCCTAAAGAGGCATTTAAATTTAAAGGACTTGTGGCATCGCTAAAGCGATGCCCTGATACGAAACGCGAGATTTTCAGCAACCTGTAAAGTCTTCTGGCCATCTGCCGATCCACACCTTAGCGGCTTTTGCCGGAGGCTTGGTGGATCCGAATATCTTTTCCGAACAGCTTGGCTCGACGGACTCGAGTGAGGACGGGGACGGAGCAAACTATCTGCGCCGGCTCAAGGGAGGGACGGCAAAGACAGGTGTAAAAGGCGACGCCGGAGCGGTGGCGGGTAAGGCGGCTGTCGATTGGAAAGAGAGGCGGCAGAGTCCGCGGCTTCGTTGTTCGGGCAGCGTGGAGTTTCGAGTGGACGGCGGCGACGTCCGGCTATGGGGAACGCTGATCGACATCAGCCTGCACGGGTGCTACATCGAAATGAGCAACACGCACGCGATCGACACGCACGTGCATCTTGTGCTCAATTCGTGCGGCTACCGGATTCAAACCGCAGGCGTGGTTCGCGCCTCATACCCTGCGCTGGGCATGGGCATCTGCTTCACGGAAGTCGAACCGGCACAGCAGTCACAACTGCGGCAACTGGTCGAGATGCTGGCTGGGATCAGCGCCGTATCGAATGGCGTGCAGAAGCGGGAGACGGCCACGAACGAAAGCCATCCGGTCGTCGACCCGAAAGCGCTGGTTGACGACGTGACGGAATTTTTTCGAAAGAATCCGCTGCTCTCCCGCGAAGAGTTTCACCGGATGGCCAAACGGGTTCAGTAGTCGGGAGTCCTAACCTCCGGGACTCGACGACTGGCGGCCCGTTTGGCGTGATCGGAGAAGAAAGTTACTGCGGTCACGCGCTGCGTCAGGGCGCTGGGTCGTCCGGCGGCCATCCATCCGTTATCATTAATAAACTATGGCTAAATATCTGGTGACGGGAGCCGCCGGGTTCATCGGCTCATCGCTGGTGCGCGCTCTGTTGGAGAGCGGCGCGGAGGTGCGGGGCGTTGATAACTTTGCGACGGGCCGACGCGAGAACCTTACCGAGGTGATGAGCAGGATCGACTTCCGGGAGGCGGACATTCTCGATCTGGAGGCCATGCACGCGGCGTGCGCGGGGATCGATTATGTGCTGCACGAGGCGGCGATTCCGTCAGTGCCGAAATCGGTGCTCGACCCGCTTGGGAGCAACCGGGCCAATGTGGATGGGACGGTTAATGTTTTGGTGGCGGCGCGCAACGCCAAGGTGAAACGCGTGGTGTATGCTGCTTCGTCTTCGGCTTATGGAGATACACCTACGCTTCCTAAGTATGAGGCCATGAGCCCAAATCCGATCTCGCCATATGCGGTGGCTAAGCTGGCTAGCGAACTCTATATGATTTCGTTTTACCGCTGCTATGGGCTGGAAACGGTCTGCTTGCGCTACTTCAATATTTTCGGGCCGCGGCAGGATCCTTCTTCGCCTTACTCTGGGGTGCTGGCGAAATTCAGTATGCAGATGCTGCGCAGGGAACAGCCCACAATTTTTGGCGATGGCGAAACCAGCCGCGACTTTACCTACATCGACAATGCGGTGTCGGCGAATCTGCTTGCCTGCGTGGCTCCGGCGGCGGAGTGCGCAGGGCGCGTTTTTAACTGCGCTACGGGGCGGCGGATTACGCTGAATGAAACTTTCCAGGCACTGAAACCGCTGACCCGCTATACGGGTAGCGTGAAGTACGGTCCGGAGCGCGGTGGGGATATCAAACATTCGCTGGCCGACATCACGCAGGCAGAGAAACATTTGGGATACAAGGTGCTGGTCAATTTTGAAGACGGGCTGCGGCGCACGGTGGAGTGGTATAAGCAGCAGGGACAGCCGGTTGGAGCGTGATAAGAGCAGGTGTCAGGTGTCGGGTGTCAGGTATCGGGCAAAACGCATTGAAACCGGACGCTTGGGAGGCTTCCCCTTACTTGAGACCCAAGACGTTTCTCTCCTGGACTCTAAGGGCGGGCGCTTCCCATGGCTTCGGGACGGGGTCCTCGGTGCTCAGACTTCTGCCACGCTCGGAGTTGATTCAGGTCGTTGCGGAACGGACCATAGGCGCTGAAAGTCTGCTCGTCGAATAAGCGCATGGCACCGCACCTCAAACAAACCTGGTAAGAACATCCCTGGACGCGGACGGGCCAGCTCATTTTGCTGTGCCAGCATCCGCGAAAGGCCGCTACGGCCGCCGCGCCGGCTAAACCACTGGCCACGACTCCGGCGGGCCACCACCAACTGGATTTCCTGGGTTTTTCGGGTTTGTCGTGCCTGGCTGCTTCAGTCATCACATCTCCCGGGCTATTTTCCCTGCACTTCCAAGATAGGACGAGTTGAAGCTGGGGGCAAAAGCTGAAGGGTCGTAGGTCGTGCAATGGCGGTTTTTGGGGCGTGATTTGCGGATCTCCGCCGCGCAACGGGACGTGTACCAATGGACATTGCTTGACCACCCTAAAGACTATTACGCTGGAGATTGTCGACGCGGTTGCGGTCGAACCCGGGCTGGGAGTGTCAAAACCTTTTACCACCAAGGGCACTGAGGTCCACTAAGGAAACACCTGGGCCTAGTATCTTTGCGATACTGGCGAACCCAGGCTGGCAATGAGTGCTCCGGCGCGCCGGGATATGATGAACGATCGATGAATACTGGGTTTTTGTGGCCCTGACCTTACTAGTATGAGCGCCAACGCAACCCGAGTTGACTGGGAGACGCCTTCGACGGCGGATTCCGGGTCTTCACTCCAGGAGGGGAACCGCGTCCTCGAATCGATTGCGCGGCAGGAAGCGCTGCGCGCTTTGCTTGCCTTCTCGGAACTGCGCGAGCAGATACGGAACCGGCGCACGGCTACAGGAGGCGCCTCGGATCGGGACTTATTCGAGACGGAACGATTCATCCTGACGGAAGTATTGCAATTGATCTGCGACCGCGCCCAAGTTCTTACGCAGGCCGACGGCATTGTGGTTGCGCTGGCAGCAAAATCGACGGAATCAATAGAAAAACCTGAGATGGTGTGCCGCGCCTCCGCTGGAGCGCTCGGGGTAGAGCGCGGGGTTCGGCTGGCCGGCGAATCTGCGTTTTTGCAGGAGTGCCTGGAGTCGGGACGCATTCTTCGTAGCGACGATTGCGAGAGTGATGTCCGCGTCGAACTGGACCTGGCACGCTCGCTCGGAGCGCGATCTACTGTGCTGGTGCCGTTGCATGGACGACACGAGCAACTGGGCGTGCTGCAAGCGTTTTCGACCACTGGGCTGGCTTTTACGGATCATGACGTCCGGTGTTTTGATTTGTTTGGTGAGCTGGTGCTTTCGGGGCTTCGGCCCGAGGATCAGGACCGGCGCATTCACTGGCTGTCGGATGTGGCGGGCGAGGTGCTGCGGGCGAAGCCGGTTGCTGACACAGAGCAGTTATCCCCAGCGGCTAAAGCCGACCCTGTGGATGCGGCTGTTACCGCAGCGGTAAACCACTGCGCCACCCAAAACCAAGAGCTAACGGCTGCAGCGACGGCAATCCTCAACCCTAGCCGGGAACAAGCAGCTGTCACAGGGGTAGACCTCAGCGACAACCAGTCGCAAGAACAGACAGCTACCACGGCTGTACACTTCTGGGCCAGTTACGAGCAAGAACAGAATCTAATTTCTCAGAAAACTGCAGAGCCTGCGGGTTTGTTGCCCGATGACGGCAGAGATGAAAGGCGCGCGCTTCCTAGTGCGGACGAAGAGGCTGAGAGGCTGGCTTGGCCGGTTGCTATTCCTGCGGGCACGATTGAGTTGCCGGAAGAGAGCGCCGCGGATGAGACATTTGAGATTCCGTTGTCGAGCGAAGAACCGGCGCGTTCCTCCAAATGGCGGCGCAACTTTTCGTTTCCGCATCAACTTGCTCTGCCTGGGAGTTCGCGGCCGGGGCTAAATGTGGTGATGGGTCTGGTGGCTGTGGCCGCGTTGTTTTCGGCGGGCGCTTGGTGGGGGATGCAGGGTCATGGGAAGACGGTGGTCACAAAGTTCGCGGCGGCACCGGGCGACGCCGCGCGGATCGAAACGATCAAGACTTCGCCACGATCGGTAACTACCCCGGCCGCACCTCCGGACGACGTTCTGGCGCCGGCAGTCGCGGACAATTTGATGAATCCGGAGAAGCTTGCTTCCGATGCCGCGCCACTCATGGCTGTGCCGGAAGACAAACTGGCGGCGCTGCCGAAAATCACGGGGGTGCGGCACTGGACTTCGTCCATGGGCAGCACGGTTGTGATTGATATGGAAGACCAGGTTCCTTACGAAGTGCATCGCTTGATGTCGCCGGAGCGGATTTACTTCGATCTGCACGACACGGCTTTGTCGGCTGGATTAGATGGCAAGGCGATGGACGTGGGCGATGCTTCGCTGACGCGAGTGCGCGTGGCGCAGCCGGTCGCGGGCGTGACTCGGGTGGTGCTCGACACGCGGGACGGATCGAACTTCTCTGTCAGCATGGAATCGAATCCGTATCGGCTGGTGGTGGAACTGCGGGGGAGCGAGAAAACTTCGGTGGCCAGCCATTTTGCTCCGAACCGCGGGGCTGCGATTGCGTCTGCATCCTTGGACACGGCTGCTGTTCCGTCGAAAGCGGCTCCGGTTGCTTCATTGACGGCTAAGGCATCTGAGCAGGTTGTGCCGGTAAAGACTTTTCCGGCTAGAACCGGAAAGATCCGCATCGTGCTTGACGCCGGACACGGCGGGTGGGATCTGGGCACGGTGGGACGCGAAGGATTGGTGGAAAAAGACCTGGTGCTCGACGTGACGCAGCGGTTGGGCAAGTTGCTGCAGGCACGATTGGGGGCAGAGGTAATGTTCACGCGAACCGATGACACCTACCTGCCGCTTGAACAGCGCGCGGACATTGCCAACCAGGCACAGGCGGATCTGTTTGTGTCGGTTCATGCGAATTACAGCAGTTCGGCGACGGCACGGGGAGTGGAAACTTACTACACGAATCTGTTTTCGGCTCCGGGATCGCGCGAGGTCGAGCGGCGCGAGGATGGAACGTTCGCCAAGCTGACTCCGGTTTCGCTGACGGCGGGCGGACTGCACGAAAAGATCGAGGAGTCGCGGCGGCTGGCGGCTAGCGTCCAGCGGGCGCTCTATGCGACGCTGTCGGCCACGAGCCCGGACATTCGGAACCGCGGGATCAAGGACTCGGCGTTTGCGGTGCTGACCGGGACTACCATGCCGGCGATTCTTACTGAGATTTCTTTTGTCAGCAGTCCAGCGGACGAACGCAACCTGCAGAGCGAAACCTACCGGCAGCAGATTGCAGAGGCGATTTATCAGGGGATTGCTCGGTACCAGCAAAGCGCGCCTCGGGCGCGGGTTGCGCAGTTGCAGACTACGGCGGCGCGGCGGTAGGGCGCAGGCCCCTCAGCGGAAACGCTGCGCCACCCAAAAGCAAAATCAAACGCAAGAGCACTAGATGGACGCTTCCGTGGAATCCCACCTAGCGCAAAGAACGCGCTAGGATGGGGCACCCAACGACCCAAATGGGGCGGCCGTCCCTACGCGAACGCTCTCACCAGGTGTAGTGGGCCGTGTAGGTGATGGTCTTCTCTCCATCTGGAGGAATCGTTACCGGAAACTCTATGGTGTGGGCTTCGGTTTTTTTGTAGTCAGCGGAACTGGACGCGATATCCCAGGTCAGGGCTCGATACAAGTGTTCTACTACGCGAACATCCACCGGCTCTTTTTTGTGGTTGCGCACTTTGATTTCGAACGATTCGGACGCAGTACTTTTTCCCATCTCCACGATGTAGTTGGTGCGAGTGCGCTCTCCGGTCAGGTCGAAGGCATTGCCGGTGTAGATGCGGACGGTCTCGTCGCGAGGCGTGTGGTCGATGACATTTTCGCCGGTGAATTCGATCTGGC
The DNA here is from genome assembly GCA_049592035.1 of Terriglobales bacterium. GTDB lineage: Bacteria > Acidobacteriota > Terriglobia > Terriglobales > Acidobacteriaceae > Acidiflorens. The sequence continues at coordinate 9,077 of JBAWFQ010000279.1, forward strand.
CATCATCGTTGCGACGGTAGAAACGGACTCGGCCTTTGGGCAGCGGCATGCCTAGATGGTTTTTCTGTGAGTTGACAAACTCGCGCATCACCCAGATTTTGGGATTCGATTCGGTGCCGTAGTTGTGATCGTTGCGGATGTTTTCCCAGCCCCAGCCGTTGTAGCGGTTGGGATCGATCTTGGCGCCGTCGTAAACGTAAAGCTGCTTGGTGGCTACTCCGGCGGCGTGGATGAATTCCACCTGTTTGGTCTCGCGATCGGGCAGCGTCGTGGCGCGTTCCAGCGTGTAGAGATGGTATTCGTCGAAGGCTTTTTCGGTTACGGGAGGGTTGAACACTCCCCCTATGCCTGCAGCCGCTTGCACGGTCACAGCCCGGCCATTCGTTCCCTGCCGAATCTTGTTCACGTCGCCGGCCATGAGCTTGATGCGGGCGTTTTCGAAGGTCTTGCCGGTTTGGTTGTCCATGGTGACCCAGCCGACGATGTCGACGAGGTCGCCTTTTTCGGGCGCGACGATGTTGTAGTCGGCTTCCCAGCTCATGCCTCCGGTGATGTAGGAAAATTCGGCGGGAAATTGTCCGGCTTTATCGGTGGCTAGCATCCATTCGAGGCGCGGCTTGAGGATGGTGTCATCGGTGAGACTGGGAAAGACGGGCGTGCCGGGAAGACTGAAACGCAATTGGCCGTCGACCTCGATGACGGGCTGAGTTGAAGCGCCCGACATCTGGCCTTGGTAATACTCCTGGCCGTAGCGATTCATGGCGAAATAGTTGTGGGGCGTGTATCCGCTGCGGATTACTTTGCCTTTGATCATCCCTCCCCCGGTCTGGAATTCGATCGTCTGGCCTTCGTAGAGCGAGAGCAACGAATACTCGGTGATGGGGTCGTTGCGATAGTTTTGTTCCAGCACTTGGAGCGCGTGCTTTCCGGTGGGATCGCGCAGCACGACGGAGTCGGGCTCGAGGTGCATGGTGATGTCGCTTACATTGACCTGGTTTTCGCCGGACTTCAGGTCCAAGGGGATTTCCTGGCGCACTACGGCAAAATCCTCGT
>JBAWFQ010000280.1:0-25152 GCA_049592035.1 Terriglobales bacterium
GCTGAATTGCGACATTGTGAACCGCATCGCATATTCCTCGATCCTGGGAATCCCGGTGGCGCTGGTTGGCATGATCGGGTACGCCGCACTGGCAGGCCTGGCTACGGTGTATCGCGAGCGCCGCGAGACTCCGGCCATGCTGTTCGGAGCAGCTGCGGCGGGCCTGGCATTTGCTCTGTACCTGACCTACATTGAGGCGCGTGTGCTGGGAGTCTATTGCATTTTATGTTTAAGTTCCTTGGCGTTGATTGCGACGACGACCGTGTTGGCAGCGGTGATCTGGCGGAGGCGCCGTTCCGAATAGTCGGTATCCATACCCCAATAAGTGCCGAGATGGTTTTCCTGAGAGCTGACAGCTGAGAGCTAGATTCATGCCCCGGCCCACAACTCGAAAACTGAGAGCGAAGACGAGTCCTTCCGGCGCCACGGCCCTGCCAATTCCCAGCGGCACGCTTTGGCTGCATGAGCTCAGCAGCTGTATCTTCGGAAACACTCGACTGGTGCGGGTCTGGCTGCCTCCCGAGTACGACGGCTGGGGCGAGACGCGTTATCCGGTCCTTTACTTGAACGACGGACAGAATCTGTTCGATCCGGCAACGGCGTTTGCCGGAGTCGACTGGCAGGTCGGGGAGACGGCGACGCGGTTGATCGCCGCGCAAAAAATTCCACCGCTCATCATTGTCGGCATCGACAACACCAAGAACCGGGCTTGCGAGTACATTCCGTATCGGTCGAGAGATCCCAGAGTCTTGAAGCCGCAGGGAAAGCGCTATCCGGATTTTCTGCAACGCGAGGTCATGCCGCTGATCGAAGAGCGTTATTCGATACTGAAGGGGCCGGAAAATACAGGGTTCGGCGGTTCTTCTCTCGGAGGTTTGATTACGTTGTACACGCAACTAGCCGCTCCGGCGGTCTTTGGACGTTTGCTAATCGAGAGTCCGTCTCTGTTCGTGGCGAAGCGAAAAATTCTGGAAGAGAGCCATCGAACCCGGAGTTGGCCGCCGCGCATGTATCTCGGCGTGGGAACGCGGGAAACGGGGCAGGCGGAGAAAGACGAACGGGTCGTGGCTGACGTCCGCGAACTGGAGGCCATCCTGCGCGAGGCTGGTTTAGACGAAACGCGTCTCAAGGTTCGCGTAAGCGAAGGCGCTACGCACAGCGAATCAGCCTGGGCGGCGCGCTTTCCGGAGGCGCTGGAATTCCTCTATTCGGACCGCAGCGCGGCGGCGGTTTCGAAGGGCTAATTTGTGGTAGCGGGGAGACGGGGCGAGCCCCGTCTCTACAGATAGAAATTATTTTGTAATCACGCCGCAGGCGATGCGCTCGCCGGCGTTGCCGGCAGGGTCAGTCTTCTGGTCGTCGGCCTTGGCATGTATCACCAGGGCGGTGCCGCCGTTGCTGAACAGCGAATGGCTGTCGCTGCCGAGGTTGACGTCGATATCCTGCCGCTTGAAATGCGCTTTGCCGTCGGCGGCTACGGTAAAGTTAGGACCGTCGCCGGCATGGTGGCCTTCCGGATTCTCCAAGCCATGCTTCTTGTTGTCGGGATTGAAGTGGCCTCCCGCGGACTTGAAGTCGGGAGCGTCGCACTTCGCATTCTGATGAAAATGGATGGCATGTTCGCCGGGCGGCAGATTCTCCAGCTTGACGTCCATTTTTATTCCCGGAGCTGATTCCGTCAGAATCGCAGTGCCCACAACCTTGCCTTGAGCATCCTTGAGTTGAACCACAGTCTTGGCCGAACTGGCTGATGCAAGCGCAATCACGAGCAGTGCGAGGAGGAGCAAGCGAGTGGTTTTCATGCAGGGAATTATACCGAAAATAAGCTGCGAGCTACGAGCTTCGAGCTGCGAGCAACCGAGACCCACGTGCTGGCTCGAAGCTCGCGGCTAGTAGCTCGCAGCGCACCCGCTCTGGCGCAGAACGCGGCGCAATGGGACAATAGCTAAATGCGAAAATCTCTCACTACAGCGCTATTATTGGCCGCGGCAACCATGCTGGCCGGAGACGGCTATGCTCAGCAGACTCCGCCAGCAAACACTCCGCCGGCAACAACCTCAGCGGCTCCTGCAGCCACCACTCCGAAGACTCCGGCGAAAAAGACGGGAACGGCAGCGAAAAGTGCGGCGCCCGCTCCGCTCACCACTCGAAAAGAGAAGTTCAGCTACGCCCTGGGAATGAATATCGGAACTAACCTCGGCAACACGCTGAAAAAACAGTCGGTGGCAGTGGACTGGAGCCTCGTAATTCAGGGATTGAAGGACTCGACGTCAAACGGTAAGACACGTCTGACGGAAGAAGAAGCGAAGACCGTGCTGAACGAAGTGCAGACCGAAGTCCAAAAAGAGCAGCAGGAGAAAGCGCAAGCGGTTGCCGCGAAGAACAAAGCCGACGGCGAAGCCTTTCTCGCTGCCAACAAAGACAAAGAAGGCGTCGTCACTTTGCCCGACGGTCTGCAGTACAAGATTCTGAAAGCGGGCGACGGACCGAAGCCGACCGCGACTGATTCCGTGGTATGCAACTATCGCGGCACGTTCGTCAATGGCACGGAATTTGACGGCTCCGAGAAACGCGGGCCGGCGACGTTCGAGGTCGGTCGAGTCATCAAAGGCTGGACCGAAGCGTTGCAGCTCATGCCCGTCGGATCGAAGTGGCAGATCTTCATCCCTTCGAGCCTTGCTTACGGCGAGCGCGGAGAGCCCCGTGGCGGAATTGAGCCCAACGAGACGCTCATATTTGACGTCGAACTGATCTCGATCGTGGACAAGAGTAAGGACGGAAAAAGCAACAAACCCGAAGAAAAGAAGTAGTGCGAGCATTCTGAGGGGTGGAGTGCCGGGCGGGACGTCTGGCGCTCCATTGTCTCTAGAGGAATCGGCTGGTACCCCGCCTCCCCCCTATTTCCGCTAAAGTATTAAGGAATAAGTACTTACTTATAAAGTATTGACAAATAAGGAGTTATGGCAGCTTTGCCATTGGAGTCGTCGACTGGGCTAAAACTTTTTTTACTCTCGGTCTATTAGAATCATTGGTTTAGGCATAAATTACCGCCAAATCTTTGGGTTTAAATGACTTATGGCTAAAATATTGCGAAATAAGGACTTAAGTCAGGATTATTTGCTCTCGATCACTCGGATGAACGAGGGGGACGCCCGTCGCTCCACCGACGCGAACTTCTGTTCGACTGATTCATTCGCGCAATGAAAAAGGGTGGGGAGTTATCCCGCACCCTTTTGATCTGGATTTCTTCTCTCTAGTTCTATTATATCAATTTCAACTTGCTATCTGGACAAGCTTTTCGACTTTATTTTGCTAAGTTCTTCATAGACTTACGGAGAAATCGCTGAAAAAGGGGCTTGACAACATTTTCCCGACCGCGTGGTTCCCGGCGGCTGTCTGGGGGACCCGTTAGACGGACCCGAGGGCGGTCGCGGCGCTAGGGAGCAATGGACTTTCGGCATCGCTAAGGCGATGCGGAAATTATTGCACGAACGCGCACTCCGCGCGTCTATTCGTAGCGCAGCGCTTCGATGGGGTCGAGACGGGAGGCGCGAATGGCCGGGACCATGCCGCTGACGAGCCCGACCACGGTGAGAATTAAAACCGCCACGATCAGCGTAACCGGATCAATGACCAGCCGGACATCGCCCGCCTCGGCGTGTTTGGCGACGGCGCTATACAGCGTCAGCCGGCCTACGGTGACGGAAACGACGTAGGCGAGCATGATGCCGAGAATTCCGCCCATGAAGGTGATGGTAAGCGCCTCGGCCAGAAACTGGAGGAAGATGTGGCGGCGACGCGCGCCCAGCGCTTTCTCGACGCCGATTTCACGCGTACGTTGGGTTACCGAGACGAGCATGATGTTCATGAGGCCTACGCCGCCGATGCCCAGCGTGAGAGTACCGATGAAGGCGAGCAGGATCCTCAGGCCGAGCGTAAGGATCTGTGTGCGGTGGACCTGGTCCATCAAATTGAAGACGAACAGGGCGCGCCGGTCGGCAGGGTTGAATTTGTGCTGCGCCGCCATGGCGTAGCGCACCGATTGCTCGATCCGTTCATAGTCGTTGGTTTCATAGTTAAACCAGATGGAATCGAGGTAGTGAGTGTCCTTGAGGTCACTCATGGTCGTGAAGGGGATGTAGACGACGCGATTGATATTATTGTCGCCCGCCTGCATCTTGGGAGCGAGCACGCCGATGACTTCAAAACTGATCCCATCGATGCGGATATACTCGCCCAGAGCGTTGCGGCCGGAGAAAAGCTTTTCCTTGGCATCGGACCCGATGACAGCGACCCGCGCGCGCTGCATCTGATCCTCTGGATTGTAAAAGCGTCCTTGCGCAAGGCTGAGGGCGCGGATGGAAAAAGTGTTCGGGTATTCGCCTTGCACGTCCATGGTGTAAGAGCGAGTGTCGTATTGCAGGGTCGCATCCTTGTTGCAACTGGGAGTGATGTGTGTGATCTGCGGCACGTTGGTGGCGAGCAGATCGACATCGTCCAGTGTGATGCGTAGTTGCACGCCCGCTTTCTGGCCGCCGGCCTGCATGGTGGAGCGGCCCGGAACCACGATCATCAGCTTGGTTCCAAAGTTGGCAAAGATGTTGGCGCAGGCGCGGCTGAACCCATCGCCGTAAGCGAGAAGCATAACGACGGTGGCGATGCCCCAGGCCATGCCGAGCATGGTAAGCGCGGTGCGCCGCCGGTTGTGGCGCATGGCTTCGTAGGACTCCTGGAGCAGATCGCGAACCATAGAATTTGTAATTGGTGATTTGTAATTTGCAATTTAGAACCGACGGAACTTCAATTACCAATTACAAATTGCTAATTACAAATTTCTTTCATTCCTGCCGCAAGGCCTCGACCGGCTCCAGGCGGGCAGCCTTGCGCGCGGGATAGAGTCCGGCAACCACGCCGGCAAGAGTAAGGCTGACGATGGCGAGGATCGCGGTTTTGGGAACAAGTCGCGGCGGATCGAAGCCGCCCGGCCCGTTGTAATTGCCGAGCAGCGCCATGAAGCCGCCCGCCAGTGCCATGCCGATGAGTCCGCTGACCAGCGTCAGCAGAATGCCTTCGGCGAAAAACTGCAGCATGATACTGCGATTGGTGGCGCCGAGCGCCTTGCGCAACCCGATTTCCCGGGTCCGCTCGCTGACTGCGATCAACATGATGTTGACCACGCCGATGGCCCCGAGAGCGAGCGTAACCAGGCCGACGGTACCCAGGAATTCGTTCATGGCATCGAAGATGGCACCCATCATCTGCGCCTGCTGCACCGTATCCCAGCCTTCGAACGCGTCTTCATCGTGAACATCGAAGTGGTGATTGCGGGCGATGATGCGGCGCGCTTCATCCTGTGCCATCAGATGTTCGTCGGCGACGCGGGGCTGATAATTGATAAACGAGATGGCGTCGAATGCTTCCTCGCCCTTGAGCGGAAAAGCGCTGCGCATGACCTGGAAGGGAATGTAGCAGCGGGTATTGGTCGAGTTGTCGTCGCCGCGCCCCACTCGGAGCAGAGTGCCCACGACTTCGAAGCGATAGTCATTGAGCAGAATGAACGAGCCCACCGCCGGACGTCCGGGAAAAAGGTGGTGCGCCATTTCGTCGCCCAGGACCACGACGTTGCGCTTTTGTACTTCGTCGAGATCGTTGAGCCAGCGTCCCTGCTTCAGCGGCAAAAAGCGTATTCCGTTGTACTGCGGTTCAGCCCCGGTGAGTTGGCCGCTGGCGCTGGCGAACTCGCTGACTGCGTGCACGTCGTCGGTGGTGAGAACGGGAGTAATGGCCTTGATGTGCGGAGATTCCCTGCGGATGTCAAGGTAATCCTGATAGGTAAGCCGGTACTCGCGCGCGGAGTTCATGCTGCCCGCCACCGCCGGAGCGCGTCCGGGGAAGAGCATCATGATATTTTCGCCGTACTCCGAAAGATTGCGCTGGTTGCCACTTCGGAAGCCCTCACCCAAGCCAACCAGCAGAAGCAGGGAACCGACTCCCCAGGCGATGCCGAACATGGTCAGAAACGAGCGCAGTTTGTGCGCCCACAGGGTGCTGAAAATCTGCCCGACCACGTCGAACTGCATGCGCATGGAGTAATAACTCGCGAACCGGAGGCTGGCTCTTGACTTACACCGCCGCCATAGTCCTTTCTAACAGGATAGCAAGCGGTCGCCGCGGGGTATACCGCAAGTTCCGGAACTGGCCTTCGACTTCTCCTCAAAATCGTTGCACAAATTCTGGTGCAATCCCCCAGCCCATTGCACTCATGGCTGGCTGCCGGGGTGGTGGAGCACTGGCCGTCCTTGCAGCGCCGATTGAATCTGCTGACGTTGATCCGCGCTGAGCGCCGTGAACTGAAAACCGTACTCCGTCCCCAGCGCTCGAACAACCTTCGCCGGGATCACTAGTTTGTCGGAATCCGACACTGGAATTTCGAGCGTAACCATCTCGCCCAGGTTCAGAGCTTCAGCAACGAAACCGCCGGCACCACTTTCGCTGAGATTGCGCGTCCACCCCGGCAGGTTGAGTTTCCTGCCGTCGCGCTCGAAGCGAATTCGAATCCTCGCCTCGAAAACGTGCCGCGGGCAGATCCGATCGGGCAAGGGGGGTGCGTCGCCAGAATTAAAACTTGCCATGAGCTGTGATCAGTCCTTCGTAATGTATGGCGCTGCGTCTTTTGCAAGAAATGTTGCCTTCAGATATGAGTCAAGAAGAATACCAGAGAAAGAGTTGCTTGGCCCGCCCCGAAAGTATGATTGACATGGCTATGTAAAATAGCTATCGTTGGTTATGCAGATAAGCGTCGCCGATGCCAAGAACAAGCTTCCCGAATTGATCAAGGCGGTGGAGGACGGTGAGCCGGTGACCATCTGCCGCCGCGGTGTCCCAGTGGTAGACATAGTGCGCACCAAGAAGCCCACCCGCAAAAAGAGGAAGCTGGGCACGCTGAAGGGCCAAATCCAGATCCTCGATCCAAATTGGTGGAAGCCCATGACGGACGGCGAAGTGGAATCTTTTTTGGCGGGGCGAGATTGAAGTGCGCGTCCTTCTGGATACGGCCATTCTCATCTATGCCGTGGAATCTCCGCAGCGGCTCACCAAACGGGCAGTTAGCGCCTTGGAGAATGAGGAGAATGCTCTCGAGCTAAGCGCCGTCTCCCTTTCCGAGATCGCAATTAAGACCGCCTTGGGCAAGTTGAAACTCTCAGCCGCGATCGCCCGGCAAGCGGTTGAAGACCTCGGCATCCGAATACTCCCGTACACCGCCGAGCATGCCTTGCATCTGTTCGACTTACCCCTCCACCATGGCGATCCCTTTGATCGACAGATCATCGCGCAAGCCCTGTGCGAGAAGATCCCCATCCTGACTTCCGATGAAAAATTCAGCCTCTACAAGGGACTCAGACTTATATGGTGAACTGATTCCGGCTTGGAAAGGGATGTAACAACTTCACCCAGAAACAGATTGACAACCGCAACTCCGCTGCTCTAGCATTTTGAAGTCATGACTCCGTTGACCCGCCATCACCGCCATCATCACCATGCGACGAGCGTGTCGGCGGGGGACAACGGATAACCAAGCACTCATAGGAATCCAAGCCCGCTGGCGCAGAACTCGCCCAGCGGGTTTTTTGCTTTTTGTGAGCTCTCAATAATTCGATATGAAGATAGATACGAAGATAAAAGATCAGGAGGGTTCGAATGGAAATCGACTTCGACAAGATGCAAGGCCTGGTGCCGGCAGTCATTCAAGACGCCGCCAATGGCGAACTGCTGATGCTCGGCTTCATGAATCACGAAGCGCTGGAAATGACCCTGAGCACCGGCTTCGTCACTTTCTACAGCCGCACCCGGCAGAAACTCTGGACCAAAGGAGAAACCTCCGGCAACCGCTTGCAGGTAACTGACGCCGCGACCGACTGCGACCGGGATTCGCTGCTATTCCGCGTCAACGTTCTGGGCGACGGCAAGGTCTGTCACAATGGAACGCGCTCCTGTTTCACCGAGCCACTTCAACTGAAAGCCGCCGCGTTCGCAAACGATCTCTTGCAACAGAAAACATCGCAATCGGAGAAGGCGGCCCGATGAAATTGCGCATGGGCATCCCCAAAGGCAGTTTGCAGGAAGCGACGTTAAGCCTGTTCTCCCGCGCCGGCCTGCGCGTGTACACCAACGCCCGTTCTTATTTCGCCGCCACCGACGATCCGGAAATCGACTGCATGCTGATTCGCGCCCAGGAGATGGCGCGTTACGTCGAGCACGGCGCCCTCGATGCGGGCTTGACCGGCCTCGATTGGGTGCTCGAAAGCGGCCTCGATGTAGTCAAGGTTTGCGACCTGATCTATGCCAAGCAAAGCATGGGCAAGGTCAAATGGGTGCTGGCCGTTCCCGAGGAGTCAGGCTTTCAGAAGCTGGAAGACCTTCAGGGTCGAATCATTGCCACCGAACTGGTGAGTTTCACGCGCAATTATTTCGCGAATCGAAAAATTGACGTGCGCGTCGAGTTCTCCTGGGGTGCGACCGAAGTCAAGCCACCGTTACTTGCCGACGCCATTGTCGAAGTGACAGAGACGGGAAGTTCGCTGCGCGCCAATCATCTGCGAATTCTGGAAACCGTTCTGGAGTCGAACACGCAACTGGTAGCGAACCAGGCCGCTTGGGCTGATCCAGCGCGCCGGCAAAAAATTGAAAACCTGGCCGTCATGCTGAGTGGAGCGATCGCCGCGCTGGGCCGAGTCGGTCTGATGCTCAACGTGCGCAAACCAGATTTGCCCGCGGTCCTTCGTCTTCTCCCCGCGCTGCAGAATCCGACGGTTGCGCCCTTGGCCGATGGCGAGTGGGTCGCAGTCAACACGGTGATTGAAGAGCAGGCGGCCTGGTCGCTGATTCCAAAACTGAAGCAAGCCAACGCCCAGGGCATCGTCGAGTATCCGCTGAACAAGGTGGTCCTGTGATGCGCGCCAACGCAGTGCGCCGAAAAAGCAATATCAATGTCCAGCGCAAGAAAAAGGCCGTCAAGCGCAGCGGAGCTAGGAATGTCGTAATGCGCATTCTCGAAGGCCCCGAGCAGGCTAGTCTTCTAACCGCGCTGGCCGGACGCGGCGCGACCGATTTGGCTGGCGTCGAATCAGCAGTCCGCCGAATTGTAAAGGACGTCCGCCGTAACGGCGATCGCGCCCTGCGCCTCTACGCCACACGCTGGGACGGACTGCGCAAGAACGATCCACTCCGCGTCCCCGAAGACGAACTGCATCGCGCCTGGGAGCAAACCGACCCCGAATTGCAGGAGGCGATTGAATACGCCGCAGGGAATATCCGCCGTTATGCGGAGTGGCAAACGCCCCAGGATGGAGTTAGGAATGGGGTTGGGGTTAGTAATGTTGGGGTTAGTAATAACGAGTGGCTGCGCGAGATCGAGCCCGGCGTCAGCGTCGGCCAGTTGGTCCGCCCGCTGGAGTCGGTAGGATGCTATGTTCCCGGCGGGCGCTATCCTTTGCCCTCGACGGTGCTCATGACAGTGATTCCAGCGCAGGTCGCCGGAGTACGTCAGATTCGCGTAGTGTCTCCGCGCCCAGCGCAGGCAACCTTGGCGGCAGCTGCATTCCTCGGCGTGCGCGAGTTCTACCGGATCGGCGGAGCGCAGGCAATCGCTGCTCTTGCTTACGGAACGGAAGAAATTCCACGAGTGGATAAAATCGTTGGCCCCGGCAATCTCTACGTGACCGCAGCCAAAAAACTCGTGGCATTCGATTGCGCCATTGAATTCCTGGCTGGTCCCACCGAAGCCGTCGTCGTCAGCGCAGACGGCGATCCGGCGTGTGTCGCTTCCGATTTGGTGGCGCAAGCCGAACACGACCCCGACGCGCTCTGCGTCTTCATCACAACCTCGCGAGCGTTGGCGAAGAAAGTTCAAAACGAAGTCCAGACGCGCACGCGTGATAACCCAACCGCGGCCCAGTCGCTCTCCCGTCGTGGCGCCATTCTGCTAACCGCGTCGCTCGATCAGGCCATCGAGATCGCCAATCGCATCGCGCCCGAGCATCTCACAATCCCAGCGGCGCTGGCCCCGGCGGTGCAACATGCGGGAGCGGTTTTCCTCGATGAATTCACGCCTCAGGCCGCGGGCGACTACGTTTCCGGTCCAAACCACGTGCTGCCCACGGCTGCGATGGCGCGAGTGCGGGGCGGTCTCAGCGTGCTGGATTTCGTGCGCATCATTGGATGTCAGCAGGTGTCTCGCGCCGGAATTCGCCGCATCGGTCCCCCCGGCGTTACGCTGGCCACGGCTGAGGGCCTGAAAGGACACGCGGAAGCCTTCCGCGTGCGGTGCTCGAATGCTTGAAGCGCGCGACACGATAAAGAAATTGCACGCCTATCGGCCCCCGCTGGCTGGCCGAACTGGACTCCGCTTCGATTTCAACGAGAGCACCATCGGCTGTTCGCCACGCGTGTTGGCAAAGCTGCGGTCGCTCGATGCTGACAGTCTGGCACGTTACCCCGAGCGCGAGCCGGTGGAAAAAATGGTCGCCGGTTTTCTTGGACTCGATCCAGCGCAAGTCATGCTCACAAATGGTGTCGACGAAGCGATTCATCTTCTCTGCTCCACCTATCTCGATCCTGGCGACGAGGCGCTGATCGTGGTACCTACCTTCGCCATGTACGCGATCTTTGCTTTGGCCGAAGGTGCGCGGGTTATCGCGGTGCCCGCCGGAGACAATTTTGCCTTCCCCACCGAGCAAGTGCTCGCGCAAATCGGCCTCCGCACGCGGCTGATCGCCGTGGCGAACCCTAACAATCCAACCGGAGCCGTGGTTGCGGGCAATGTTCTGCTGCAGATTGCCGAGGCAGCGCCGCAAGCGGCTGTTCTAGTCGACGAAGCGTATTTCGAATTCTACGGAGAAACGCTAATCGACCGCACCCGGCAAATACCAAACCTTTTCGTGGCGCGCACTTTTTCCAAGGCCTACGGCCTCGCCGGTTTGCGAATCGGAGTCCTCGCGGGTGACGCCCGTCAGATCGAGATGGTCCGTCGCGTGGCCTCGCCCTACAGCGTCAACGCGGCCGCGCTCGCCGTTCTGCCCGAGGCGATTCACGATCAGGAATACGTCAACCGATATGTTGCTGAAGTGCGCCGCAATCGCGAGAGATTACAACGGGAACTTGCCAGTCTCGGCTTGCGTTGCTGGCCGAGCCACGCGAATTTTGTTTTAGTCCACATCGGCGAAGCGCACGCCGAATTCGTACAAGAGTTGCGCGCGCGCGGAATTCTGGTGCGCGACCGGCACTCCGACCCCGGATGCGAAGGCTGCGTCCGCCTCACGGTTGGGACCGACGAACACACCCAGACTCTTATGCTTGCGGTACGCGACGTAGTCACTCAGATCGGGTTACTCGGAAAATCTCAAGCGCCCGTTTCAACCGGAGCGCGACCATGAGGAAGGCCAAACTGCATCGCAAAACGGCCGAGACAGAAATACAAATAGCACTCACCATCGAGGGCCGCGGAAAGTATGAAGTCTCAACCGGAATCCGTTTTCTCGACCACATGCTGGAGTTGTTCGCGCGTCACGGAGGCTTCGATTTGAAACTCGCCGCCCGGGGCGATTTGGATGTGGATCAGCACCACACCGTGGAGGATGTGGGCATCGCGCTGGGTGAGGCCTTCGACCGCGCTTTGGGCAACCGCCGCGGCATTCTGCGCGCCGGCTATTTTCTGATGACCATGGACGAAACTCTAGGCTTGGCAGCCGTCGATTTCGGAGGCCGCGCGGTAGCCGTAGTTCAAACCAAAGTCCGAGCGGCGCGGGTTGGCGATCTGCAGTCCGAACTGGTCGACGATTTCTTTGAAGGCTTCGCCCGCGGTGCGCGCGCCAATGTTCATGTGCGGGTGATGTACGGCCGTTCCAGTCATCACAAGATCGAAGCGCTATTCAAGGCTTTCGCCCGCGCCCTTCGTGTAGCCTGCTCCCGCGACCGCCGTTTGGGACGAATGCTCCCAAGCACCAAGGGGCTTCTGTGAATCTCGCCAAGATCGCGATCGTCGATTACGGCGCGGGCAACCTGAGGTCAGTGAAAAAAGCCTTTGACCATCTCGGCGCCGACGCGGTTCTAACCTCGCAACCCGAAGGCGTGGCGGCCGCGGACAAGATCGTACTTCCCGGCGTTGGGCACTTCAGCGCCTTGGCTGCGCTCGACAACTCGGGCCTGCGAGATGCCGTGCTGCAAGCCGCCCGCGCCGGCAAGCCGTTACTGGGCATCTGCCTGGGGATGCAATGGCTCTTCGAGGGCAGCGACGAGGCTCCCGAATTCGCGGGAGCCGGAATTTTCGCCGGACGATGCCGCCAGTTTCCGTCTACCGTGAAATCGCCGCACGTCGGATGGAATTCGCTCGCGCTCCGCGACGGCTCGCGCTTATTGCGCAACATCGCGCCCGAATCCTTTGTCTACTTCACGCACTCGTTTCAAGCGCCAATGGTTGCCGCGACAACGGCGTCCACCGAATACGGAACCCAGTTCTCCGCCGTAGTCGAACAAGACAATATTTTCGGAGTGCAGTTTCATCCCGAAAAATCGTGGACCGTGGGGTTGTGCATTCTGAAGAACTTTTGCGAGGCCGATCTGTGAGGTTGACTTTATGAGGTTCGATCAGTGCTGACCAAGCGCATCATCGCCTGTCTCGACGTGGACGCCGGCCGGGTCGTGAAAGGCGTGCAGTTCGTGAACCTGCGCGATGCCGGCGATCCCGCCGAATGTGCGGTTGCTCACGCCCGCGATGGCGCCGACGAAATCGTGCTGCTTGACATCACGGCCACCAGCGATAACCGTCAAACGATGCTCGCAGTCGTCTCCCGCACCGCTCGCGGCCTCTTTATTCCGTTCACCGTCGGCGGAGGCATCCGAGAACTAGCCGACGCCGAGGCCGTGTTCGAAGCCGGAGCCGACAAGATCGCCATCAACTCGGCGGCGGTGAAGGACTCGACGCTGATCGGAAAAATTGCCGCGCGCTTCGGCTCTCAGGCGGTAGTGGTGGCCATCGATGCCCGTCGCGTAAACAAAGCCAACAGCCGTTTCGAAGTATTCGTAGCCGGAGGCCGTACTCCCACCGGCCGCGACGCGATTCTGTGGGCGCAAGAGGCAGCCGCCTGCGGCGCAGGAGAAATCATGCTTACGTCCATGGATCGCGATGGCACCAAAGCCGGTTTCGATTGTGAGTTGACGCAGATGGTGGCCGACGCCGTTTCCATTCCCGTGATTGCCTCGGGCGGCGCGGGTTCTCCGCAGCACTTTATCGAAGTCTTCCAGAGCGGCCGAGCCGATGCCGCTCTAGCCGCTTCCATCTTTCATTTCGGCCTTGAAAACATTGCCAAACTAAAAGGCGAACTGCACGCGGCCAATGTTCCGGTGAGGTGGCCATGCTGATTCCATCGATTGACCTGATGGGCGGCAAGATCGTGCAGCTAGTCCAGGGCGAAAAAAAGAAACTGGAGTTCGACAATTTCGACTACTGGATCGAGCGCTTCTCGAAACACCGCGTGGTTCAACTCATCGACCTCGACGCCGCCCGCGGAGCCGGTGACAACCGGCAATTGGTCAAGCAGATCGTCAGCCGCCTGAACTGCCAGGTTGGCGGCGGCATTCGCAACGTGGAAACGGCCAAGGAGCTCCTGAGCCTGGGCGCAAGCAAAGTCATCGTCGGTTCCGCGTTGCTTACCGAGGGCGGAATCAATCACGAGCACGCGCGCGCGCTGGCAGAAGCAATTCCCAAGTCGACGCTCATGTTTGCTCTCGATTCACGCGGAGGCCGGGTTGCGATCGACGGCTGGCGCACGGCAACTGCCATCACAGCCTTCGACATGATTCACGAGTTGGAGCCTTTCTGCGAGTCCTTCCTCTACACGCACATTGACACCGAGGGTCTAATGGGCGGAATTCCAATGGAAACGGTTCACGCCATCCACCGCGCCACGAAACGTCATCTGGTGGTAGCCGGAGGCATCACCGAGCAGCAGGAGATCGACGCCCTCGACGCGCTCGGAATTGATGCCGTCGTTGGCATGGCGCTGTACTCTGGAAAACTTCAAGGTTAATCGAAGAGCCTCAACCAAGTCCGGCTTTTCTGCCTCATAAGTGCTCACAAGGTTGTTGCCGCCCGCACCGTCGTATCCAGCGCGCCTCCGCAATACGGGCAGAACACATCGCCCGGCTGCACTCCGCGCTGGCAGTGCGGGCAAACAGGCTGCAAGCGATAGCGGCACTTGGGACAGAACCCGAACCCAGCCTCCACATGCGTCCCGCATTGCGGACAGGACCCGAGACGCGGTTTGCGCAGAATAAAGTAAAGGACGATCCCCAGCGCGTTCGGAACAAAGATCGCTACCAGCGTCCACAAGACACGGCCCATGCCGCGCCGACCGGAGTCCCGGTTCACGTAGCCGACGAGCAGAACCCACACGGCCAGCAGAATGCCGGCGAAGAGCGCGATGCATTCTCGTCCCCAGAGCGGAGGAGCCTTCGGATCGTGCGCCATCACCGTGAGAATAAGAACCTGCATTCCGGCAAAGGCCAGAAACGCGATGAAATATGCAATTGGAGAAATAATGCGGATCTCGTCCGAGAATCGGGTGTGGGTTTCGTTTCGCACTTGCATCGAGCTGTCTCCTTCAATCCTGTGGATTGTCAAATCCCTGCGTTCGGCGGTTGTGATCAGCCAGGTGCGTGCCCAGCGCCAGCAGCAGCACGCTGGCAGCCAGCGCCGGAGCGATCCAGAGCGCAACAAACGCCACCGGCCAAGTGGCTGCGGAAATATGGGTCCGCTCCACCAGCCAGGCAAAACCGCGCCAGCAGGCAAGATTTGTAAAAGCAGCCGTCAGCGTAACCGCGACACAGGAGACGCCGACCAGCCACATCCGTTCCTCGCGTTGCCGCAACTCGCGGGCGCGCAGCCGCACGCGCATTTGTGTGGTTGCGACCAAGCTCCGATCGGCAGCCACCGGAATCGCACGCAGCGCTCGAACCACGTCACCGGCATCCTGAGCAAAGGCCCGGCAAGACTCGCACGCTTCCATGTGGCTCTCCAGCCAAGCGCGTTCTGCGCCGGACAGCTCAGAGTCGCCGCCAAGGGAGAGCATCTGCCGGGCGCGTTCGTGATCGTGATCGTTGTCGTTGTTATCCGTCATCTTCTTGATGGTCGTCTCCATGTCAGTCATGCCTGGATTCCTTTCAGCCACGGTTGCAGCGCGCTCAGGCCCCGGTACACCCGCGATTTCACGGTACCAAGTGGCGCACCCGTGACCACGGCAATCTCGTCCAACGACATTCCCTCCTGAAATCGAAGCACCAGCGCTTCGCGATATTCGTACGCCACGCGATCCAGACCGGCTGTGATCCGCTGGCTCAGTTCGCGCTGCGCCACCCGCTCAAACGCCGAGGGCTCTTCCGACACAGGCGGAGCCATCGGTTTGTCGTCATCCTCCAGCAGAGCGTCAAGGCTTGCCGGCTGTTTGCGGCGGAAATAATCAATGGCCAGGTGCCGGCTCACGGAGAACAGCCAGGTGCAGAACTCATGTTTCCCGTCGTATTGATGTCCGCGTTCCAGAACGCGAATCCAGGTTTCCTGAAAGAGGTCTTCGGCCGTGGCCCGGTTGCGCGTGAGCGACATCAGATAGCGCAGCAGCCGGTGCTGGTATTGCTCAATGAGCCGGTCGAGCAAGTCGGGATCGCGACGACGCAACCCCTGCGCGATCTCGGTTCTCTCATCCGCCATCACATTGACGAAATAACAGGTCGTTGCGTGCATACTACTGGGAATACGCAGGAAGGCCAAGAAAAGATGCAAGGCGAAGTAAAAGCGAAGTTGCGAGGCCTAATCGGAGGGATGGTAAAAAATCTCGAATTGCTGCGCCGCCTGCCGATCGTAGCGCGGGCGCAAAACCTCATACGTCTCTTTCCCTTCGTTGCGAATCAATTCCTGCAAGGTAAGAGCGTGTGCATACAGCTGTCGGGCAAGGCGCAACAGTTTTTCCGTATCGATCGTCTTAGACGGTCGTTTCCTGCTGGTCTTCCCACTCCCGCGTACCGCCGGAGCCGGACGCGGGGACCAACGTCTCTCAGATTTCATAAATAGCTCCTCTCGTTAGTTTAGGCAGGGCTTGGCTACGTCTCCTCACGGCATTCGCGTCGGCGCGTCGATAACTTCAAAATAGCGGCACGGCTGGCGAGGAGTCCAACGCATAATTTGCGTTGTTAAAATCAAAACTATTGCAGAGGTTTCGTGGTGCGACCCGCGGACTGGAGGGATTTGGTTGCGCGTGCTGGCCGGTTAGCGCCCGAGCAAGGATTCCGCCGGCAACCCCCGCATCGAAGCGTCGACCACTTCCACCAGGTGAACCACCGGTACCGGGCAGCCAGCACTCCGGAGTCCGCTGCGTAACTGCAGCAGGCATCCGGGATTTCCCGAAGCAACAATATCCGGCGCCGTCGCCAGCACATTGCGGACTTTGCGGTCGCCGAGTTCTTTGGCCGGTCCGGGTCGAACCAGGTTATAGATTCCGGCCGACCCGCAGCACAGCGCCGCTTCGGCAGTTTCCAGAATCTGCAACCCTGGGATTTTTCCCAGTACGGCGCGAGGTTGCGCCTTCACCCCCTGCGCATGCTGTAAGTGGCAAGCGTCGTGATAGGCAACCTTCAAGGGCAGCGGATGGCGCGGGGATCGCGGCTCCAGCCCCGCCAAAACTTCAGAAATGTCGCGACACTTCGCCGAGAATGCCTTCGCCGGCTCGCTGTACTCCGGATCGTCGCGCAGCAGATAGCCATAATCCTTCAAGTTCGATCCGCAGCCGGCGGCGTTGCTCACCACGGTATCCACCTGCGCGCGTTCGAATGCATCGATAGTGCGCCGCGCGTAATCGAGCGCGGCTTTTTCCTCGCCGGCGTGAATCATGAGCGCGCCGCAGCAGCACTGATCCCCGGGAATCACCACCTCGCAACCTTCCGCGGCCAGTACGCGCACAGTGGCGGCATTGACCTCGGGAAAAAAAACGCTCTGCACACATCCCAGCAGCAAACCCACGCGCAGGCGCGGTTCGCCTTCTGCTGCCACTCGCTCGGGGAGCGCACCGTTTGTTTTTCGTGGAATCGACGGCGCGAGGTTCTCCATGACGCGCAGGCTGGCAGGAAGCAGTTTGACAAGCCCGCTGCGGCGCACCAGCGACTGCAATCCCGAGCGCTGGTAAAGTGCGAGCGGCGCGAGCAGCAGGCGCAGCCGGTCAGGCCGCGGAAAGACGTCAAAGATCATTCGCCGCAAAAGCCCGTCGGGCGCCGGTCGTGGGTAGTTGCGTTCGATCTGGGCGCGCGTCGCTTCGATCAGTTTGTCGTACTGCACCCCCGAAGGACACGACGTCAAGCAAGCCATGCACCCGAGGCAGTTGTCCATGTGGTTGACAAAAGTGGGATCGAGGCGAACCTGTCCCTCCAAGCCGAGTTTCATCAAATAGATTCGCCCGCGCGGCGAATCCATCTCCTCGCCCCAAAGCGCGTAAGTAGGGCACGTGGCAAGGCAAAACCCGCAATGCACGCAAGCGTTGACCAAGTCACTCGAGGGCGCGTGGTGCGCGTCGAAGGCGCCACAACCGGTGTCGGGAGGCGTGTGCGCGGGTTCCGTCATCGGATTTTCCCCGTCATCAAATCCCTCCCACGAAGCGCCCCGGGTTCAGCACTCCCGTAGGATCGAATTGCGCCTTGATACTTCTCATCAACGCCAGCGCATCGCCAGCGCTTCCCCAGACATCCATTTTCGATTTGATTTCGTGAGGACAACGCAAAATGACAAGCGAGCCTCCGCGAGTTTCCAATTTCTTCCGCAAGTCCTCAAGCACGCTGATTACGGCGCCGCTATCCTTACTCTCCAGTCGGAGGTACCCGGC
Organism: Terriglobales bacterium; assembly: GCA_049592035.1. Classification (GTDB taxonomy): domain Bacteria; phylum Acidobacteriota; class Terriglobia; order Terriglobales; family Acidobacteriaceae; genus Acidiflorens. Next base: position 17,919 of record JBAWFQ010000280.1, read on the forward strand.
TCCGATGGCCTGCGCGACCAGCCTCCAGGGCAAGTCCAGCGGTTCCGTTACTCTCTCGATCGACTCTAAAAAACCTCCAAGATCCGCCGGCAACACGCTGAACTTACACACGACACAAGCTTCACTCCCGCGAAACAATTCGCCATGCGCATTCCAGACGTCCGCCGGAGATTCGATACGGCGCGCCCCGGACTCGAGGCGCATCGTCTGCGCAATCTGCGCCTCACAGCCCGCCAACGTTCCCTCAAAGCGGAGATCGACTTCCGGCGCCGACACACTCCCCGCGCGAACCTGCACCCCGGTAGGAACCATATTGCAATCCTGAATCGCGAGCACCAAGGCATTCATGATTCCGCCGCGGGAAGTCGCGTCGTCGGAAGTGGAGAAGCTCAAAGTCCGCTTTTCGCGCGGCACAGGATGAAGCCGGAAGATTGCCTGCGTAATGATTCCAAGAGTACCCAGTGATCCGGTAGCCAGCTTGGGCAGGTCATATCCCGCGACGTTCTTTACCACCTTGCCGCCGCTCTTGGCGAGAGTCCCATCCGGCAGGGCCAGCGTGATGCCGATTATCAAGTCGCGCAAACTTCCGAAGCGAACTCGCAGGGGCCCGCTGTCATTCGTCGCCAGAATGCCACCGATGGTCGCGTGCTCCGTCCAAAGAGGGTCAAGAGCCAACCGCTGTCCATGCTCGGCAAGAGTGTGCTGCAGTTGCTGGAATGTGCACCCGGCTTCGACCGTAGCCGTCATGTCGCCCCAGGCGTGTTCGACCACGCGATTCAACCGGCGCGTGGAAAGAATCAGTTCCCCGCCGCGCGGGGGATTCCCCCAATCCATCTTGGTCGCGCCGCCGCGAGGGATCACCTTCAACCCCGCGCCCGTAGCGATCTTCAGCGCGCCCGCGACTTCTTCAGCAGTCCCCGGCTCGATGACCATGTGCGGCAGAACATCATCGACCGTGTCCTCCATCATGGAGGCGCGGAAATGCTCTTCGCCGACCAGAGCGCACAGATCGCTCCACGCGGTCTCGACAGCGGCGATCGATGGATGCGGCAATGAAAATGATCGAGTTCCCATATCCCTCAAAAGAACTGCGCAACCCCGGAGACTTCCAGTGGATGCGGTTGGTACGGCCCGGTTCTCTCCGCGCACAGACGAGTGCGGGGAAACACCTTGCCCGGATTCGAAAGCTTTTCGGGATCGAACGCGCAGCGCACCAGTTGCATGGTGTCCAAATCGGGCTCCGCGAACATCTCCCCCATCATCATCTTTTTCTCCTCACCCACGCCGTGTTCGCCAGTTATCGACCCACCGTACTTCACGCACAGCCGCAGAATATTGATGGAAAGCTCCATGGCGCGCTCTTCCTGCCCTGCGATGCGTCCGTCGTAAAGCACCAGCGGATGCAGATTGCCGTCGCCCGCGTGAAACACGTTGGCCACGCGCAATCCTTCCGCCGCGCTCATGCGTTCGATGTCGCCGAGCACCTTGGGCAGTGCAGTCCGCGGAATCACGCCGTCCTGCACAATGTAGTTGGGCGAAATGCGCCCCATGGCGGCAAAAGCGGCCTTGCGGCCTTTCCACACGACGGCGCGCTCGGCTTGAGATTGCGCAACGCGAATCTCCCACGCCCCGCATCGCGTGCAGATCTCCCCCACCTGCTCCATCAAGTGCTCGACTTCCGCGGCCGGCCCGTCGAGTTCCACCAGCAGCAGTCCGCCGCAGTTTGGGTAGCCTGCGTGCACCGAGGCTTCGGCCGCCTGAATCGCAAGGTTGTCCATCATCTCGATGGCCGCGGGCAACATTCCTGCTCCAATGATTCCGCTGACCGCCGCGCCCGCTTCCTCGGTGGTGTTGAACGCCGCGAGCAGAGTTTGAATGACTGCGGGTTTCTTCACGATGCGCAGCACGACTTTGGTAGCGATGCCCAGCGTTCCTTCCGATCCCACAAAAATTCCCGGCAAATCATATCCCGGACGGTCCACCGCCCGGCTGCCCAGATGCACAATCGATCCATCGGGAAGAACTACCTCAAGCGCCAGCACGTGGGTAGTGGTGAATCCATATTTCAGGCAATGTGCGCCGCCCGAATTCTCCGCTACATTTCCGCCGATGCTGCATACCGATTGCGACGACGGATCGGGAGCATAGAAATAGCCATGCGGGGCCACGCGCAGCGTAACGTCGGAGTTGATAACGCCAGGCTCCACGACCACGCGCGCGTTCGGCAGATCCACTTCCAGGATGCGATTCATGCGGGCTAAACTGATGACCACACCGTTGTCCACTGGCAGCGCCCCGCCGCTCAGTCCCGTGCCCGAACCGCGAGCCACAAAAGGAATCTTTTCGCGCTGGCAGATGCGCACAATCGCCTGCACCTCCGAGGTCGAAGTGGGAAGCAGAACGGCCTGAGGCAAGACGCGGAGATTCGTCAGCCCATCGCATTCATAGGTGTGCAGTTCGGAGGTTTCAGTGATGAGGCCCTTGCCAACAATCGCGCGGAATTGGCCGAGGATACGCGCTTCCATGGAGATCCTCTAAATGATCGAGCCATTGTAAGGCATCGGGCCATCGGGTGATCGGGTCATCGGGCCATCTAAAGTCAAAGGCCTTTGAACTGCGATGGCCCGATGCCTTCAGACGGCTCGATCAGTCTAGCGCTCTTTTAAACTCTTTCAGGAAAAACTGCACGTTCTCCTCGGTGGCTAATGGTCCCATCACGCCGATGCGGAAAACCTTGCCCGCCAGCGGCCCAAAGCCGCCGGCAATTTCAATCCCCGGCTCGTCCAACAGGCGCTTTCGCACTTTCCCTTCGTCGACCCCATTGGGAACGCACACCGTATTCAGTGTGGCAATGCGATGCTCCGCGGGAACGTGCATGCGCAGACCCATCGCTTCGATGCCTTTGACGAAAGACTTATGGCAACGCCGATGCCGCTCCCACCGGTTTTCGATGCCTTCCTCGGCAATCACCAGCAACGCCTCGCGCAGGGCATAGAACATCGAAATCGGCGCCGTGTGATGATAGCGGTGCGAAACCGTCGAGTAGTCGTGAATGAGTTTGAGGTCAAAGTACCAACTGCGCACTGGCGAAGTGCGAGCGCGCAGCCACTCCATAGCCCGAGGCGACATAGCCATGGGCGATAACCCCGGCGGACAGCTCAACCCCTTCTGCGTGCAACTGTAGGCGACGTCGATGCCGGTCTTGTCGAACTCCACCGGCACTCCGCCCAGCGAAGTCACGCAATCGCCGATCACCAGTGCGCCCACTTCGTGCGCCGCACCACAAATAGCCTGCCCGGATTGCAAAGCTCCGGTCGAAGTCTCGGCGTGAACAAAAGCCACCACCGCGGGCTTTTCACGGCGGATGAACTCCCGCGCCTCGTCGTCCGTATAGGTCTCACCCCAAGCCTTCTCAAAACGCACAACATTCGCGCCATGCCGCTTCGCCATCTCCGTCAGCCGGTCGGAGAAATATCCATTGGCAAACACTGCGAACTTGGCTCCGGCCTCGACGAAATTGGCAACGGCCGCTTCCATACCCGCGCTGCCCGTACCGGAAATCACCAGCGTGGCGCCGTCGGTGGTTCCGAAAGCGGTCTTGAGCAATTGCTGGACGTCCGACATCACCTGAATAAAGTAGGCATCAAGGTGCCCGACAATCGGCTTCGACAGCGCCTCGTACACGCGCGGATGAACCATGCTGGGTCCCGGGCCAAATAAATAGCGGCGAGGTGGTGCGAGAGCAGGGAAGTGCGTTGCAGGGTGTGCTTGTTCAATGGTGCTCATAATTCTCGTTTCTCCTCAAACACGTAAGTTAGATATTACGGCACGGAGCGGGCAATCTCCACCAGCAACAGCAGGCGCGCGCCGCCAGAATAAGAAAAAACTTGCGAAGCAGTTTGCGCATCGAAATCATAATGCGAGGGCGTACTCCAAGCTCAGGCTTCTGCCGGACTCTTCTATGCGGAGCAGCGCTGCTATTGTGCGCGGCCGCAGCGGAGGCGCAAGCCACGCCCATCTCTCACGGCACGCTGGAACTCATCGCCCGCAATCCATGGATCGCACCGGGGCAAACTCTCGATCTAGGTCTGCGTTTCCAACTCGACAAGGGATGGCACATCTACTGGGTCAATCCCGGCGACTCGGGCGAGCCGCCGCGCATAGAGTGGCAGTTGCCCGCCGGTCTTACCGCGGGACCCATCGAGTGGCCCGCCCCGCGGCGTTTCGAGAGCGGCACCATCGTGGATTATGGCTACGAAGACGCCGTCCTTCTAATTGTGCCGCTGCAAGCCGAAGCCAGCCTGCCAACGCAACAACCAGTTCGTATCGGCGCCGATGTCAAACTGCTGGTTTGCAGCCACGAAATGTGCGTTCCGGGGAAAGCAGAACTCTCCCTCACTCTCCCCATCAAATCGCCGCCAATGCTGAATGTTCACAACAATGTTGTGCGGAAGCAGGATGTTGAGAACGAACATCTGTTCGCGGCTACCAGCCAGTCTTTGCCGAGGCCAGCGCCGGGGAATTGGAAATTCAGCGTAGCCGACGTTAACGATTCTTTCGTGCTCAGCGTGAACCTCGGTCGCGAGACCGCCGGCCGCGAATTCACCCAGGCGATTTTCTTCCCGTTGGCCGAGTCGCAAATTGAAAACGCAGCGCCGCAGAGGCTCCAGCCATCGGCCACAGGCTTCCGGTTGACGCTGCGGAAGTCCGATCGCCTGCTCAAGCCCATCGCGCGGCTGCAAGGCGTGCTCGTATTCGCCGCCGACCATCCAGACTCGACTCATCCAGACTCGAATCAGTCTTACATAATCGATGTGCCGATCAGCAAGTCCGGCGCGCCCAAAACTTCCAGTATTAAAATCCATCCAGCGGAGGCATCACAGCCATGAAGCATTCAAATCGACGCTCTATAGTTCCTAGATTAGTTCCCGGATTAGTTTCCTACATAATTGCATTGCTGCTAAGTGCCGCTCCGCCCCTGCTCGCGGCCGCGAAAGTGGGCGCGCCGGCGCCGGACTTCACCGGCTCAGCGAGCAATGGTAAAACCATTCACCTCGCGGACTATCGCGGAAAATACGTAGTCCTCGAATGGCACAACAATGGCTGTCCCTTCGTCCGCAAACAATACGACAGCGGCAATATGCAGCGCCTGCAAAAACAGTGGACGGCTCAGGGCGTGGTGTGGTTCACGATTCTGTCTTCCGCGCCCGGCAAGCAAGGCTACGTAACCGCGAGTGAAGAGAACGACTATCTGGTGAAGCGGCAAGCCGCGCCGACCGCTGCGCTGCTCGACCCGACCGGCGACATCGGCCATCTATACGACGCCAAGACCTCCCCGCACATGTTCGTCATCAATCCTCAGGGAGTCGTGATCTACGACGGCGCGATTGACGACAAACCGACCACCGACGTGAACGACGTCCCGGGCGCGACGAACTACGTCAGTCTGGCGCTGCAGCAGGCCATGGCCGGAAAGCCGGTGGAAACGCCCGCGACGCGTCCCTACGGCTGTTCGGTGAAGTACGCGGATGCGACCCACTAGCGCCATGATCGCAAGATGATTCATAAAGTGGAGGAACGGGCGTCTCGCCCGTTCAGCCGGGCGGGGACGCCCGGCTCTCCACGAACAACTTAGGTTCTTCGATAGGTTTCCTGCAAAAGCGCCTCCGCCGTAAACGACGCCAGATCGCTAAAAAGCTTCTCCAGCGTTCCTTCTCTCTCGACGTCGGGCAACCCGAGCTGTCGTTCCACGCGCGCTTCCATCTCGCGCAGCTGCGCCTCCGGTGTTTTCCCCGCCAAATGCTGGAACAGCAACCGGTGCGCACTTTTGCGCTGCATGACTTCCAATCCATCCAGCATCTGGCGATGCGATGTCCCTTCCCAGATGGCCAGAATCATGGCCTCGCGCAGCCAGCGTTCCACGCGATATTCCTGCAGCGTTCCCACGCCGCCGTAAACTTCCATCGCCCATTTAGCCGTTTGCACGGCGAACTCCGCGGTCCAGTATTTCGCCAGGTGAGCGACTAACCGGAACAGATGATAGCGCTCCGAGTACGGAGGCTTCTCCTGCCACACCTCGTCGAGCAGATGCACAGCTTCCCAAGCCAGCCTTGAGGCCGCCCGTAGCCTATGCCAACGATCCTCGAATTGGCGTCGGAGTAGAGGGTGCTCGATGATCGGTTTCCCGAAAGCGCCACGCCCTTGCGCGAAAGAATAAGCATCAGCGATCGCCCGTTGCGCCAAAGCAACGCTGCCCACGCTGTTGGCCACCCGCGACAGGTTCAGAACTTCGAGAATCAAATAGATCCCATGCTCCGCCTTCCCCAGCAGCCAAGCCTCGCTGCGACGAAGTTCGATCTCACCGGTAGGCACCGAGCGGGTGGCGATCTTGTCCTTAAGTCGCCGTATCTGATAATTCAGTTGCCCGTCTTCACGGCGACGCGGCACCAGATACAGACTGAGCCCACGCACATTCTGCGGCGCGCCCTCCTGCCGGGCCGCGACCACCGCCAACTCGGCTCCAGCATTACTAGCGAAGTATTTGTCGCCCGTGAGTCGCCACTTACTCCCGTCCCGCTGTGCGACCGTCTCCACCGCCGCGCCCAGGTCGGAGCCGCCCTTGATCTCGGTCATCCAGGTTGCGCCCTGCCATACACTGTCATCGCGCTGCAACATGCGCGGCAAAAACCGCGCCTTCAGTTCCGCGTCTCCATATTTCGCCAGCGGAGAAACGGTGGACAAAGAAACCGTGTACGGGCAAGCTAGTCCCGGGTCATAGAAACCAGTAACGTAAAGAAGAAGATAAGCGGGAAGCAGTGAATTCGGCGCTGAATTCTGATCAAAACCCCGCCAGAGTATGCCCGCACGGTATCCACGTTTCAGCATGCGCCAGTATTCGGGTGGATACAGAATTTCATCTACTCGCGCACCGAACCGATCGAACATACGTAACCACGGAGTGCCGGCCCGGTCGACGGCGTCTGAGATCCCCTGTCCTTCGTCTTCAAACCACGCCTCGTATTCACGCAGCCAGTCTTGATCGGCAGGGATGCCGCCCTGTTGCAGAAACCGCACCGGAGAACGCAAACTCTCGAAGCTCATAGCCAGAGTTCTCTCACCCCACCGCAAATTTTGCAAGCCTGCCAGTTCACGTAGGGGCAGGTGCCCTCACCTGCCTCGCGCGCGAAGCGACGCTCGGTTTTCTCCAGACACAATGGACTCACGGCTGCGGGGC
>JBAWFQ010000281.1:0-2734 GCA_049592035.1 Terriglobales bacterium
AGTCGCGTCCCGGTCCCGGCCCACTGGCGCTCTATCGCAATTGGACCAGCTACGTGGGAACCGGCATTGCCGCAGTCGGTGTCCTCGTGTTCGCAGTTCTGACTGCGTATCACACCATCGGAGGCGGCGCACTGGTTGAGCCCTACGGAGACTTGGTTATCTTTTTCGTCCCCCCGATGTTTGTGATTGTTGGCGTCGTAGTTGTGCTGATCGGTATGTACTTTCAGTGGATCCGCTGGCGGATGCACAAGCCTCTGTCGTTCGCGCGCTACCCCAAGTGGGATTTGAACTTGGCCGCCGAAAGGAAGGCGCTCTTGGCCGTTGGCATCGGAGCTGCGATCATCTCCGTTCCAGCGATTTACGGCGGCGAACAGGCGTATCGCTACACAGATGCAGTTTCATTTTGCGGCGCCTCCTGCCACTCCATGACTCCCGAGTTTGTCACGTATCAGCGCTCTCCGCATGCCCATGTCGAGTGCGCGCAGTGTCACGTCGGGCCAGGAAATTTGGGGTACGCGGAATCGAAGATGCGCGGAATGATCGAACTCGTCGAAACCCTCGAGAACGACTACCCGCGACCGATTCCCGTCCCGGTGACCGACCTGCGTCCAGTGCGGGCCAATTGCGAACGTTGTCACTGGCCAGCTAATTTCTTTGGTTCACGTGAGGTGCATCGCGATTACTTCCTTGCCGACCAACAGAACACACGCTGGGAGATCGACATGTTGGTCCACATCGGCGGTGGCGGAGCCCTAGCAGACGGGCAGCGAGTGGGAATTCACTGGCACGTCGCGAGCAAGGTCGAGTATGTCGCCACCGATGCTCAGCGGCAGAATATTCCATGGGTGCGGGCCGTCGATCCGAAGACGGGCGCAGCAAAGGTGTATACGACCCAGCCGCAAACATCTACAACAACGCCAACCGGCGAGATCCGAACCATGGATTGCGTGGATTGTCATAACCGGCCGAGCCATATTCTGCAGACACCGAACCGGACCGTAAACGTGGCCCTGGCCGATGGTGCGATTGATGCCTCGCTCCCGTTTATCAAACAGGAAGGAGTAGCCGCGCTCTCGGCAACTTACGCAAGCCGAGAGCAGGCAATGCGCGGAATTGAAAACACATTGCTTGGCTACTATCAGAAATCCTATCCCCAGGTTTACTCAGAAAAGCAGCAAACGATCGAAGCTGCTATCGCCCATCTGCAGAGTAGTTACGATCACTATTTTTTCCCGTCGATGAGGGTTCGGTGGGACACGTATTCCAAAGATGATGGTCACTTCAATTTTCCGGGGTGTTTTCGCTGTCACGATGGCCAGCATAAAAGCGTCGACGGGAGCGTTATTCCTTCGGGTTGCAACGAGTGCCACACCATTCTGCGACAAGGCAAGCTTGGGAGCATGCAAACTGCAAAAGGGCCGGAGGGGCTGACTTTTCATCACCCGGTAGACATCGGCGGCATCTGGGCGTCGCAACCCTGCAGCTCGTGTCACACGGGAGGGGCGATGTAAACGATTTCGTCCTGCGACGCCGCAATTGGATGATCGCAGGCGGGCCTTGCAAGAGAGTGCAGGAACAAAGGAGCGGAAGGGGTACATATGAATGGAACACGAGCATTGAGGGTTATTGCGTTCATGTCGATCTCGGTCGGCGTCGGTATCCTCAGCCATCCAGCCTGGGGATTTGTTATCTTCGGAATCCTGGTGCTAATCGACACCTTCGTGATCAAGAGCCCACCGCCTTTGCCACTGGAACATGTGCCTGACGAAGAAGAAGTCACGAAACGGTAGGACAGCTCCGGGCTACGAGCGTCCCTTTGCCACCGTTGCAGTTGATGCCGCGGGGGAACGTCAAGCGGACACCGTATGAGGAGCGACGGGGGAGTCGCAGCATGGCGGCGGCTCAGGCGGCTGGCCACGTCGTGTTCGACAAGATCGGGACCAAGACGACGCCGGTCGAGGCAAGCGTGGTGTTTGACTGTCGCCGAGCGTAGGTAGGGAGGATGGCATGGCACGAATTGTGGTCGATCCCGTGACGCGGATTGAAGGTCACCTCCGCATTGAAGCTCAGGTGGATGGGGGCATCATAAGCGATGCGTGGAGTTCGGGAACGATGTTTCGGGGGATCGAGTTGATCCTTCGTGGCCGGGATCCACGGGAAGCCTGGATTTGGGCGCAGCGGATCTGTGGGGTTTGCACGATGGTCCATGCGCTCGCCTCGGTCAGCGCGGTGGAGGACGCACTCGGTATCGAAGTTCCCGACAACGCGCGCCTGATTCGCAACATTATTGCCGCCACGCAGACGATTCAAGATCACGTGATTCACTTCTATCATCTGCACGCTTTGGATTGGGTCGATGTGGTCTCGTCTTTGAAGGCAGACCCGGCGAAGACATCACAATTGGCGCAATCGATCTCGAATTGGCCCAAGTCGAGCACGACGTATTTCAAGGGGGTTCAGGACCGCATCAGCGCCCTTGTTGCGAGCAAGCAACTGAGCCTTTTTGGCGCAGGTTATTGGGGACATCCCGCCTACCATCTTCCCCCTGAAGCGAATCTCCTGGCCGTCGCCCATTACCTGGAGGCGCTTCAGTTTCAGAAGGAATTCATACGGATTCACGCCGTACTCGGCGGCAAAAACCCTCATTTGCAAACGTTTCTAGTCGGAGGCATGGCCACATCGCTCGACCCGAATGAGCCGAATGCGACCGTCAATCCCGAGCGAATCGATTTCT
>JBAWFQ010000282.1:0-26429 GCA_049592035.1 Terriglobales bacterium
CGAAAAAATATCTTCGATCGGCATCAGGAACGGCTTGTCCAGTTCGCGCGCCGGCTGCGGAACACTCTTGTCCACCGCTTCCATCAGCGCGTCAATCTGCTTCTCCCACTTTTCTTCTCCGTTCAAAGCCCCTAACGCAGATAGACGAATCACTGGCACATCGTCGCCCGGAAACTGATAGCTCTTCAACAACTCGCGCACTTCGAGCTCGACCAGATCCAGTAACTCGGGATCATCCACCGCATCGCACTTGTTCAGCGCCACAACGATGTACGGAACGCCCACCTGACGAGCCAGCAGCACGTGCTCGCGCGTCTGCGGCATCGGACCGTCAGTCGCAGCAACTACCAGAATCGCGCCATCCATCTGCGCCGCGCCCGTGATCATGTTCTTGATGTAATCGGCGTGGCCGGGGCAATCGACGTGCGCGTAGTGCCGGTTCGGCGTCTCGTATTCGACGTGCGCCGTGGCAATGGTGATGCCGCGCGCCTTTTCTTCCGGAGCGTTGTCGATCGAATCAAACGACCGGAAAACGATCTTCGGGTTGTGCTTCTGCAATACTTTCGTGATCGCCGCCGTCAACGTCGTCTTGCCGTGGTCGATGTGACCAATCGTCCCTACGTTGCAGTGCGGCTTTGTCCGTTCAAATTTTTCCTTCGCCATTTCCGTTTTCCTCAGGGGCTAAAGCCCCGAACCTGAGTTCACGATTCGACGTGGCTAAAGCCACGCCCTGATACAAATCACCTCGATGCTGTCTTGCCCTGCGTCTTGGCGATGATCTCATCCGCCACGTGACGCGGGGCTTCTTCATAGCGCGCAAAATGCATCGAGTACTCGGCGCGTCCCTGGGTCGACGAACGCATATGCGTCGCGTAGCCGAACATCTCTGCCAAGGGAACGATGGCCTTGATCACCTGCGAACCGGCGCGATGTTCCATACCTTCGATGCGTCCGCGACGCGAGCTCAAGTCGCCCATGATCGTGCCGGCGTAATCTTCCGGCGTCACGACTTCAACCGCCATCACCGGCTCGAGAATCACCGGGCTCGCCTTGCGCGCCGCTTCTTTGAACGCCATCGAACCGGCGATCTTGAACGCCATTTCGTTCGAATCGACATCGTGGTAGCTGCCGTCGTAAAGCGTCGCCTTAATGTCAACCATCGGATAGCCAGCGAGGACGCCGCCTTCCATGGCTTCCTGCATGCCCTGGTCGATGGGCTTGATGTATTCCTTGGGCACCGTGCCGCCTACGATTTCATTGATGAATTCGTAGCCCTTGCCGGGCTCGTTCGGATCGAGATAAATCTTCGCGTGTCCGTACTGGCCGCGGCCGCCGGTCTGGCGGATGTATTTGCCTTCGGCTTCGGCATGCTTGCGGATGGTCTCGCGATACGCGACCTGCGGCTTGCCTACGTTCGCTTCGACCTTATATTCGCGCATCATGCGGTCGACAATGATTTCGAGATGCAACTCGCCCATACCGCTGATGATCGTCTGCCCGCTATCGGGATCGGTATGGACCTTGAAGGTCGGGTCTTCCTGCGCGAGTTTCGCCAGCGCCATGCCCATTTTTTCCTGATCGGCCTTGGTTTTCGGCTCGACCGCCACCGAAATCACCGGCACCGCAAACACGATCGACTCGAGCGTAATCGGATGCCGCTCTTCGCAGATGGTGTCGCCCGTGCTGACGTTTCTCAAACCAACTACAGCGCAGATGTCGCCCGCTAGAATCTCCTGAATGTCTTCACGCTTGTTGGCGTGCATCTTGAGCAGACGTCCAATGCGCTCGTGCTTCTGCGTACGCGAGTTCATCACCGACTCGCCCGACTTCAATTGTCCCGAATAGACGCGGATAAACGTCAACTGCCCGACGAACGGGTCAGCCATGATCTTAAAGGCCAGCGCCGAGAAAGGATCTTTGTCGTCGGCTTTGCGCGTGATCGTCTTTCCGGTGTCGGGATCGAGGCCATGGGTCTCTTTGGTGTCGAGCGGCGAAGGCAGGTAATCGACGACAGCATCGAGCAGCGGCTGGACACCTTTATTCTTGAAAGCCGTTCCGACGACGACTGGGAACAGTTTCAGGCCGATGGTCGATTTGCGCAGCGACGCTTTGAGTTCGTCGGCTGAAATCGGTTCGCCTTCGAGAAACTTGTGCAGAATATCGTCATCATTTTCGGCGACGGTTTCGACCAGTTGGGTATGGAACGCCTCCGCCTTTTTCTGCAGATCGGCGGGAATGTCGGTGGTCTTGTACTCCGCGCCTATCGTCTCGTCTTCCCAGATGATGGCCTTCATCGCGACCAGATCGACCACGCCCTTAAACTTGTCTTCTTGACCAATGGGAATCTGAATGGCGACCGGCTTGGCGTTGAGGCGCTTGCGAAGCGTATCGACGGCGTGCTCGAAATCAGCACCCATCTTGTCGATCTTGTTGATGAAACAAATTCGCGGGACGCCGTACTTATCGGCCTGCCGCCAAACTTTCTCCGACTGCGGCTGGACACCGTGCACGGCGTCAAACACGGCAACGGCGCCGTCGAGCACGCGCAGCGAGCGCTCTACCTCGGCCGTAAAATCGACGTGGCCGGGCGTATCGATAATATTGATGCGAATGTCGCGCCAGGTGCAGGTGGTGGCGGCGGAAGTGATGGTGATACCGCGTTCCTGCTCCTGCTCCATCCAGTCCATGATGGCCGTGCCTTCGTGGACCTCGCCGATACGGTGCGTCTTTCCCGTATAAAACAGGATGCGCTCCGTCGTCGTGGTCTTCCCGGCATCGATGTGGGCCATGATGCCGATGTTCCTGCAACGTTCTAATGGGACTGTTCTGGGCACGGCTTATAACTCTTTCTGGGGCTCCGAAAATCTGTCGTTAGTTGTTAGTCGTTGGCTTCTTGCTCCAAGCTCGCGGCTCGAAGCTCGCAGCTCTTCTACCACCGGTAATGCGCGAACGCCTTGTTCGCTTCCGCCATGCGATGCACGTCTTCTTTTTTCTTGATGGCGGCGCCTTTGCCGTTCGAGGCATCGAGCAACTCGTTGGTCAACTTCTCGATCATTCCTTTTTCGCCACGGCCTCGCGCGTAGCTCACAATCCAGCGGATCGCCAGCGACGTTCTGCGGTCAGCTGCTACTTCGATCGGCACCTGGTAGTTCGCGCCGCCTACTCGCCTCGTCTTCACTTCCAGCAAGGGCTTGGCGTTTTCGACCGCCTTGGTGAACAGTTTCAGAGCCTCGTCGCCGCCTTTTTCCTGCAACTTCTCCAGCGACTTATAGAAGATGCCCTCGGCAGTTGACTTCTTTCCCTGCCACATCATCGAGTTGATGAACTTTGTCACCAGATCCGAGCCGTAGATCGGATCCGCCTCAACCTTCCGCTTGGGAGTATGTCCTTTTCTTGGCATTCCGCTTCCAGCTCCTGGCTGCTAGCTTCTTGCTACAGCCGCAGACGCGGCAAGCCGCGTCTCTACCATACTTTCTCTACTAAGCCTTCTTCGCTCGCTTGGTTCCGTACTTCGAGCGGCCCTGATTTCGACCGGCGACGCCGGTTGCATCGAGGGTTCCACGCACCACGTGATACCGCACGCCCGGGAGATCCTTCACGCGGCCCCCGCGGATCAGCACAATCGAGTGCTCCTGCAGGTTATGGCCGACGCCCGGAATGTAGGTCGTGACTTCAATTCCGTTGGTCAGGCGAACACGCGCCACTTTGCGCAGCGCCGAGTTTGGCTTCTTCGGCGTCTGCGTGTACACGCGCGTGCATACGCCGCGCTTTTGTGGACACGATTGCAGAGCCGGACTGGCCGTCTTGTATTTCGTCCGGTCGCGGCCGAACTTCACCAGCTGATTAAAAGTAGGCACTCTCACCACTCCCAGACGCGGCCAGCCGCGTCTCTACCAAACAGTCCGCGCAACTACCAAAAACTTCGCGCAACCGCGGCGCTTGCGCGCAACCACACATTTCCTGTAGAGACGGGGTTCGCCCCGTCTCAGTTCTGGCACAGGCTGTCGCGCCCAGCCATACTCTCCCGCCCGCATTCCCTATCCACCGAGGGCGGTAAGAATTCGTTCAGTTTCCCGCTCAGACTAGATCGCCGACGACGGTGACGCCACGCCTTGCCGCAAAACCGGCTAGGAGGCGTTCCGTTTCGTCTGCTTCCCCCTGCATAGCCCCGCGTGTCTCCCAGGCTTTTATTAATCAAAGCCCGGGCGCGAAGGTTTTCGCAGGATGTTTCAGCGAGGGCGTCTCCGGCTCATTTCCAACCGGACACGTAGATCTGCAAAGCTCTTAGACTCGCGGAACTGTTTGATAATAACAACTCACTTGCACATCGTCAACCACTGTTCGAGGCATCTGAAAGATAAAGATAAAGTTTCAAAGTTTCAGGGTTTCAAGGTTTCAGCGCCTGAAGGTCACAATCAGTCTGCGGCCATTCCCGAGAGTGCAGTATCCTTGAAACCTTGCCCCTGGCAGCCTTGAAACTTTGAAACCTTGCATCTACACTGACAGTTTTCCGCTCAATCGCTTTATGCTCGCGCCTGGTAAATGGACGCGAGGAGGGTTCATGCATCGTTGCGGTTCCGGTTTTCTGGTTACGTCGGGCATTACTTTCGTCCTCATCCTTCTTCTTGCTCTCACCGGCTGCCTGGGCAAGAGCAGCGCCGCTGCCGCTGGCGGCGTATCCAGCGTTACGCTCAGCCCCGGTGGCACGCTCTCGATCGACGTGGGTGGTACCCAGGTTTTTAGCGCTGCGGCCAAAAATGCCGAAGGCAAGCCCATCCTCGGCCTCGACATTCAATTTGTCGTCACCAGCGGCACTCCGAATGCCCCCGCGCCGCTCTCGGTCGCCAGCAATGGGAACGCATGCGCCGGCACTTGGGACGCCAGCGTCTCCCAGTGCAATCCCGGCACTACCGGAATCGCCTACGTGCAAGCTGTGACCAACGGTGTTTACAGCGCGCAAACTACCGTCTACATTCACCAGCACGTGGATAACATTCAGATTGTCCAAACCGAAAACCCGCCGCCGCAGTATCAGTGTTTTTATCAAGGACAGACTTGGGATTTCGAGGGAATCGCCTACAGCGGCAATCCGCCCGTCGATATCAGCAACACGGTCGGCCCGCTGACTTGGTCGTCGAACAATGCGGGTGTGGTCACCACTGCTCCCCTCGTGAACCCACAACAGCCCACTGTGCTCAACCAGATGCAGGCAACCGCCGCCTCCCCCGGCATCACCCAGATTTTTGCCAGCGTCGCCGGGACCACCAGCGCACCCTACCCCTTCACCACTTGCCTGATCCGAGCCATCTATCTCCAGATCGCGAGCCAGGGGCAGCAGGGGAACTCGATTCTGGTAGATAACGGCGCCAGCATCCCTGTCAATGCGGCGGCAATCGATACCCTGTACGGAGTTGCGCCCGGCGACGACCTGCCACTGTCGAAACCGCCCCTCACCTGGAGCACGACCAATCCTGAAGTGGCGGCCTTCGCCACTACCACCAACACCACGGCAGCCAATAGCGCTACCGCCCGCAACAATCTTGGCGGGGCTACGCTCACTGCTTCCTGCGCGCCGCCCAGCTGCAATATCGGAGTTTTACCCGGTCTCCCCATCTACGCCAGCAACGGAATACTGCCGAATGGGACGATGGGATTCGGCGCTGTCTCGGTAGACGTGACCTCCACGTCCGCCGTGCCCACCTACACCGCCTGGGCCGCAACCACCGACTGCCAGAATCAGCCGGGCTGCGATAGTGCGCTGTTCTCGGTGACCTCGACGATCACTTCGGGCAAGAATCCCATCGGCGCCATCGCCAGCCTGCCGCGGACGCCCAATTCCATGGTGTTCGATCATCAGGCATCCGGGAAACTGTATATCGGCACCGATCAGGGGTTGATGTTCGTTACTGTCGGCCCTAGCCCAGGTGTAAGCGAAGTCTCCATCTCCCCGACTCCCTGCAATGTTTCGCTGTGCGGTAAAGTCCTCGCCGTTTCGAACGATGGCAAACTGGTGGTGGTTTCGGACACGGTTTCCACCCCGAGCCAGGTCTACATCTACAGCTCGACCAGCGGGGTTGCTCCGATTGATCTCGTACTGCCGAACTCCGGCGAAGTCGCTACCGCCGCCGCCTTCTCCCCCGATCAGTTGAAGATTTTTATTATTACTAACCTGGGCAACCTGTGGGTTTACTCGACTGTCGACCCGCTGGCCTCGGTTCCGGTCGCAACCTCGGCAACCGACGTTGTTTTCTCGGCGGATGGCAGCTTCGCTTACGTGGCGGGCGCGCCGGCAGATGCAGTGTCTGCCTACTCGACTTGTTCGCTGCCCGGCACGGCCACTGTGAATATCGGAAGCGTCACGACGGCGAATCCGCCGCTCGAGATCTTTCCATCCCCAGTTCTTCCGCCGCCGTTCGCGGCGCCGTACAACAACGAAACCTTCTTTTGGTCGACCCAAAACATCCTGGCTCTCGAAGTGCCACCGGCGGGCAGCGGGGACAGCACTTCTCTCCAAATGCTGACTGCGGAGTTCGCACAGAATCCGATCCTCTACCCCCCGCCGCCGGAACCACTCCAGCTTACTTGTAATCCTCCGCTGATCCTTCCTACGACCGGCTTCACTGCGGCCCCGCCGGTCAGCCTTGGCGAAGGCAATTTCACTCCGATCTTCGCGCAACTCCTTAACGACGGCCAGGAGATGATCGTCCTCGGCCAAAACATCCCGGCCGTGCTCATCTACAACGTAGGAAACCAAACCACGACTTCCATCACTCTTTCGGGATCGCCCGCGACGGGCTGCCCGCAATGTTCCGGCGACAGCTTCCCACTGGCCGCGGCCGCTTCCACCGACGGAAGCCAGGTCTTTGTCGCCGCCTGCGATCAGTACAACGGGCCGACGTGCACGGCCGGCTCCGTTCACCTCATCAATACGGTGAGTGGAGGCGATTTCCAGCAAGTCCCCTACGCCAATATCAACGAAGACAACAACCCCAACATGTGCAATGCCCAAGGTGTGGGAGCACCGCTTTGCCTGCCCAACATGATTGCCATCGCTCCGCAATGACAAAATGATAGTCACCAAACGATGGGCGGCTCCGTCCCCGATGCTTCTGCTATCATCGCGGCAGAGCCGGCACAACCGGCGGACTTCACCCATTACTTCACGCTTTACGAGGAGTTTTTGATCATGGACATGCCCGCTCTTTCTCTAGGCTCCCGCCGCAACGAAGACATCGCACTTGATCTCATGAAATTCATCGCCATGACCACTGGATACGGCAAGACCGCTGGCGCCAGCGTCGGATTCCAGGGCAGCAGTTCGGCCGACAAGCCCGAAGATTACGCGGCCCATCTGTTGGAGCTTTACAGCCGCTGCCTGAAGTCGGTGGAGGGCAAGTAAACCAGTACCACGATGCATTCCAGGGTTTTGCTAAGCGATCGTCTTCTCAGTGACTCCGTGGTGGAAGCTAATTTAGGGCATCGTTGCCGATGGATTGGGTTTGCGCCAATCCTTCTATCTTCTATAGAATTACTGGTTTGCTGCCACGTTGTCTGAAGCCGCAAGCAGAGTCCCCTCGGTGCAAGAAGCAAGACGGTTGTCGCAGTTGTTGATTGCGAACAACCAACAACTAACAACCAACGACCAAAGACGAACGACCAATTTGGAATCATTATGAAAATTCATGAGTATCAAGGAAAAGCAATCCTTAAAAAATACGGCGTCGCCGTGCCGCGCGGCACCATGGCAACGACTCGCGAAGAAGCCGAGGCCGCAGCCAGGGATTTGCTGAACGCAGGCGCGACCGGAATCGTGGTGAAGGCGCAGATCCACGCCGGCGGACGCGGCAAGGGCGGCGGCGTGAAGCTGGCCAAGTCAGTGGATGAGGCTGGCGAACTCGCCGGCAAAATTCTGGGCATGAAACTGGTGACCCATCAGACGGGTCCGGAAGGCCGCATCGTGCGCCGGTTGCTGATTGAAGAAACGCTGCCCATCGAGAAAGAGCTCTATCTCGGCATTCTGGTAGATCGCGGCGAGGGCAAGCCCGTGTTCATGGCGTCAGCCGCGGGCGGCATGGATATTGAGCAAGTGGCCGCCGAAACTCCCGAAAAAATTCTCAAGCAGTACATCGATCCGGGCATGGGCCTGGAGGCATTCCAGGCGCGCAAGATCGCATTCGCGCTCGGATTAAAGCCGGCGCAGATCAATCCGGCTGTGCAGTTTTTGACCGCTCTCTACCGCGCATTCCTGGAGTCGGACGCATCGCTCGTCGAGATCAATCCCTTCATCAGCTGTACGGATGGACGGTTGTTCGCGCTCGACGCCAAGATGACGTTTGACGATAACGCAATGTTCCGCCATGCCGACCTGCGCGAACTGCGCGACATCACCGAGGAAGATCCGCTGGAAGTGGAGGCATCGAAATACAGCCTCAACTACATCAAGCTCGACGGCAGCGTAGGCTGCATGGTGAATGGCGCGGGCCTGGCCATGGCCACCATGGACATCATCAAGTATGCAGGCGGCATGCCAGCCAACTTTCTCGATGTGGGCGGCAGCGCCAGCGCGGACCAAGTGGCGCACGCCTTTGAGATTCTTCTTAGCGACAAGAGCGTGCGCGCCGTGCTCATTAATATTTTTGGCGGCATTCTGCGCGTGGATATGCTGGCGACCGGAGTGGTCGAGGCGGCAAGGAAGACACATATCCAACTGCCGATCGTGTTGCGCCTGGAAGGCACCAACGTAGTGGAAGGCAAAAAAATCCTGATGGAATCCGGGCTGAACTTCACGGTCGCAGACACGATGAAAGATGCAGCCGATAAAGTGGTAGCCGCGGCAAGGGCTTAGTGTAGAGACGCGGCTCGCCGCGTCTCCCGGAGCGAAACAAGAATGGCAGTTCTCGCGAAGGGCTCGTATCAGGGCATCGCTTTAGCGATGCCGAAAGTTCTAGATCAAATGGCCCTTCAGGGGCTGAGCTCGAGATAAGCAATCAGAGACGCGGCTTGCCGCGTTTCCACGGAAGAGAGCAATTATGGCAATCTTAGCTGACAAGAAAACTCGATTGATCGTACAAGGTCTGACCGGCCGTGAAGGCACTTTCCACGCGAAAGCTTGCGCGGCTTACGGTACTCAGATTGTAGGCGGCATCACTCCGGGCAAGGGCGGCACCACGCACGAAGGCTGGCCGATCTTCAATACCGTGCAGGAAGCGGCGGACAAAACAGGCGCGAACGCCACCGTGATCTTTGTGCCGCCGCCCTATGCGGCCGACGCAATTATGGAAGCGGCCGATGCTGAGATCGAGCTCATCGTCTGCATCACCGAGGGCATTCCGACGCTCGACATGGTGCGCGCCTGGGAATTTCTTCAGAACCGGCGCTCGCGTCTGATCGGGCCGAACTGCCCTGGCATCATTTCGCCCGGCAAATGCAAAATCGGCATCATGCCGGCATCGATCCACAAAGAGGGCAACGTCGGAATCGTGTCGCGCTCCGGCACGCTGACTTACGAAGCCGTGCATCAGCTTACGCAGCGCGGCATCGGGCAATCGACCGCGATCGGCATCGGCGGCGATCCGATTATCGGCACGAATTTTGTCGACGCGCTCGATCTGTTTAATCGCGATCCGCAGACGGAAGCCGTCGTCATGATCGGCGAAATCGGCGGCAACGCGGAAGAGACTGCCGCGGAGTTCATCCGCACACACATGAAGAAGCCGGTCGTCGGATTCATCGCTGGACAGACCGCGCCTCCCGGACGCCGCATGGGCCACGCCGGCGCGATCATCTCCGGCGGCAAGGGCACAGCGAAAGAGAAAATAGCCGCCATGGAAGCGGCCGGCCTCAAGGTAGCGAAATCGCCCGCGGATATTGGCGAGACGCTGGCGGCCGTGCTGGGAGTAAAAGTGTAGAGACGGGGTTTGCCCCGTCTCCCTTCGTACGCCGCGGCACACGCCGCAAGCCGCGTCTCTACAGTTAAGTTAGTGGAGACCCGATACCTGACTTATGAAAACGCTGCAACGCACTCTGACTATCATCAAGCCCGACGCGGTGAAGAAAAACGCGATCGGAGACATCATCGAGCAGTTTGAGAAGAATGGCTTCCGCATTCTGGCCATGAAGATGCTGGAAATTTCCCAGCACCAGGCGGAGCAGTTCTACGCTGTCCATGCCAGCCGCCCGTTTTACCACTCGCTGACCAAGTTCATGTCGAGCGGGCCGATCGTGGCGCTGGCGCTGGAAAAGGAAGACGCCATCGCCGATCTGCGCAAGCTGATGGGCGCAACCAACCCGGCCCAAGCCGAAGAGGGCACCATTAGAAAAAAATGGGCCACCAACATTGAGCACAACGCAATTCACGGCTCGGATGCGGATGAAACGGCGCGCTTCGAGTTGAGCTTCTTTTTTGCGGGATACGAACTCGCGCAGTAAGCTGTCAGCTCTCAGCTATCAGCCGTCAGTGACCTCTGTAAACACTGCGACTTTTACTGAGGGCTGAAAGCTGACGGCTGAAAGCTAAGGCTCCTATGCCACTAGTTCAAGTCACGATGCTGCAAGGCCGCACCGCCGATCAGAAGCGCAAGATCGCCCAGCGCATTACCGACACGATGGTGGAAGAAGCCGGCGCGAAGCGCGAAGCCATCGTCGTCACCTTCGTTGAGCTATCGAAGGAAAGCTATGCCTCGGGCGGCGTGCTGATGGCGGATAAACAGCCGACGTGATGTTAATCAAGTTGTTACGCTGAGCGGAGCACCTCATGCTAATGTGCATCTGCGGTCTGCAAGTTATCCCAGCGGCTCAAACAGATGCCCTTCGGTGCGGTCGCCGAGTTTGGGCAGTTCTTTCTTTGCGAACTGCAGGAAGTGGGGCGACGTGCGGTGCGCCTCTAGCGCGGCATCGTCCTTGTATTGTTCGTAGATGAAGAACCGGCGCGGATCGGTCTTGTGCTTGTGCACTTGATACATCAGGCAGCCCGGTTCCTTGCGCGATTCGGCTGAGAGTTTTTCGAAGATTGCGGCCACTTCGGACTCGCGTCCGATTTTTGCCATCCAGGTTACGGCCAGCACCACCATCCGTCGCTCCGTTCTCTTATAGGTTCGTATCAGGGTATGGCTTCAGCCATGCCGCAAGTGTAGGTTCGTATCAGGGCATCGCTTTAGCGATGCTTCCAGTTCTCCCAACCAGATGCCCCTTTAGGGGCTGGAGTTCGCCCTCAGTCCCAACGCGCTCACAAATTCCGGAACCAGAATCGTCCGCTCGCGATCGGGGCCGGTCGAAACCATTGCCACCCGCGCTCCCGTTTCCTGTTCGATGAAGGCCAGGTATTCGCGAGCCGCCTTGGGCAATCCTTCCACGGTTCGCACATCTTGCGTTGGACTGGCCCAGCCCGGCATTTTGCGGTAGATGCATTCGATTTTCTCGTAGCCGCATGCCTGTGCCGGAACTTCGTCTGTCTTCTTGCCGTCCACCTTATACCCCACGCAGACTGGAATCTCCGTCAGGTGGTCGAGCACGTCCAACTTGGTAACCACCAGCCAGGAGATTCCGTTAATCATGCCAGCGTAGCGAAGCAGAGGCAAGTCGAGCCAGCCAGTGCGGCGGGGACGTCCGGTGACCGCGCCGAATTCGTTGCCGCGCTTGCGCAGATCGTCGCCTTCGGGGCCGAGGAGCTCGGTCGGATACGGGCCGCTGCCGACGCGCGTGCAATAAGCCTTCGTGATACCGATGACCGTGTCAATCGATGTCGGCGGCACGCCGGTCCCGATGGCCGCGCCTCCAGAGGTGGAACTCGAAGAAGTGACGAACGGGTAGGTGCCATGATCGATGTCGAGCATGGTGCCCTGCGCGCCTTCAAAGACGATCGACTTGCCTTCCGCCAGAGCGCGGTTCAGCAGCAGCGCCGTGTCGCGGACAAAGGGAGCGATCTGTTGCGCGGCGTCGGCGTATTCCTGAAACATTTTGTCAGGATCCAGAGGCTCGGAGTTGAAGAGCGCATGCGCAATCGTGTTTTTCTCGCGGCACGCGTTCTCGATGTGGGTACGCAGCAATGGAGTGTCGAGCAAATCGGCCACGCGCAATCCCCGGCGTCCCATCTTGTCTTCGTACGATGGGCCGATGCCGCGCGACGTGGTTCCAATCTTGACGCGGCCGGGAGCGTTTTCCGATCCCAACTCCATCATCCGATGGTAGGGCAGGATGACCTGCGCGCGATTGGAAACAAAAAGATTGCCGTCCACTTTCACTCCGGCAGCACGCAGCGATGCGACTTCCTTCAGAAAAGCCAGCGGATCAATCACCACGCCATTGCCGATGACGCTGGTGCATTCAGGCCGCAGAATGCCTCCGGGCACAAGCTGCAGAATGAATTTCTTTCCGTTGATGATGACCGTGTGTCCGGCGTTATGGCCGCCGGCGTAACGGGCCACGACCGAAAAAGTCTGGGTGAGTACGTCGACAATCTTGCCCTTGCCTTCGTCGCCCCACTGGGCTCCGACGATGACCGCGGTTCTGCCTCGAGTGCTATTACTTCTGCTCAATGCAAGCTCCAATTGGAATAATTGCGCGGCCGTAAGCCAAAGCGCGCCCCAGGGTCGCACACACGGATTGCGCCGCTTGCTGAACTGACGGGAAAACTGATGAAGATCGACCGGCGGTGCTTGGTGTGTACCTTGTAGCATACCGAATCGAGCTGTGGAGGAGCAACAAGCTCTCAGCTCTCAACAAAAGCTCAATCGCCCGGGAGCACCGGAGGGTCGACGATCTTGTATCCTTGCTGCGTGCCGGAGCTTCCTGAGGTCGAAACCATTGCTCGCGGACTGGACAAGCGCGTCGCGGGCGACGCGATCGAATCCGTCTGGATCGGTTCGCGGAAACAGCCGCTCAAGTCGCCGGCCGGCGTTATCGCGGCGTCGTTAGAGGGCAAGCGCATCGTGCGCGTCCACCGCGCGGGCAAGCACATTGTGTTCGATCTGGAGGAAACAGCAAGTCCGAAGAAAGACAAGCGCGCCGTTCGCGGAAAGACGCCGCTAGCCGCGTCTCTACAGACGGCGCAGTGGATCGTCCATCTCGGCATGACCGGCCGCATGGTCGTTTCGGAGCCTGCGGCCGAGGTTGCCAAGCACACGCACCTGATCGCCACCCTGGCCTCTGGCCGCGAACTGCGGTTTATCGACCCGCGAATGTTTGGCAAGCTTAGCGTTCATACTGGCGGCTTCGATCCCGGCGGAGTGGAGCCTCTGGAAGTAGGCGAGGAGCAGTTCATCGCGCTCTTTCGCGGACGAAAGACTCCGATCAAGAGCGCGCTGCTGAATCAGAAGTTACTGCGCGGCGTGGGCAACATTTACGCCGATGAATCCTTGTTTCGGGCCGGTATTCGTCCCCGGCGCCGAGCGGCCACCATCACGCGCGAGCAGTTGGGCAAGCTGCACCGTGCGGCGCAGGAAGTGCTGCGTGAGGCAATTGCGCTTGGCGGATCTTCGATTTCCGATTATGTCGATGCGGATGGAGAAGAAGGATTCTTCCAGCTCCAGCATCGAGTCTACGGACGCGAAGGAGAGCCGTGCCTGGTGTGCGGCGCTGCGATCCGGCGCCTGGTGCTCGCCGGACGCAGCAGTCACTACTGCGCGAAATGTCAAAAATAGACATAATGGAGCGTCATGAATAAATTCTCAATTGGGGTCGACCTCGGCGGCACGAACCTGCGCATCGCAGCCGTGGACGATCAAGGCACGCTGGTCGAGAAGGTAACGCTGGGCACGCAGGTTTCCCTGGGACGCGATCACGTCATCGGCGAGATGTGCGACGCCATCGAGCGCTTATCGGGTAAGTACAGAACTTCCGCGCCGCTGCTCGGGATCGGCGTCGGCGTGCCGGGCATCATCGACATTGAAACTGGGCTGGTGCGCGCGTCTCCCAACTTACCCGACTGGGTCGACTATCCCGCTCGCGCCATCATTGAGCAGCGCCTGAAGACAGTGGTGATTCTCGAAAACGATGCCAATGTCGCCGCCTTTGGAGAAAAATGGCTGGGCGCGGCCAAGGATTATTCCGACGTGGCGATGCTGACTCTCGGAACCGGCGTCGGCGGCGGCTTGGTCATTGGCGGCTCGATCTGGCGCGGCGCGAACGGTATGGCCGGAGAATTCGGGCACTCCACGGTTGAGCCGAACGGGCACCCTTGCGGATGCGGCAATCACGGATGCCTCGAGCAATACGCTTCGGCAACAGCCGTGGTCCGGATGGCGCGGGAAGCGATCGCGAACAACCCTCAGTCGGGGCTGGCAGGTGCGGCCAGTTCCAATTCGGAGTTCAGCGCAAAGTCGATCTACAATCTTGCGATTCAAGGCGATGAAGAGGCGCGTCAGATTTACCGCTATGTGGGACGCTGCCTGGGAATTGTGCTTTCGTCGCTGGTGAATTCCCTGAACCTGCCGATTTACGTAATAGGCGGCGGAGTTTCGAGCGCGTGGGAAGCTTTTGCCCCGTCGATTTTCGAAGAGTTGCGGCGGCGATCTCTAGTGTACGCGGCCACAGCGCCGCCCGATGCTTCCGCCAGTAAAATTAAAGAGGGCGCATCGGCGCGCGTCGAGCCTGGCCCCGGCCACAAGACCATCATCACCCGCGCGCTGTTGGGAAGCGATGCCGGCCTGTACGGCGCGGCTCGTCTGCCCATGGTTGCGGAGGCAAAGCATTAGCAGTTTGCTGAAGAACTCGCCTTTGCTCTTGCTTTTGGGTGGCGCAGCGGTTTACCGCTGCGATAAATGCCTTATTTTCAGTGCCGGCTTTAGCCGCTGAGGGAGCGACGCGGCGAGCAACCGAGTTTTTCAGCAGCCTGTTAGAGGATCGGATGGTGACGGGGCTTTGCCCCGTTCAAGCCGAATGCAACTCGACAGTGGTGCCGGCAACCATTGGATCCGCCTCAAGCGCGCTGGTGCTTCGGTGCGCGGGATTTCGGCGCTCGCGACGGCTCCGATCTCGACAAGTGCGACGGTCGCGGCGAGCGCAACGGTTTCGGCGATGGCTGCGATTTCAATGCGCGCGACGGCGCGGCCGCTGGGGGCGGAAACGTAAGCTTCGGTCCCGACGCAGCGGTCTTCAGCTTCGCGACTTCCAGCAAAGTTAGGTTGCGCCAGTCTCCCGGAGGCACATCGAGCGCGAGCGGTCCATATTGCACGCGGCGAATTTTCTCCACGTGGTGTCCCACTTCTTCAAACATTTTGCGCACTTGGCGATTGCGGCCTTCAATGATGGTCACTTCCAGCCACGGGTTATCGCCTTCGCGAATCAGGCGAATCTTTGCCGGAGCGGTGCGCACGCGGCGCCCGCCTTTTTCGGCGATGGAAACTCCGCGGCGCAGTTTGTCGAGCTTGGCTTCATCAGGCTGACCGGCAACTTTCACGACGTAAGTCTTCGGCACATTGGAAGACGCTTTCATCAGCGCGTTGGCCAGTTCGCCGTCGTTGGTCATCAGCAGCAGGCCTTCACTCGCCCAGTCCAGGCGGCCCACGGGATACACGCGCCCCTTCACTTTTTTCACCAGATCCATCACCGTCGGCCGCTTTTTCTCGTCGCTCACCGTGGTCACATATCCCTTAGGCTTGTTCAGAGCCACATAGGTGAAACGCTCGGGACCGTGCAGCAGCTTGCCATCCACGCGGATGTGGTCTTGATCGGGATCGGCTTTGGTACCGAGTTCGGTGACCACTTGTCCATTGACCTGCACGTGGCCGGAGGCGATCAAAGCTTCAGCTTTGCGGCGCGATGCCACTCCGGCAGCAGCAATAATTTTTTGCAGACGTTCGGCGGGCATGATTGGCTACTCCGGTTTAGTGCTGGCTGGCGTTTCCGTTTCTTCGTCATTATTAGAGAATTCGGCAACACTTTCGGTTTCGGAAGAATAATGCTCCGAGGATTCACGCTCCGAAGCATCAGCCGCTAATGTCGACGGCGCGGATGACGACGATTCCACAGGTGCGCTCTCGCTTGGAAGCATGTCGCTCTGGAACGACTCGGCCAGCAGTTTCTCGAATTCTTCCATGCTGGGCAATTCGTTGATGTCCTTCAGTCCGAAGCGCAGGAGAAAATCCTTGCTGGTTTTATAAAGAATCGGCCGGCCGATTACCGCTTTTCTGCCTGCGGTCGTGATCAGCTTGCGGTCGAGCAACGTGGCGATGACTCCGCCGGAATCGACGCCGCGAATTTCGCTGATCTCGGGCACCGTGACCGGTTGCTTGTAGGCAATGACGGCCAGAGTTTCGAGTGCCGGAAGCGACAGGCGGAACGGCGGTTTGAGGCTCTTGGCAAAAGCGCGCACCACGTCGTGCTGCTCGGGCTTGGTGGACATGCGGTATCCGCCGGCAACCTGGCGAATTTCGATGCCGTGGTCGGCCGCGGAATAACTTGCAATGAGCTCTTCGAGCGTGGCGCGGATGCGCGACTTGATCTCCGCCGGTTCGATTTCGGGAGTTTCCGCAAGCACCGAATCTTTCACCAGCGAATAAATCTGGTCGATCGAAATGGGCGTCTCCGCCGCGTAAATGATAGCTTCGAGTTGAGGTCTAAGACTCATAAATCGTCGTTGGTCGTAGGTCGTTGGTCGTTCGCGGTTCATCGTAGCTCGCAGCAGCGTTTGCTGACGACAAACGACCAACGACTAGCGACCAACGCCCCTTTTACTTCCAATCATCCCGCACCGCGGCCTGCTCGGTCATCACTTCTTCGAAGTGCGAATGCTTTCTCACCAGCACTTCGCCGAAGACGTGATCCTGCCGTACCTGAATCGCCTGCAGGCGGACGAGTTCGAGCAACGCCAGAAACATGCAGACCAGCGCCGGGCGCGACTGCACATTGCGCAGCATTTGCTTCAGACGAATCGGGCGATCTTCGAGCGCAAGCCTGCGGTGCAAATACTGGATCATCTGGCCGACGGTAACGGTTTCTTCGTCCACTTCGAGAACCGGCCGGGTGCGCGCGCGATCCAGAACCTGCTGGAAGGTCTTGACCAGATCGATTACGTCGGCAGCGAGTTCGGGTTCGGTGCCTTCGGCTTCCATGAACTCGCGGATCGCCGGATTGCTCAGCACCGCGTCTTCAATCTGCTGTTTCTGCAAAAGCATTTGCGCCGCGGATTTGAATTTCTCGTGCTCCAGCAGCCGGTTGACCAGTTCGTTGCGTGGGTCTTCCTGCGCGTCGGCGGGAGCGAGCGGATCGCGCGGCAACAGCATCTTCGACTTGATGTGAATCAGCACCGCCGCCATGTAGATGAATTCGGACGCCACGTTCACGTCAAGTTCGCGGATGCGCTCAACGTACTTGAGATACTGCGCCGTGATCTTGGCGATGGGAATGTCGTAGATGTTGATGTCCTGCTTGCGAATCAGGTCGAGCAGCAGATCGAGCGGCCCTTCGTAGATTTCGCCGAGCGCGATGGCGAAGGGAAAATCGCTGGCGTCGTCTTGAGCAGGATTCGTCGCAACCAGCTTAATACCGTCGGACGCGGGCAGAGCTGCATTTTGCCGCGACGCTTTTCCGACGGCGTGTTCCGAGATGGGTTGAGACAAATCCGTCACTTCGTGGAATCCTTCACCGGCCCGTAATCCAGCCCCATGGAACTGCGGACCTCGTCCATCGTAGCGCCCGCGACCTCACGCGCGCGGGCCGAACCGGCTTCCAGAATATCCCAGGCGAGGCGCGGATTGTCTTCGTATTTTTTCCGGCGCTCCTGCATGGGGTTGAGAATCTTGACCAGCGCATCGGCAACCCACCCCTTGCACTCGATACAGCCGATGCCCGCCGACCGGCAGCCTTCGTAGACCTTGGCCATTGTCTCTTTGCTGCTGAATATTTTGTGCAGGTCGCCCACCGGACACACATCGGGATCGCCCTTGTCGGTGCGTCGAATGCGCGCCGGATCCGTGACCATGGTCTTCAGTTTTTGCCGCACCACCGGCTCAGGGTCGGTGAGCATGACCGCATTGCCGTAAGACTTCGACATCTTGCGGCCATCGGTGCCGGGCAGGCGGGGAGCGGGCGTCAGCAGAGCTGCCGGCTCAGGGAAAACGTATTCGCGCTTGCCTGAGTAGAAGCCATTGAAGCGCCGCGCGATTTCGCGTGTCAGCTCGACGTGCGCCACCTGATCCTCGCCGACCGGGACGACATCCGCTTTGTAAATCAGAATATCCGCCGATTGCAGCACGGGATAACCAAGAAACCCGTAGGTGTCGAGATCTTTTCCCTTGATGTTTTCCTTCTGCTCTTTGTACGTCGGAACGCGCTCCAGCCAGCCGATCGGAGTGATCATCGATAAAAGCAGATGCAGCTCCGCGTGCGTGGGCACGTGAGACTGAATGAACATCACGCACTTCTCGGGATCGAGCCCCGCGGCCAGCCAATCGAACAGCACGTCGACCAGGTTTGCTTTCAGTTGTGAGGGGTCGGCATAGTCGGTGGTCAGCGCATGCCAGTCGACGATCACGAAAAAGCACTCGTACTGGTCTTGCATGCGGACCCAGTTTTCTAGCGCACCCACGTAGTTTCCCAGGTGCAGTTTGCCCGTCGGACGCATTCCGCTGAGCACGCGTTTCTTGGCAGGATTAGTCATTCAGAATCTCACCAGCATGGAGACATAGAATCGAAGAAACGGACGGATCAATCCGCTGAGCAGTCCTCCGCCGAGATACACCAGCGCCAGCAGAGCGAAGAAGCCGATGCGGTCATAAACCATTCGCACCGGCTCCGAGAGGAAATGCCGCAGCACATGGCTGCCATCAAGCGGCGGAATCGGAATCAGATTGAAGACAGCCAAAACAATGTTGATGATCATCAGCGAGTACAGGGGCATGGCAACGGGCGTCAACGCGGAATCAACGATTCGCGGTGTCATTGGTGAATCTCTGATTCTAACAAAGCACAGAGATTGCTGAGCTCACACGAGAGCTTGCGGTAGTGGTGCAGTTTGAAGTGGCCTTGAAAGGGCACGGCTTCAGCCGTGCCGTAACTTGCGCAGAATCAATGCGGCTTTAGCCGCTGAGGGACGGCAATTTTCAAACTGCACCACTACCGAGCTTGCAGCCCATTTTGCCGATCGTAAATTGGTTTGCTTCAATTAAGATTCAAGACTTCCGAGGTTCCCGTGAATTCAGAAGCCCTGCGCAAACTATTTGAGCAAGTCAAGAAAAAGCGGCTCTCGCCCGATGAGGCCGTCGAGCGCCTCCGCCACCTGCCCTTCGAGGACTTGGGCTTCGCCAAACTCGACCACCATCGCGCTCTCCGCCAAGGCATGCCCGAGGTGATTTTCTCCCAAGGCAAAACGCCCACGCAGCTCGCCGGAATCTTCACCCGCCTGGCCGCACACGGCGGCAACGTTCTAGCCACGCGCGCCACGGAAGAACAATACGCCGCCGTCACCCGCGCATTCGTCGAGAATGCGCACCAGCCCGAGTATCGTCCGTTGGCGCGAGCCATCACGCTGCAGCGCGATCGCAAGCGCCGCGGCAAAGGAGTTATTGCGGTCGTTTCCGCCGGAACCAGCGACATTCCGGTAGCCGAAGAAGCCGTAGTCACCGCCGAACTCATGGGCAACAACGTACAGCACATCTACGATGTCGGAGTCGCCGGCATCCATCGCCTCCTAGCCCATCGCGAAGCCTTAGCCAAAGCGCGCGTGATCATAGTCTGCGCCGGAATGGAAGGTGCGCTCCCAAGCGTAGTCGGCGGCCTGGTAGGAGTTCCAGTCATTGCCGTCCCCACCAGCATCGGTTACGGCGCAGCCTTCGAAGGCCTGGCCGCCTTGCTGGGAATGATGAACTCCTGCGCCTCGAATGTAAGCGTGGTCAACATCGATAACGGTTTCGGAGCCGGCTACGTAGCCTCGCTCATCAACCGCCGCTGACGGCATCTCAACAACCGCCGCCGCTGGCATCTAAAAAAACTTGTCATCCAGACTAAATTTGTCATCCTGAGCGAAGCGAAGGACCTGCTTCTAGACAGCGCTACCGCTGTGCGGGTGCCCCATTCTTGCGCGCTTTCTGCGCAAGAGTGGGATTCCACGACCCCGTCTCCCGTGGAATTCTGATTCTGTGGCAAAGTAATAAGCAATGCTCAGTTCCCAGGACCCGCGCCTAGCCGGCCGCGTCGCCTTCCACTATCCCAACTTCGTCGACTACACACTCGCGCGCTTTTTCATCGTAGTAGCGCTCGAGATGCAATCCGTAGCCGTGGGATGGCAGGTCTACGAGATCACCAAGCGTCCACTCGATCTCGGATACGTCGGCCTGGCCCAATTCGCGCCCGGCTTCGTCCTGTTTCTCGTCGCCGGACACGCCGCCGATCTCCTCGATCGCCGCAAGCTGCTGATGTGGTGCTATGTCGGCTATGGCCTCTGCTCGGCCCTGCTGCTAGCCATCAGTTGGCGTGCCCCGCAGTCGGTTCACCTGATCTACGCGGTTCTGGTATTGGTCGGGGTTTCCCGCAGTTTCAGTTTTCCCGTAAGCCGCGCCATACTACCGCACCTCGTTCCCGAAGAACATTTTTCAAACGCCGTCGCCTGGAACGCCAGCACTGGTCAGGTCGCCAACATCGCCGGCCCAGCCATCGGAGGAATCGCCTACGCCCTCTTTCGCGGCCCGCAAGGCGTTTACGCCATTGCCCTAACCATCTCCATCCTCTCCGTCCTCCTCACCCTGCGCATCCACCTGCTGCCCACCTCGCTAGAAAGAGAAATGGCGCAGAAAGAGCCCGTCAGCCTGCGCACCGTGCTCGCGGGTTTCCGTTTTATTCACAAGAAGAAGCTGATCCTCGGTTCGATCTCGCTCGACATGTTCGCCGTCCTGCTCGGCGGAGCGAAAGCCCTGCTGCCCATCTACGCCAGAACCATCCTGCACATCGGTCCCTGGGGCCTGGGCCTGTTGCGCAGCGCTCCCGGGGCAGGCGCCGCACTGATGGCAATCGTAGTCGCTCACCGCCCTATCCATCGCCGCGCCGGCCCGACCATGCTGTTCGCGGT
The DNA here is from genome assembly GCA_049592035.1 of Terriglobales bacterium. GTDB lineage: Bacteria > Acidobacteriota > Terriglobia > Terriglobales > Acidobacteriaceae > Acidiflorens. The sequence continues at coordinate 20,999 of JBAWFQ010000282.1, forward strand.
AGCCGCATTCGGCCTATTCACCATAGTCTTCGGAATTTCGCGCAGCCTCATCCTCTCGCTCGCCGCGCTCTTCTTAACCGGCGCCGCCGACATGGTGAGCGTGATCATTCGTGCCACTCTCATCCAAGTCGCGACTCCTGACGAAATGCGCGGTCGCGTCAATGCCGTGGACATGCTCTTTATCGGAGCCTCCAACCAACTAGGTGAATTCGAGTCCGGACTCACCGCGCAATGGTTTGGCACCGTGCCAGCCGTGGTCCTAGGAGGAGTAGGCACCCTGGTAGTGATCGCCACCTGGACATGGCTATTCCCAGAACTACGCAAAGCCGATCAGCTAACCGTGGCCGAGTTGATGCCAGAATAAAAGGCCGGCAGTAAATATGAACACGTAGGGACGGCCGCCCTCGGCCGTCCAGCGGAGCGAAGCTCCGCAGCGCCCTTCGTCGGCGGCGGCAGTGCCACTCCTGCTCGCTGCCGTTGACTTTGACGATGACTTTGATTTCTTCGAAAAAAAATGCGCCCGGGCTCAAGAACGTGTGGCGGGCGCCCTCGCCCGCGAAAGTTTAATACAGCTCGGTAGCGCGAGCCCGTCGCACCAACCGACCGGTCGCCGTCACACCGTCCGTTGCTGCTACAATTTCCGGTTCGCCATCCTGCCCAGCCGCGGCCAGCCGCGTCTCAAGAACGAGGTGTCTTCATGCCGGAAACTCTACAGCTTGCGAATCCCACGCCGCTCACCACGCTTACCGAAGATGAGATTCTCTTCCGCGACAATGTGCGTCAGTTCGCCGAGGACAAGATTCGTCCCTTGGCCAAAGAAATGGACGAAAAGGCGGTCTTCGATCACAGCCTGATCGACCAGTTCTTCCAGTTGGGACTGATGGGCGTCGAGATCCCCGAGCAGTACGGCGGCGCGGGCGGCAAATTCTTTGAGGCGATCCTAGCCGTGGAGGAATGTTCGCGGGCCGACGCGTCCGCCGGAGTTATCGTCGACGTGCAGAACACGCTGGTCGCGAATGCGATTCTGCGCTGGGCCACTGAAGACCAGAAAAAACGTTACCTGCCCAAGATGGCAGCGGACACGGTGGGCGCCTATGCGTTGAGCGAGGCCGGTTCGGGCTCCGATGCGTTTGCGCTGCAAACCAAGGCCGAGCTTAAGGGCAGCGACTTCATTCTCAACGGACGCAAACTATGGATCACGAACGGCAAGGAGGCGGGATTGTTCATTCTGTTTGCCACCGTCGATGCCTCGAAAGGCTACAAGGGAATTACGGCGTTTCTCATCGAGAAGAACTTTCCCGGATTTACAGTAGGCAAAAAAGAAGACAAGCTGGGCATTCGCGCCTCCTCCACGTGCGAATTGATTCTCGAAGATTGCCGCGTGCCGAAAGAAAACGTGCTAGGCGAAATCGGCAAGGGTTACAAAATCGCAATCGAAACTCTGAACGAAGGCCGCATCGGAATTGGCGCTCAGATGCTGGGCGTGGCCCGGGGTGCGTGGGAATACGCCGCCAAGTATGCGCAGGAGCGCACGGCCTTCGGCAAACCGATTGCCGAATTTCAGGGCATCCAGTTCCAGATCGCGCAAATGGCAACCGAGATCGAAGCCGCGCGCCTGATGGTTTATAACGCCGCTCGTATGAAAGATGCGGGAGTAAATTTCGTGAAAGAGGCCGCCATGACCAAGCTCTTCACGTCGCAGGTGGCCGAGCGCGTGACCTCGCTGGCCATCGAAATTTACGGCGGCTATGGTTTTACCAAAGATTATCCAGTGGAAAAATATTGGCGCGACGCGAAGATCGGAAAAATCTACGAAGGCACGTCGAATATGCAGCTGGCAACCATCGCGAAGCTGGTGATGGGGAAATAAACAATTTCAGAAGTAAATTGCAGAAGTCAGAAGTCAGATTGCAGAAGTAAACCTTTCAGTGCAATAGCCCGCTGAAATCCGAATGGTTTCACTTCTTCAATTTGACTTCTGACTTTTTACTTTCTAAAGTGCGGCAAGACTTCATCCCCAAATAGCTTCGCCTGTCCCGTGCGATCTTCGCCCCAGATTTCGAGCATGATGTGGGTGCAGCCAGCGGCGCGGTATTCCTCGATCCTTTGAATGCACTCTGCGGGCGTGCCCGCAATGGGGCAGACCTTGTGCAGCAGTTCATCGCTGACGGCCTGCGCAGCGGCCTTGCGACCGCCTCTCTCCATGGCGTCCGCAATTGGCTGCAGCTCCTCGAAAGTGATGCCCGCGGATTCGAGCAGCACGTCGGCCGAGCCTTTGATATTCTGCACTTTGTTGGCCAGATACATGGCTGCCTGCTCTCGCGCTCCTTCTTTCCCTTTTTTCGAATCGCGTCCAATGCTGCTGACGATCACACAGCCAAGGATCAGTTGCGAAGCATCGCGTCCTGCCTTCGCCGCTCCCTCCTCCATATTTTTTTTCGAATATCGAACGAATGCAGGAGTGGTGATCGACGCCGTAAGCAACCCATCGCCGAGCGATCCCGCCAACCGCTGCATCGCCGGCCCAGTGCCTGCAACATACACAGGAGGAACCTCGCGCGACGTGTGCGCGTCAGATTTCAGCGGCGGAACGCTGGCGCTAAAAACCTTGCCCCGGTATTCGAACTTGTCGCCCTTGAGCACACCGCGAATGATCTCGATGCTCTCCCGCATCACGGTCGCGGGTCCGACTCTCTCGCCTTCCCCTTCGCCGATTTCTTTCATGAAAATCTTCGAAGCGCCCAGGCCCAGAAGAAACCGCTCGCCCGCGAGATCCTGTATGACGCGCGCTTCCATCGCAATCTCGACGGGATGCCGCGTGTAAGGAGAAATAATCCCCCAACCAAGTTGAATGCGCCGAGTCTGGCTGGCGATGACGGCCAGAATTGCCGTCGAGGACCGCGCTTCAAAAGAATGTTTGCGCCACCACGGATAAGCTTCGGCAATCCAGAATGTGTCAAACCCCGGGTCTTCGCAGGCCTTGGCCATGGCCACGGTTTCGTGGACAGGTTCCATGCTAAGTTGCAGGACTCCGATGTTGAATGGAATGGTCATAGTTCAGGTCCGAGTTCAGGTCTCACTCCGGGTCGCTCCAGCCGTGCTCAAGGCCTTTCACTAATTCCCAGACAGCTTTGTTCAACGGCGTCGGGACGCCGGTTTTCTCGCCCCACGTCACGATCGCTCCATTCATGAAATCGACTTCGGTCGGGCGCTTGGCAAGTACGTCCTGCAACATGGAAGCGCGATGCTTGCCCGGAGCATTTGCTCCCTTTTCTACCAGCGCCCGCGGATCGCCATGCAGTTCGATGCCGAGCGCGCGAGCAACGGCTTCGCCTTCTGCGATCAGATCGTTGAATAGCTGGCCAGTCGGCCCGAAGCGCGTCGCAGCCCCGTGATGCAGCAGCGTAATGGCTCCGACAGGATTCGTGGCCGCATTAAAAATCAGTTTCGTCCACTGCGCGCCGCGAGCGTCGGGCAACGGAATTGTGTTCATGCCGGAGCGCGTGATCACGCCCGCAAGTTCTTCGATCTTGGACATCGGCGTGTTCGTTGGTTCGAATGGACCAATCCAGGTATCGCCCTTGATATCGAAGCCGATGTGGCCGGGAGCGACGGGATGTCCAGCGGGAAAGGTCGTGCCGCGAATCACGTACCTCACGTGCTCCGCGATGATCTCTTCGTTGCCAACCCCGTTTTGGACGGAGCAGACCGCGCTGTTTTGATCGAAGGCACGAGCCATTTGCGCTATCGCGTCACGTGTGTGGATGGCTTTGGTGGCGACAATGCCGTAATCGCAGCGCGGAATATCGGAGGGATTGCTGGTGGCATTCAGTTTTGCCCTGAAATCGGCGGCGCCCGAAATGCGGAGACCGTGATTGCGAATAGCTTCGACGTGATCTTTCCAGACGTCGTAAGCCCAGACTTCGGCCTCACCCTTTCGCGCGAGGTGCGCCGCAAAGAGACTGCCGACTGCTCCGCAACCGATGATGCAGACTTTCAACAAACTTCAACTCCAGGCTCAGAATTGCAGAAGCAAATTGCAGAAGTAAGAGGTCAGATTGCAGAAGTAAACCATCCAGCAACCAAAGGCTTTTACTTCTGCAATCTGACTTCTTACTTCTAACTTTCCTTACTTCTAACTTCCCCGCGTCTCCCCGCCGTGAAAGAATTTCCACGGCACATCGGCCAGGCACTCGCCTTCTGTCTTGCCCACGCGATACGTGTCCTGCGTATACAGGCAGACCTTGCCTTCCTGATCGACGACTTGCGGATGCAGTGACAAGATCATGTTCTCTTCGAGCGGAACATCGCTCTGGGCGCCGATTGTCGGGTACTCCAGCATGGTCATCCCGATGCTATGGCCGGAAAGATGACCGAGCGCAAAGCCGTGCTGCGCGAATATGTCGGCAACCGTGCGATGCACAGTGGAAGCAAGTTCGCCGTGGCGCATCAACTTGCGCGCGGATTCCATCGCGTGCGGATAAGCCTCCGCCATCTTTTGCGTGGTCGCGCTGGGTTTGCCCTGAATCAGGGCGCGGGAGAACTCAACCCAGTAGCCGCCCGAGCCGGTGACCTCGAGCGAATAAAGAAGAAGATCGTCGCCCGCGACCTTGCGATGGCCGGGAACTTTGAAATACGCGTTGGCTTCTCCGTGTTCGCCCGAAAGCAAAATATTCATCATACGCGGGCCGGCTCCGCGTGCGAAAAAACGCGCGACTGCAGGCGCCATGATTTCAGCTTCGGTCTTACCGGGCTTGTACGCGGCCACCAGCGCCCAGAAGCCGTCCACGACGATATCCATCGCGTCACGCACTTCAACCAGTTCTTCTTCGCTCTTCACGGCGCGCGCCATGTCAAATTCATGGTCAAAGGGCACAAGCTCGAATGAGCCCTTCGCGAGCTCGCGATAGTCGCGAACCGCCATGATGAAATTCATCCCAAAAATGCCGATGCGTTTCCATTTGCGTTCGATAGCACGTTCGCGCAGCCATTGGCCGGGAACGTCGGGCCAAACTTGATCTCTTACCCACGGCTTGTTTTTGTCGCCAATCCAGCGAGCTTCGCGCGGAAAAACCAGCGTAGGTTCATCTTCGAGCGGGATGACGACGTAAACATAACGATGGACGATTTCAAATCCGGAAGTGTAGAAGACCGCGCCCTCAAATCCGGCATATTGATTGCCACAGACGATGAGCGCGTCCAGTCCGACCGCTTGCATGCGCACGCGAATGTTTTTGTAACGGCGATCGATTTCTTTCTGACTTGGCAAAATGGCCTCAGCGGCTGCTCACTCCGCATAACTCGGCTGCGGTTAGCGCGTAAATCTTCGTGATCTCCACCAGTGTTTGGATGCGAACTTTCTCTCCTTCTTTGTCGCGCGGGCCGCTGGAGGGCCCGTAATTCACCGTCTCGATTCCATAACGGCTAAGGA
>JBAWFQ010000283.1:0-17930 GCA_049592035.1 Terriglobales bacterium
GTATTCAAAATCCTACGAACACCGGCTCCGGTTCCAGCAGAATACCCCACGCTTCCTGCACACCGTGCTGGATTTCATCTTTCAGCCCGACGATATCGCTCGCGTTCGCATGTCCGCGGTTAATCAGCGCCAGCGCATGTTTGTTCGAGATACCGGCCGCTCCCGCTACATATCCTTTTGAGAAGCCCGAATGTTCCACCAACCATGCCGCCGAAACTTTGTGTTGCGCCTCCAGAGCTGGATAGTGGGGAATCTCAAGCCCCTTGGTTGCGGCGCGCGCGGCTACGTCTTTGAACTGCGCTTCGCCGAGCACGGGATTCTTGAAGAACGATCCGGCGCTCCGACACTCCGCGTCGCCGGGGACAATCAGCATGCCTTTGCTTCGCCGTATTTCACGCACCGCCGCACGGATCTCGGCGAGCGAAGGCGGCGTCTTTTGCTCGCCAAAGCGCTTCTGCAGATCGGCGTACTTCAGATTCGGAGCCCCTCCCCGCTTCAAACGGTAGTTCACTCGCAGGATGATGTAGCGGCCGCGTTCCGTGCCGTTAAAAATGCTGGCGCGATAGCGGAAACCGCACGCCGGCTTGGGCAAGACCACGATGCGATCTTCGTGCAAGTCCAGATTTCGCAAATCGAGAGCCCGCACCGATTCGATCGTGTCGGCGACTTCCTGCCCATAGGCGCCAACGTTTTGTACGGGCGTGCCGCCAACGCTGCCCGGAATGCCGCTGAGACACTCGATGCCCGCGCAATTCTGCGCCACCGTCTGCGCGACAAAATCATCCCAGTTAACGCCTGCCCCCACGTTGAAGAGCACGGCATTGCCGCTGGCGTCATTTGCCGGCGGACTGGCGATGCCGCCGAGCGCAATTCTCAGCACCAGCCCCGGCCACCCCACATCGGCGATCACCAGGTTGCTGCCCCCGCCCAGCACGAACAGCGGCAGGGATCGGGTTTTCGCGAACTGCACCGCCTCCCGAACGTCGTCTTCTCGCTTCAATTCCGCGAAGTAACGCGCCACTCCGCCCACCTGCAAAGTGGTCAGTGGCGCCAGCGGAATATTTTCCTGAATCACCATCAAGCCGTTCGCTCTTGATTGCATTGAGCATCTCATAAGCGCTCGGGCAGGCCTATAGAGATCGGAGCTACCTAACGAATCGCCGGTCGAATCGCCGGTCAAGACAGCGCTAATTACCCCTTCTGTCACAAATTGAAGTAAGCGTCATCACAGCGCAAACCTCCCGCACGGCGGATCATATTCAGAGTTGGCGTTTCAAGCCGGCGTTGTGCCGGGATGTGGAGTACTCAAATGAGGGCAGAACTATATCTCAGCGCGGTCTTAAGCCCTGATCTGACCGAACCGCTCTCTTGCGCGCAGAGGCAAATGCTGCAGCGCGCGGTCACCAAGATTGTCGCCCTGGGCGAGGAGGGGGGAGTCAGTGCGGATCAAATGGTGGAGTTGCTCCAGGCGGGCTTGACGGTGGGCGAGCTACTGCAATACCTGACTGAACGGCCCCGCGCAGTCTCCTGAATAAAAACTTTGCAACTCTATTAGGACGCTACCCTCGATTCGGACGAGTTTGCCGTCGCGCTCGCAATTGGGTAATCTACAGCGATGCCATTGCGGCAGGAAATCGACATCTCTCAAATTGCGATCGTCTCCAAGTTCAGCCGAGTGTTTTGCCAGTCATCGTTGTGCGCGATATTGTTCGCGTTGTTGTGCGCGCTGCGTTGTTTCGCAGTGATCGTGATCAGTTCGGCGGTATCGGCATCCGCCCAGGAAACGCAGAAGCCGCCGCTGCCAACGCAGGCTAGCCCTTCGCCGGCGGCGCAGCCTCCTGACGGTCAGGCTCCGAATGCTCCGGTGCCGCCGAAGCCCGTGGCCTTGTACAATCTACTCCAGAACAAGTCCTACGTTTTCCCCGACATTGCCTTCAGTACCGAACGGCTTTCGGCAGGGCAAAAATTTGAGCTGTTCGTGGACAACAGCGTTTCCGTGGACGCGTTCACCTGGTCCATGCTCGGTTCGGCCGTCGGCCAGGCGGATAATTCGCCCAATGGCTTCCACCAGGGTTGGGATGGTTATGGCAAGCGCTTCGGGACCGATATGGCCCGGCAGGCGTCCGGCCAATTCTTTGGGACGTTTGTGATTGCCACCGCGTTGCACGAAGATCCGCGTTTTTATGCGGAGATCAATCCCGGCTTCTTCCACGCCATAAAGTACTCGCTGCAGCGTGTCTTTATCATGCGCAACGACGACGGACATGAGGTGGTCGCGTGGTCGAAGCTGGTCGGACCGGCGCTAGGTGAGGGACTGGCGACTGTGTATTGGCCAGACCAGAACCGCACCGTCGGTAATACGTTTGTGCGTTATGGTCTGGATTTGGCCAGCCGTGCCAGTGGCAACCTGCTGCGCGAGTTCTGGCCGGTGCTGTTACAGAAGATGAGCCACCCGCCGCGGCCGGCGGCCGGACACAATTGACCGTTCTTGGAATTGGGATTGGAAAAAGGCCGCTTTTCGTTTTCCGCATCCGCATCTAAGTGAAAAAACAGCGGTCATGGCAGAATTATGGCTTGCAAAAGGTGGCTTCACGAGTCGGCTCTATGGAAATGAAAACAGGAGATGGAGATTGAGCAATCGGATACTGTTGCTGGTGGTTTGTTGCGGGCTCGTTGCCTCGGCTTCGGCGCAATTAAATTTCGATCATCTTACCTTTAACGCGGGCGGGGGCCTGGGCCTGGGCCGCGACGATGTCGCTGCCTTTGTCGGCAACTCTGGGCAAGTTGAGGCCGGAGCCGGTTTCAACCTCAACCGCTTATTCAGCGTCGATGCCGAATACATGTATTACAACCTGGGTTTCAAACAGACCGTGAAGCTCGAGCAGAGCCTGGTGGGCCAAAACGGACACATGCAGTCGATCAGCCTCGACGGCATCGTCAACGTCCCCAAGCATGTTGGCAAATTCGGAGCCTACGGAATTTTCGGCATCGGCTTCTATGACCGCACCGTTTCGGTACCGCGCCACTTCCTTCAAGCGGGCACGGTCTACCAGCCCGCGTGGCTCTGGTGGGATCTGACCTGGGTTGACAACATCCAGGGTGGTCAGCTGAACCCGCAATATATATCCTCGAATTCCAAAGTCGCGGGCGGCTTTAACTGCGGCGGAGGAATCACGTATCGGCTGTACCATCACAGCGAAACGGCATCTAAATTTCGTGATAATGCGAAGCTCTACGTTGAATGGCGCTACCACCGCGCCTATCAGAGCGATGGCAAAACCATCGTGATGCCGATCACGGTCGGTTTCCGTTGGTGAGCGGGATTGGCTAGCCCCACGAACGTCAGCAGGCCAGCTGGTCGCGCGTAAGTTTCAGGCCGGTCAAGTTGCCCAGGATGGTCACGGCGATGTGCTCGGTACGGAAAAATTCATCAGCGGTTTGTTGCAGATCCTCGGTCGTGACCGCCTCGATGCGTTCGATTAATTCGTCGAGACCGTAGAAATGGTCGTAGTACATTTCCTGGCGAGCGAGGTTTGACATGCGCGCGGTCGAGGATTCGAGCGAGAGCATGAGGCTGCCTTTGAGCTGATCCTTGGAACGGCGCAGTTCTTCTTCGGGCACGGCTGTGGTTTTCAGGTTGCGGAATTCCTCGACCACGCACTCGACCACTTTAATTGCCGACTCGCGCGACGTTCCCGCATATACGCACATGCAGCCGGTGTCGCGATAGGGGTTCAAGTCGCTGTAAATGGAGTAGGCGAGCCCCTGGCGCTCGCGAATGTTCTGAAACAAACGCGAACTCATGCCGCCACCAAGCAGCGTATTCAGAATGTAAGACGCGTAGCGGCGTTCATGCGCCATCGGGTGCGACGGGACGCCGATGCAGATCTGCACCTGCTCCAGCGATTTCTTGTTGCGCAGGTTGATGCGCGAAAAAGTCTTGGGTGCGGGCGAATGCAGCCCGTTTTTTGCCGGCTTCACGTGTTCGAAATGTTTCTCGACCAGTTCGACAAAGTGCTTGTGATCGAGGTTCCCGGCCGCGCTGACGATGAGATTGGCGGGCGCAAAGTGATGTCCATAGAAGCGTGAGACCACGGGACGCTCGAATTTTCTTACCGTCTCGCGCGTGCCCAGAATCGGCAGACCGAGAGCATGATCCTTCCAGAAACTTTGGGTGAAGATTTCGTGGACCAGGTAGTCGGGATTGTCCTGATCCATTTTGATTTCTTCGAGGATGACGCCGCGTTCCTTCGCGATGTCGCCGGCATCGAACACCGGATGAAGGACGAGATCGCTCAGCACATCCATGGCCAGCGGAAGATGCTCATCCAGGACTTTGATATTGAAGCAAATGCATTCCTTCGCCGTAAACGCATCCATGTTGCCGCCGATCGAATCGACCTGGCGGGCGATATCTTCGGCGGAGCGCGTTTCCGTGCCCTTGAACACCATGTGCTCGATAAAATGCGAAATGCCGTTCCATTCCGAATCTTCGTCGCGCGAGCCGGTCTTGAGCCAGACGCCGATGGCGACCGAGCGAATGTGGGGCATCTGCTCGGTGATTACGGTCAGTCCGTTCGGCAGGATCTGACGACGAATGCTGCGAGTTTCTTTTACCATTAGTTCGTTACCCTGACCTTATGATGTTGTCCTTATGACCCTGAAGCTTGGATAACTATGAATTTCTGGGCAGGTTGCTGCTACTATTCTCCCACAATCAGGGGCAAAGCGGTTTTGGCTGACTAGTGGGCTGTGTTTTGTATAACTTACAGCGATTTCCATGGCATAATTGTTTCACTATCGCACTCCGCCTTGCAAAATGGAGAACGACGCCACGTTCTCATTTTTCGGCAAGCCGGCTTCCGCTATACTCGGCATACTCTGCCTGTCAGAGGCGATAAGATCAATTCTACGAGTGACCCCAAATGGCTGAACAGAAGTTTCGCGTCCATTTTGGCGACTATCTGGGCAAAGCCGAAGTGGTTATCTATTCCGTGCTTGCCGTTTTGCTTTTTGTAACCGCGCTCGCGACCATTGCCAACGCCGGCAAGATGCTTTGGGATGGCCTCGCCCACTGGACGATCGCCGCCGAGACCCTGCTGGTGTTGGATCAATTGCTCGTAGTGCTGATGCTGGTGGAGATCCTGCATACAGTACGCATCTCCATTCACTCGCATTTTCTGGTTACCGAACCATTCCTGGTGGTGGGCCTGATTGCCTCGATTCGGCGCGTGCTGGTGATTACCTTGGAAGCGGCTACCCTCACCAAAGGCGGAACGTGGTCGGGCGAGGGGGCGAGCATATTTCGAGCGAGTATGATCGAACTCGGGTTGTTGGGTCTGCTCATCCTCATTTTGGTATTTTCCATTACGCTTTTGCGGCGCTATGCTCCCACCCCGAAGGATATTGAAGCCTAACGATGGTTCGGGTTAGCTTTCTCCGATAGAGAGCGAAGCTATTTCTGGTAGATAATTTGGCCGCCGCGAACGGTATAGGCAACTTTGGCAAGGTTGCGGACATCGTTTGCTGGGTCGCCGTCAAGGACAACCAGATCGGCGTCCAACCCCTTCTCTACGCGTCCTTTTTGGTCGGCTTTGAAATACGCGGCAGGATTGGTTGTGAGCGAAGCAAGAATCTCGCTTACCGACAGCGCGCGATGCATCAGTTCGTATTCGAGTGAGGTGTCGTATTTGTCGGTGAAGCCCGTGTCGGTGCCGAAGAGTACAGGGCCGCCATTCTCTGAGAAGGTCTTGAGCTGGTCGACGCCCGATTGCACCAAGTGGGTGGCGACAGCGGGGTCGCGAACTACGGTCGTCCAAAGAGTGAGGGTTGGGATCAGGGCGGTGTGCGGGGATTTGAAACGGGCGAGTTCCTCGGCAGTGTAGTTGATTTCAGTAGGAACGGTATGGGCCAGGACGTCGACGCCGCCGGCGAGCGCGTTGTCCACACCGATTTTATTTTGCGGATGGGCGAAAACAGGCTTGCCTTGAGCGTGTGCAACATCGACCGCAGCCTTCACGATAGCGGTGTCCATGTTCACGACCGGCTTGTCGCCCATGTATGCGCCGGTAAAGAGCTTCATGCCGTCCAGGCCCATTTTTAATTCATCGCGAGCCATTTGCGCGGCTTCGTCAGGTGTGGCAGCCTCGGGGAGTTGCAGTTCGGCTGGCAGATAAACGGGATGGCCGTTTTTCGGGAAGATGTCGCCGGCAAGAAGAATCTGCGGGCCGGGGACCTCGCCCGATTCGACACGCCTGCGGAGAGCTAGAGAATTGCGCGGATCGGAGCCCAGATCCCAGACCGTGGTGAAGCCCCACCGCGTGAGCATTTCCTGCATGTGCTTTTCGAGGCCGGCAGCCGGTGCGCTAGCCGCGTTGTTCCACGCTGATTCGGTAAGGTGGACGTGACTATTCCAAAAACCGGCAACAATGGTTTTTCCGGCGCAGTCGATGACGCGCGCCTCTTTCGGAATTCTGACTTCGGAGCGCTTGCCGACAGCAGCGATGAGACCGCCGGAAGTGAGAACGACCGCGTCTCTCAACGGAGCGGCTGTGGGCGAAGAGTATACGGTGGCGCCAACCAAGGCGAGGGCTTGCGGCCCGGCAGCGTCGGCTGGGAATGCGGTTAGGAAAACAACCAGAAGCAAGCCAAGGGCGGCGGCGTGTTGCCGGATCATAGAGGATCTCTGTCTGTTGAATTCAGACTATATTACGGCGTTACACTCAGAATTAACTCAGAGACGGGCGAGAGCCTGCCCTGAGCTTGCCGAAGGGACGCCCGTCTTTCCACATGAAAAGTCGGATTGCCAATTCGCTGTTAGGACTTAACTTGCAGGAGCTCACGACCCTCGCGCTTGCGTCAGAGCAGCCCGCTTATCGTGGCCAGCAGTTGTTCGATGCGGTATATCGACAGAAGATTGAGCGGCTGGAGCAGGTTTCGACGCTGCCGCTCGAATATCGCGCTCGTCTGGCGCAAGAAGGCTGGGACGTGGGGCTTCCGAAGATTGCGCGCAAGTTCGTTTCGACCGACGGCACCGTGCGATATCTGGTGGAACTCTCCGACGGCGAAACCGTGGAAACGGTCTGGATGCCGGAAGGCGATGGCGGCGAGATTGGCGACGGCAGCGAAGCCGGTGACGAGATCGAGAGTGGGCCGGCTCCGACGGCGGGATTCCGCCGGGCCACGATTTGCGTATCGAGCCAGGTCGGATGCGCGGTGAATTGCAAATTCTGTTTCACGGCGCTGCTCGGAGTCAAACGCAATCTGGATGCGGGAGAAATTGTCGGGCAGATCGCGGCCGTGCTCCGAGACCAGGGAGTCGACCCTCCCCTGCAGCGTGTCAACCTGGTGTTCATGGGCATGGGCGAACCCTTCTTGAACTATGACAATTTCATGAAGTCGGTGCGCCTGCTGGTGGAGGGCGTGGGGATTCCCGAGTCGCGCATGACAGTCTCGACGGCGGGGATCGTGCCGCGGATTCGCGATTTTGGACTGGAGCCGGTGCGTCCGAAGCTGGCCATTTCGCTGAATGCGCCGAATGACGCGTTGCGCAGCGAGGTGATGCCGCTGAACCGCAAGTGGAACCTGCAAGAGTTGATGAAAGCGGCGCGGGAATTTCCCCTGCGGACGCGCGAGAAAGTCACGTTTGAGTACGTACTGCTGGCGGGAGTGAACGATTCCCCCGAGCATGCGCGTGAGATCGTCGAGTTGGTGCGAGGAGTGCGCGCGAGAATCAATCTGATCGCCATGAATCCGGGGACGGAGCTGCCGTACCGGACGCCCGAGCAGGAGCGGGTGGCGGCGTTCAGGGAAATATTGGTGGCGGCAGGGCTTCCGGCATTCGTGCGGCGTCCGCGCGGCCGCGACATTTTTGCCGCATGCGGACAATTGAAACGAACGGTGGAAGCAGCGCCAGCCGCCGCCGAACCCAAATCAAAGCTGTCATCCTGAGCGAAGCGAAGGACCTGCTTTCTCCATGCGTACGAGCAAGCAGGTCCTTCGCTTCGCTCAGGATGACAATTCACCTTAGAGTGGACAACTTACGAGCCGCTGCGAGCCGCGGCCCGGTTGGCTGCGCCGAACGGCGAACGGACGGCAGCATTGGTCGCGACTCGCAGTTCCATCCGGAAAGCGGTGCGGTCTGGCGTCGCTGATTGCAGCAGCCGGCCGCCATGTTCTTCGACGATGCGGCAGCAGGCGCTCAGTGAAAGCGTAGCCGGCTTGTTCGCGCCTTCGGAGTGAAGCGGCGAAAAGAACGACGGTGGCAGCGAACCAGGGTCGCAAGATGAAAATTCAATCACAACCAAATCGCTGCCCTGGCTATGTGTGCCCACAAAGAGTTCGGGGTGGGTCTCGCGATTAAGACGGGCCCGGATCTGTCCGGCAAGGTGAATGCAAACATGGAGAATCTGGTTGGAGTCGGCGAGCACGAGCGGAAGTGAAGGCGAGAGATCGAGGCGGATGGACCCGGCCTCCGCTTCCAGTTGCGGAGCCATCAAGCGGACCGTGGTTTGCATTACGGAGTTGATGTCGACCGCGGCAAGGTGGGCCGGAGCCTGTCGGGCAAAGGTCAGCAGGCTCGCCACCAGCGCAGTGGTGCGGCGCACCTGTTCGCCGATTTGCGCGGCTTGCACTTGTTCCTGGCCAGGCAACGTGGATGCGCTCAGCAGGTCGGAGTATCCCAACATGGCGGTGAGCGGGTTGTTGATCTCGTGGGCGGCTCCGCCCACCAACTGGCCAAGCGACGCCAACTTCTCCGACTGAATGAGTTTTTCCTGCAAACCTTTAAGGTCGTCGAACGAACTGCGGGACCTTTCGAGCAACAGCGAAAGCTCGTCACGGAGCAGGCGTTGCCGCCAGAACACCACAACTCCCATCGCGACCATGGTCAAAAGACTTACGGTTATGCGAAAAGCTCTTACTGAAGATGGTAGCGCTGAATCCAATTCGGCATGCATGGCGGCCCAGAGGATGCTGAACAGAGCAAGCATGCTCAGCCGTGTGATCCAAATGCCCAGCACGGGCCGAGAAGGTTTCGAGTCGGACAGGTGGAGGCGAAGAGCAAGCAAGGGAGTCGCGGCCATCCACGCGATGGAAACGGTTAGCGGGATGTCATACAGGCTGCCGCTGTAGTAAAGCTTGTGGCCGATCGCCCAGTTGGCGACATATGAACTGGAAGCGTAGAGTGCGCTGGCGCCAAGCAACTGTCCGTAAAGCTGGCGCCAGCCGCCGTCCGCCGTGTAGGCGAGGATGGCAAGCGAACCCAGCAGAACGAGTTTCTCGGTCAGATATGTCAGGTTGAAGTTGGCGCTGTAAGTTGCTTCATCGACTTGCACCGTTTGCCAGGGGATAACGCTGTACACATAAACGAAGACCCACCAGGTCAACAGGAGGGTAAAGTCAAGCATGCGGATGCGTTCATCGCGCTCATCTTCCCGCAAATGGGGAAGCACGGCCAGGGCGGCAATCATCGGCACCAAATGCAGGAAAAGAACGACGTCACCAAGGAATGGATCGGGGACGTCTACGCGCTTGAAGACTTCAAAGTAACTCCACATGCCCTGGTAAATCAGCCAGAAGAGCATACCCACGCTCATCAGAATCCAAAAAAGCCGGATATGTACAGTGGGGCAGCGCGAGCGCGAGATATTGGGCAGGAACGTGAGGGTGGCGACCAGCAGCAGACTGCCCTGCACGAGGTCGCTGGCAATAGTGAGCGCCGCTCCCCGATGCATGAGCAGAGACATCGCAATCTGGGCGACCACCAGCGCGATCAGCAGAGAGACCCAGAGTTTAGTGCGTGCGGCCAAAGGCGGACTGCTCCGAGTTCATTCTAGAGGTTGATGGAAGGTTGGAGAAGGGTTACTAAGGTAACCGCTACCCGGACCGTTTCCAACTTCTCGTAGAGACGCGGCTTGCCGCGTCTCCCATCCGCCGACAGATTAAGACGGGTCGAGCTTCGCTTCTACCGTAACAACCTCATGGAATTCATTTACGATTGCCCTTAGAATGGGCGTTCCCATTTACAATGTATCGCTAACCATGGCTTCTCAATCTTGATCGCTTGATTAACGAGACTCCCTTGTCCGGGATGTTCCCTCAATACCGTGATCTCTGGCGCTTCCGGGCGCCGCTCAGTGCGGGCGAGATTCGGCGCACCGAGCGCTGGCTGGCGACGGCGCGGGTGGCGCTGGCGATAGCGGCCGAGGTGACTCTCTGGATGGAGCCCGTGCGCGGTTTTGCCCATACGCGCTGGCTGTTCTGGTTGCTCACCGTGTACTTTGTGCACGCGGTGGTGGTGATGTTGCTGCTGCGCTTCCGGCCGCAGTCCACAAGGGCTTTTCGTCTGGTGGTGCACGCCGCGGATGTTGTCTGGCCGGTGCTGATTTACTTGTTCGCGAGCGCGCAGCGCGGCCCTTTCGTGCTCTTCTTCGTCTTTGTGCTGGCAGCAGCCGCCTACCGCTGGGGACTTTGGGAAACGGTGGCCACGGCCGTCACCG
This sequence comes from Terriglobales bacterium, assembly GCA_049592035.1. Lineage (GTDB taxonomy): Bacteria > Acidobacteriota > Terriglobia > Terriglobales > Acidobacteriaceae > Acidiflorens. Next base: position 10,500 of record JBAWFQ010000283.1, read on the forward strand.
CGGTAGTGCTGCTGTGGATCGAAGCGTTCCTGGTGCGCGCGGAATTGAAGTGGACGCATTTCCTGCAACTGGGTGTGAGCCCGCATGAACTGGATCCGCAGCAGTTGGTCATGTTCTCCGTGTATCTGATTGTGCTCGGATTTCTGCTCGGATACATGTCGGAAAACCAGAAAAAAGTGCGGGCGGAACGTGCCGTGATTACCCGCGTCCTCAGTTCGACGCGGGTCGAGGCAGGACTGACCGGCACCATGCAGCAGATTATGGGCGAAGTGATGAGCATCTACGGCGCCCGCCGTGTGCTCAGTGCCTCGCAGGAGGCGCACAGTTACCGAGTATTTCTGGCGGAGATGACTCGTGACCCCGAGAGTCTCGAAACCCTGCGCTGGCGCGAGGCCCTGCCGGAACGCGAGAAAGTGTATCTCTTCGATTCGCCCGCGGACGCCATTTATGCGTCGCGTCGTGCCACCGGTTTTCACACCGTGCTGCTGGATCGCGACGGCGGGCGACTGCGCGACGCGAGCCCGGAATTTCTGGATGCGCTGGCAGGAGTGGAGAAGTTCGACGCCATGGCTTCGGTGGGATTGGTCTTCGGCGCCGAGTGGTCGGGCCGGGTTTTCCTGTTCGATCCCGCGATAATGGGGGATCCCGAGGAAGAATTACGTTTTTTGCAGGAATTTGCTCAGCAGGTGGCGCCGGCAATCTACAACGTGTACCTGATGCGGCGGTTGCGCGAGCGGGCGGGGGCGATGGAGCGGGCGCGGTTCGCGCGTGAACTTCACGATGGCGCGATTCAATCGCTGATCGCCGTCGAAATGCAGATCGACGTACTGCGGCGACAGTCGGGAGAACATTCGCCGTTAGTGAAGTCGGAACTGGGGCGGATTCAGAAACTCCTGCGCGAAGAGGTTCTGAAGTTGCGCGAACTGATGCAGGCCATGAAGTCGTTCGAAGTAGATGCGGACCGGCTCCTGGGTTTCATTTCCGATACAGTCGAGCGCTTCCGGCGCGAGACGGGAATCGCGGCCGAGTTTGTCAGCGAACTGGAACGTGTGGATCTAGCGCAGAAGGGCTGCCGGGAACTGGCGCGTATTGTGCAGGAAAGCCTGGTGAACGTGCGCAAGCATAGTGGAGCGCACCACGTCCTGGTCCGACTGGCGCAGCGGGCGGGGAATCTGCAATTGACAGTGGAAGACGACGGCAAAGGTTTTTCTTTTTCCGGAAGGCTCTCGAACGCGGAGTTGGAGTCGACCGGCAAGGGGCCCGCGGTAATCAGGGAAAGGGTACGCCTGCTGGCGGGCGAACTCGCGATAGAATCGACTCCGGGGCACGGCGCACGGCTGGAAGTCCGGATACCTCCGGCGAGGAAGGCAAATCATGGATAGGTCAACCGCGGATAGGCCCATCACCGATAAGCCAATGATGGAAAAACGAACTCATCCCATACGCATTGTGATTGCCGACGATCACCCCATTTTCCGCGACGGACTACGACGCCTGCTCGAATCCGAAGGCGATATGAAAGTGGTGGGCGAAGCCTGCGATGGCCTCGAGGCGGTGAAACTGGCCACCGAGATCAAACCCGACATTCTGCTGCTCGATCTCGCCATGCCGCACCACACCGGCCTCGATGCCTTGCGCGATTTGAGCACCCGCTCCGGCGGTGCGGGCGCGGTGCGCATCATCCTGCTGACGGCGGCCGTCGAAAAAAAGCAGATGGTAGAGGCGCTGCAACTCGGAGCACGTGGCGTAGTCCTCAAAGATTCCGCAACTCAACTCTTGCTCAAGAGCATTCATGCCGTGATGGCCGGGGAGTACTGGGTGGGCCGCGACAGCGTCTCCAACCTGGTGCAGTACCTGCGCAACCTGATGCAGAGTACGAACGAAGAAACGAAGCAGAAAAAATTCGGGCTGACACCGCGCGAACTGGAGATCGTATCCGCTGTGGTGGCCGGATATGCCAACCGTGAAATCGCCGAGTACTTCAAAATCAGCGAGGATACGGTGAAGCACCACCTCAGCAATATCTTCGACAAACTGGGAGTTTCCACGCGTCTGGAGTTGGCGCTGTTCGCAGTAAACCAGGGTCTTCCGCTGAAGACGATTGTGTAAACCCAAATCTGTAAACGCGCCTTGCCGTAAACTCAAACGCTTCGGAGCTTTCCACTGTGAACCTGGTGGAGCGCCCCACGAGCTTCAGCCCACCAAAACTGGAGTCTCCACACGGCCCGCCCGCCAGATCATCCAAACCAAAACGCTCATCAGCACGACTGAGATTTGCAGATGCGTCCAACGGGCAATGGGCCCACCAGCAAGCGGCGACAGGTATCCCAGGTAAAGAACGACTTCCATGTAGCGGGCGGAGCCCGGCGGCTGCGCGATAAATGATGATGAGTGAGCCACAGCCCAGTCCCACAGCAACAGAAATACCGGGGCGAGAATCAGCAGGTCATACACGATCAGGTGCGGTGCCACCAACACGCTCGCGACGAGCAGCGACGAGTAGCGGAGCGCCAAAGGAAGTGTCGGGCGGTGGGCCCATACTGCCGCCGTCAACCCCAATATCACGAGCGCGCTGACGACGTAGAGCGCAAACGGCAGCGTGTGTCCGGGAATGAGTATGGTCCAGAAAATGCGCAGCGAGTGTGTCTGATACGGTCTGAATTCAACCACTCGATACACCACGGTGCTCATAATGCGCACCCAGGCGCGCACTGAATCCACGCCGTAATAGAGCGCGGGCACCGCCAACTGCGCTGTCGCCGACAGAATCCCTCCAGCGATGACTCGCCACGCGCGCGTGTACACAAACAGGAAGGCGGCAGCGATTCCCAACTGCGGTTTAAAGATCAGGCATCCCAGAGCCAATCCTGCAAGGAACGGCTGATCGTCCTGGAAAAGAAAAAATCCCGCGGTGAAGCAGGCAAGCGCCACCGCCGACGTTTGCCCCCATGCGATCAGGTGGAAGAAGCCCGGAAATGCGATCGCAAGCAGCAGCACGGTCCAGCCTTCCTTCCGCAACTGTGGGCACGCCCGCCACAGCCAGTAGCAACAGAGGCCGTAAAGCAGTGCGCTTGAGACCAGCCAAATCACCAGCGCTGCGCTGTACGGCAGAACTGCCAGCGGCGCGAAAAAGATGGAGACCTGCGGCGGATAGAGCGGGATATATCGGATTCCGGCTGCGCCGGGAATCCGGCGGGCGATGAGTTCGGCTTGCGTCTCTTCGTTGTACAGGTCGGCGGCCCGGTGCGCGAGGCCCACCGATCCGAGCGTATAAAATTGCGAAAAGTCGGTCCCTTTCAAATTTCCGTTGCGGTCGAGCAAGCCCGGCGTGGCGACGTTCCATCCATAGACTGACCACAAGCACAGCGCCAGAATTGCCGCGTGAGCGCGCAACCGCTTGCCGTTAAGCCACAGAGTCGAGCTGAAGGACATGGGCAAGCCTACAATGTAAATCGTAAATCAGGATTGTGCATTCAAGATTGCGCAATTATCGCGTAATCAATAGGTTGGCAGGATCTAAGGGAAACCCCCAAGGGCTAGCACGATAGTGCTACAGGGGGCACAATTGTGCTATTGGGGGAGGCGCCCATTTACGATAGTTTAACAATCACGCGACGGCGAGTGACTGTCCCGAGGATCAAGTCCGAAGTCTGGACCGCGCCGTTGATCGGGGGCAAACAATGATCAAAAAAATCCGTCAGCTTTGGGCTGAAGAGCGCGGTCAAGACGTAGCTGAATACGCCGTCATGCTCGCGGTAATCTTGGTCATCGTGATCGGCACGGTCAAGCTGATTGGCAGCAATGCCAACAACGTCTTCTCGCAAGTCGGCAGCAGCTTGGGAACGCAATAGTCTCGTCGAAAAGCCCCGTTGCGTCTGGCAAAGGGCTTCCCCTGATTTTTTCCGACCGGTTTCATTTTCAAAAGCCCACGCAGAAAATTCCTCGCGAACCGTTGAGTTTAAAATCCTGAAACTCTGCAACGTTTAAACTGAGTTAGTAGTGTCCTACTTTGTCTTTTCTCACCACTGAGTCACAGAGAAAACCTTGAACCTGTAAAAACCAGAAGGGGAAGGTCTTGCCCAGTAATTGGTTTTCTCTGTGTCGGAGCTTGCCCTGAGCGTAGCCGAAGGGGGACTCCGTGGTGGAAGCTGAATTTAGGACACCACCACCGAGTTTGTCTTACTGTCCCGACGGAGCTGCCGCCGTCTTGTCCCCCGCGGGCGCCGCCTTTTCCGGAGTTGCCGTGCCCAGCCGGGTGAGGAACGGGAAGAAGGGCGTGACTTCAAAGGGCATCTTCTCCGCTGCCGTGGTGACGACGACCGGCTTGGTCTTGATCAATTCCAGTTGATCGTTCCACGGGTCAATCTTGACCCGGCCACCGAGAGGAAGCGCCGCGACCTGATCGGTCTTCTTGGGATCGAATTGTGGCGAGGCGGTCATCAACGACGACATACGAGTCGCATCACCGTTGAGCAAGCTGTCGCCCAGGTGCGCCCGAATCAAATTCTTCAGCGCCGGAGCGCGCGCCTGGACTGCTTTGAGGAACAATCCGGCATTGCTAAGTTTGTCCTTGTAAGGCGAATTGTTGAGCAGTTCGATCGCTTTCTTATCGGCGGCTTCTTCTTCACCCTTATCGCGGGCGAAATCCATGCGCTCGAAAGTCCGCTCATCGGGGAAGAACATGCGGTCGTTGAACGCGAGCTTGGTATCGAGGTGATGGCCGAGCACGATGTGCGCCAATTCGTGGGTCAAAATCATGGCCAGAGACGCTTCGTCGGGCAGCACGTCGATCATGCCGCGGCTCATTACGATGGTATGACCAATGGTGAACGATTCCAGCGGCGTGGTCATCAGTACCCGGCACCTGATCTCTGGTTGAATGTCCAGGTTATTCGTGACCATTACATTGTTGACGACGGTCGATAACACCTTGTCGATTTCGCCTTCCGGCGCGAGCAGGCCGATCTGCTGCAGGCGGTCCAGTACGTTGATTTCCGCCTGGCGCTCCCACTGCCGCTGCGCTTCAATGGGCGTCGCATCCTGCGCCTTCTGACTCTGATCCTGCACCGCCTGTGGAGCGTCGACCGTGATCTCTGTGAACTCCGAGTTGCGGCGGAGATCCCTTAGGTTGTAGCCCCAGAGCCGCGTCTGCGCCTTGTAATCCAGCGTCTGCCCCAGACGATATTTCAGATCCGATTCTTCGGAATAAATCATCGAGGGCAGCCACTCGCCCGGCCGCAGGTTCTGTCGCCAGCTATCAAAGTGCAGGTAATAACTGGCGCGCGGATGAGGATAGTAAGTGCCGTTGAAACGAACGATGTTGTAATCCTGATCTTCGATCCAGATACGGCCAAGAAACCGGCCCTTGCCAGCGTCTTTCTTCGGAGCCACGTCCATGACTATGCAGCGCACTTCGCCCAGAAATTCGCGGCGCACGAAGGTGAAATCGTAGTACTTACGCTGAAAATCCTGATCGAGCACCACCATCTGGGCAAAGCCCAGCGGCAGGAATCTCATGGAATAAACATCCTTCAGCTTGCTCAGCATCCGTTTGCCGAGGCCCGCCGTCGTAGGCGAAGTGAAAGTGCGGTCCTCGGTGCCTTCGCTCATATCCAATCGGCCCAGGAAATATACGTCGCTGCTGGGGACGGCGGCGTCGAGTTGTTTGTCTTCCTTGAGATTCTGGAGATAAGTCTCCACCAGCGGATGAAGTTGCTTCATCTCCGCCATAAACAAATGTTCGCGCTCGATCGCTCGATCGATAACCTGATCGAAGCTGCTGGCGGCGGTGCTGGCTTGTTGAGCGGCAGTGTCTCGAGTCGCGAGTTGCGGTTGCTGTGCGGTCTGAGCCACTGCAGGCTGGGTGAACGAAGTCTGGCTGAACAGTGAAGCGACGCAGCAGACCAGAGAGAGAGCAAAAAGCGCTAATGGGGAGCGCAACATTTTAGTTTGATTCATTTTACTATGATGCGGTTGCTAGGATGCCAGTTGAAACTCGATGTGCAATATCGCGTCGAAGTCCGCGGGGTGACCGTCCTTCTGCGCCGGCTTAAACTGAATTTTTTCCGCGGCGCGCATCGCCGATTCGTCCAGCCCGTGGCCGAGACCGTGCACCACCTTGACGATGCGAATCTGCCCGGCCGCGGAAAACACGACTTCGAGCAGAACCTCACCCTGAATTTTCAGCTGTCGTCCTTCCTCAGTGTAAACCGGACGCGGCTTGTATGTGATTTCCACTGGCAGGGTCTTGACCGCGGGTTCGGCGGACTTGGCTTTCGGCTGCGAGACTGTCACCAAGTCAGCGTCTCCGAACGCGCCCTGGCGAACCGTGCCGCGCGAGCCCGAAATCGGGCCGGAACTATTCCCCGTGGCCACGCCACTGCCAAAACCGGTGCTCGCGACCACCCCGCGTGCGCCATGCGATCCGCCGGTGCCGTTGCCCGAACCAGCGCCGTAAGGCATGTCATAAGAGCCGGCCTGCGCGATTGTCACCGGGCGGCCATGACTGTCCGATGCGGGCACACCATTCGGATCGCCGAAGCCTCCCGTTTGTACTTTTTGCGGCGCCGCTGCCATGGTGGGCGTTGCCGAACTTCCGTTGGAGAACACATTCGTTTTGACCGGCGGCCGCGGAATCTCCGCCTTTAAATCGGGCAGAACTTCTTTCTTGGCCGCCAGATTGATCTTAGGTGCCTCTTCGGGCACTGGCAGCTTCTTCTGCACCAATTCGGCGGGAACGCGCATCGCTTGCGGCCGCGGCGTTACGGGTTCTGCAGGTTCTGTAACCTTTGGAACGGGAAGAGAAAAATGCTTGACCGGCGCCGGGGCCTGCGGAATCGGGGGCGCAGTGCTCACCAGGCTTACGAAGTGATAGTCGTGCACCGGTAACACCAACACTTCCGGGTACAAGACGGCGATCAGAACGAAGAACGCCACGACCACCGTTTGCACCCCATAACTAAGAACAAATCTTCCCCAACGGGTGCGAGGCTCGGGAAGAAGGCCTAGCGTCAATGGTGAGTGTGAAGCCTGGGAATCCATGTCCGGTACCTCATCTACGAACCAGCTGCCAAAAAGGCGAACTAAAAGAAGCGATCGACCCCACCCAGCGTACTTAGGGGCCGTTTTAACGACCGCGGGAGACCGGCCGTAGGACGACACTTCCACCCTCCAAGTGCACGCCGAAGTCCATTTCCGGCAAAGGCACGGCCTCCATAAGATGCTGTTAAGAGGCAATTTGTCTGTGGAGGCGTCTATCTTACCAGATGGAAGGACCCAACCTGCAACGTTTTTCCCATTTAGGGAAGGGAAAATTGGTGGGAAATCGGAAGATTTTACCCTGCCTGCGTCCCCTTATGGACTTGGGTAGGGACGAGCTTTCGCCGCGCCCTCCAGAACTGATAAAAACGGGGGCTTTACAGAGTGCTGAAA
>JBAWFQ010000284.1:0-1817 GCA_049592035.1 Terriglobales bacterium
CCATAAGCCGCTCCGGCCCAGCGGGCGAGCGGGTCTAACAGCCAGGAACAGAGTCCTTGATTGGCCTCAACCGTGGCCCGTGCGGAAGGAGCAAACGTCTTGGCTTTCGAATCCAGACCTCTGAGAAACGCCTCAGCTTCTTTCATGATTTGCGTCTTTCTCCTCTAGTGCATTCAGTCCGTTGAACAAACATGCCGAACCATTCTGACCATGGGCCGGATTAGATCAACGCCGTCCCACGGAGGAACAAAAACGTGCATCTGTCCCAATTTCACGATTCGGTCCACACCTCTATTGCCGGCCAGCAGCGCAAGACTCTTTTCTTTCTCCGGATCGGCTATGGCCAAACCCAGCGTCTGCACGTTTCCGTTAAACTTCGAAACCGGATCCGACAGATTGTCGACCTCTAGTACGGTCAGGGTCTTCCCTTGAATGGGTTGAGGAAGGTCCGATCCAGAGCCGACTAACAACGTCCAATCCGGACCTTTCGGAAAGACCGCCTTATGTGCCGTGTCATTCAGCAGCCACGATGCCCGCGCTTCGGAAATCGCCGAAGTCAAAGCGCCCGCAATGGTACGTCGCGGATGGGCTCGGTTTTCGGTTTCAAAGGCGCGCTGAAGAATCGCGAGAAATTGAGCAGTCGATTGACCAGTCGCTTTTTCGAGGAAAAGAACCTGGGGGGAGGAACAAGCCTGCTGGTCAAATTGCCAAACATCGCGCGCGATGCGGCGGCACCAAGACTCCTGTTCGTCGGGGTTGCCCCAAGCACCTGCGTCCATCGCAGCAACAGATAGTCTGGGCCCAAAGACCGCAATTCTTGCCCAATGAGGAAAAGGCAACGCCCGAATCTTCAGAACGGCCTCTTCACCGCCCCAAATCATTGCACCATCGACCGCTTCAGCCATTGTTTCCTGCAAATCTTGCCGATCATGGTCGAAACCGGCCATGAAGATGCGTCGCGTTAGGAGTTCGTCGGGATCACTCTCAACTAACTTTTCCATCAATTGTTGCGTCAGTTCGACAAGACCGCTGGGGATACGTACGAGGGCAGCATTTCCCCCCAGAAGAGAACACGTCATCGACAAGATCGGCTGAATCTCGACGTTGCCGGCGGGCCAGTGGCCAACCAAGCCTATTGGAAACGCTTTACATTTGGCACGACCATATTCGGTCCACCCTCCATGTAATCCATTGGGTCCGAGTTCGCGAGCAATGATTGGCTCCAGCGTCCCGCGCCGTAGCCACATGCGGAGGAAAGGAATCCCGGGCGCGTCGTCTAGTTCGCCGGTACCCAAACTTCTTGCCCAAGCGTCAAAGACGTCGATGACGTCGTTCGGTGAAATTTCTACGTCCAAAATCGCTTGGCGCAGCTTGACCGCTGCACTGGAGATCTCTGCAGGCGAGGTTACATTCTGTGTTAGAGCGGTCTGTGTGGGAGGAGTCATCTATATGCTCACGTTATCAATTCACCGAAGATCGACTGATTTGGAGATTCCCGCAGCCTCGGAGCTCGGTCTTGGGAATGCGTCCCGCAAAGCGGAAACTGATGCCGCGCCTCCCGCAGGGACAACCGTCATAAGCAATCACTTGGGCCCTGTCTTCGGTGAGCAGCAAGTGGCCCGGGAAGCTGGTTGGCAAAACACTGCAGACCTGAACAATTCCGTATTCTCCTGCCGCGACCGGTTCGAGTGTGAGTGGATCTCGCACAATCACATCGCCAAATACGGGTCCGTGTTTGTTGCCCTCGGAGCAATCCGGATAAATGACTCCCACGGTCTCCACCATGACGTAGAAATCGATGATGCGGTCAGCGGTAC
>JBAWFQ010000285.1:0-11662 GCA_049592035.1 Terriglobales bacterium
AACCGATTTTTGAACCAATGCCGAATGAACGGGGACTCGACTCGCAAAAAGATCCGGTGTGCTATGTTCCGCCATGCGGAAAAGCCTAATGGGTCGCGGCGGGTTCCCACCGTCTGAGACGGGTTCATTCTCGGCCCACCACACGGCACAGCGGGTCGGCTTGTTTTTTGAGGTCTCAGGTCTCAGGTGTCAGGTCTCAGGAAAATCTGGACCGGAACGCCTTCTTCCTGATACCTGACACCTGCGACCTGACACCTTCTTTCCTGCTAGACTCTCTTAGAACTCAAGCTGCATCTGGAGCATCTAAACCAACGTGTTCCCCAGACTTTTTCACATCGGCGGCTTTTACCTGCCCACCTACGGCGTCCTCGTCGCCTCGGGCGTACTCATCGGCCTTTGGATCAGCGTGCGCAATTCCGAGAAGCAGGGCATCAACGGCGACGATGCCTGGAATCTTGGCATCCTCGTCGTTCTCGCCGGAATTGTCGGAGCGAAAATTCTTTACATCATTAACGACTGGAGCAGCTACGCGAACAACTGGCGCGAGATATTCAGTCTCAACACGCTGCAGGCAGGAGGCGTATTTTCCGGCGGGCTGATTGCCGCACTCCTTATGGCGGCATGGTATATGCGAAGTCATCACATGCCGGCGCTGCGTACCATCGACGGCTTTGCTCCCGGTCTGGCCTTTGGCCACGTTCTCGGACGGTTTGGTTGTTTCTCGGCGGGTTGCTGTTACGGCAAACCGACGAATCATTTCTGGGGCGTCATCTTCACTAATCCTTTGGCGAATTCTGTCAGTGGAACTCCGCTCAACGTCAGGATTGAACCAACGCAGCTGATCGAGGCGGCGGCCGAGTTTTGCAATTTTCTGCTGCTGTCGTGGTTGCTTACTCGTAAGAAATTTGATGGACAGGTGTGGGCGACTTTCATGATCCTGTACGGAATCGAGCGTTACTTCATCGAGTTTCTGCGCGACGATCCCGGACGCGGCGAGGTTTTCGGAGGCCTGATGACGGGAACGCAGTTGATTTCGATTCTGCTGGTCGTGGGCGGCGGGTTGATCTGGTGGCTGAAGAGTGGAGCGCCGAAGCAAGTGCCCGCCCAGAGCGGTATTTAGTTGCAGAGTTAGTTTGCCTTCCAGATGCCCGATTTTCCCCAGACTATAGTTGTTTCCTCGGATGGCGCCGGGCAGCGTCTCGACCAATATCTCGCGACCCGCCTCTCAGAAGTCAGCCGCGCCCGCGTGCAGCAATTGATCGCCAAGGGCGAGGTGCTGGTAAACGGAGCGGCGGCGAAAGCCTCGCTGCGCCTGAGAGGCAACGGCGAAGAGCAGATCACGGTCAGTGGGCCGCCGCAAGCTCCGCCGCTGCGCGCCATTGCCGAAGAGATTGCGCTCGACATCGTCTACGAAGATGACGACCTGGCCATCGTCAACAAGCCCGCCGGCATGATGGTCCATGCCGGAGCGGGAGCGACCGACGATGTGCGCAATCGCGGAACGCTGGTCAATGCGCTGTTGCATCACTTCAAAACCCTTTCCGCAGTCGGCGGCGAACTTCGTCCCGGGATCGTCCATCGCCTGGATCGCGCGACCAGCGGGTTGATGGTGGTGGCGAAAAACGATGAGGCCCATCGCCGCCTGGCGAAGCAGTTCAGCGCACGCGAGGTGCATAAGACCTACATCGCGCTCGTCCACGGCTGGCCGAAGCAGGATCGCGGCACGATTCAAAGCGCCATCAGTCGCCACTCGCAGAAGCGCACACGGATGACCACCAAGGGCTTCGGGGGCCGCGACGCAGTTACCCATTACGCAGTGCAGCGCAAGATCGATTCGCCTTACGGCAAGTTTGCGCTGGTCGAGCTCAAGATCGAGACTGGACGCACGCACCAGATTCGCGTGCACATGTCGTCGCTGGGACATCCGGTGGTAGGCGATGCGCTCTATGGCGCGCCGGGCGAGTTGCGATCCCAATCGAACAAGCGCCGGTCGGCAGGCATGCCCGCGACGTTAGCACTCAATCGAAATTTTCTGCATTCGGCGGTGCTCGAGTTGGCGCATCCTCGAACCAAGCAGTTGCTCAAGTTCTCCCGCCCGTTACCGGTGGAACTGGAGAACTTACTCGCCAGCCTGGAAAATGCCCGGCGGGAAGGTCCGCGGCTGGAACCTGGCCAGTAAGAACCTGCGCACTGAGGCGGCTATATAATGAAATCAACGTCGATGAAATTCCGTAGCGTTCTGCTTCTAGTCGCATTATTTATTTTCGCGGGCTCTCTAACCGGCTCGGGAATGTGGATAGCGTCCGCGCAAACCGCGCCCCAGGCGACCAAGCCCGGTGCGCAGCCGAACGCACAGGCTCAGCCGCCGGCAACGCCTCCAGCAGCAGGACAAACTGCGCCCGACAATTCCAATCCTGACGACTCCATCGCCACCATCAAGGCGAGGGTGAACGAAGTTCGCGTGGTGTTCACCGTCACCGACCGGCACGGCCACTACATCAAGGATCTCCGGCAAACCGACTTCAAAGTAATCGACGATCAAAAGCCCGCCGAGATGCGCAGCTTCAGTAGCGAAACCAATCTGCCGCTGCAGGTAGGGTTGCTGGTGGATGCCAGCAATTCCGTGCGCGACCGCTTCAAGTTTGAGCAGGAAGCGGCCATCGAGTTTCTGAACGCCATCATTCGTCCGCACTATGACAAGGCCTTCGTGGTTGGCTTCGACGCCACCCCGGAAGTGACGCAGGATTTCACCGATAACACGGAGAACCTTTCGGCCGGCGTGCGCATGTTACGGGCAGGCGGCGGCACGGCTATGTACGACGCGCTCTACTTTGCCTGCCGCGACAAGCTGATGAAGCAGGAGCAGACCGGACCCGTGCGCCGCGCCATCATTCTGCTCAGTGACGGAGATGACAATTCCAGCCACGTTTCGCGTGAGGAAGCCATCGAAATGGCACTGCGCGCCGACACCATCGTCTACACCATCAGCACGAATGTCAGCGGCATGAAAGGCAAAGGGGACAAGGTTCTCGAGCGCATCGCGGATGCCACCGGCGGCCGCGCCTTCTTCCCTTTCCAGATGCGCGACGTGTCAGATGCATTTGTTTCGATTCAAGAGGAGCTGCGCAGCCAGTACGCAGTGGCTTACAAGCCGGCGAATTTTGTCGCCGACGGCCGCTACCGCACTATCGAAATTTTGGCCCAAGATAAGGGTCTGAAAGTGCGCACCCGCAAGGGGTACTACGCTCCCAAGCAGTAGTGCCTGAATTCTGGGTGCCCCGCACCAATCTCGCAGGTAATCTCCCAAAGGAAATGTTTTCGGGCATACTCCCCGCGCAACTTAGGCCCGGGAATCGGGTTTGCGCACAGTAGAGGCAACTCCGGGCAGCAACGGCCGGGGGCAGAGGGGAACCAAACATGAAACGTAGGATCGCGGGGATTCTGTTGCTGATCGGAATGGGAGCGGGAACAACGTTCGCCGCGGATGGCTACTGGCGGGACCGGGGCGACATTCGTCACGATGAGGCGAGAATTGCGCAGGAACGCCGGGAACTGCGGCGCGATCTCTACTATGACAACTACGGGGGCGCGCGGCACGAGCGACGCGAGTTGCGCCACGAATATCGCGATTTGAACCGGGATCGCCGCGATTTGTATTGGGACCGCCGGTAAGGGGCTTCGGTAACTTTTAACTTTGCGACGTTAGTAACTTGCCGGAGCGCCGCGATTCCGGGTTCCATAGGTGGTGGGAGTTCACGATGAGAATGACGACCCGGCTGGCAGCGGTGGGAATGGCGGGAATCATGCTTTGCTGGATGGCATACGGCGAGACCTTCGCGTTGCGCATGGAGCGCGATCTGTTCGCCTCCGTCAACCAGGCGCGGCGGGCGCAGGGATTGCCCCCGCTGCGCTGGGATGAGTCGTTGGCGGCAGCGGCGCGCCGTCACGCGGAGTTAATGGCGGAACATGAATCGGCGCAGCATGGGTTTGCCGGTGAGCCAAGCCTGTCGGTGCGCGTGAAGCAGGCGGGAGTCCATTTCAGGTGGCTGGCGGAGAATGTGTTTCAGGGGCCGTCGACCGAATTCATTCACACCGGCTTCATGAAATCGCCTCCACATCGCGCCAACATTCTGGACCGAGATATGGATTCGATTGGAGTGGGCGTGGTCGAGCGCGACGGGCAGTTCTTCGCGGTTGAGGATTTTTCGCAGGCGCAGTGAGCTGGCTGCCTCGCCAACTCCGATTCATTCAACTCGAAATCAGCGAGCCCACGACCGTTCTCCGCCGCATCGCGCTGCTGATTCTCGTGAGAGCTGACAACTGAGAGCTACTTTTACCGCAGTCTTCCCAGTTTCTCCATCGGCCAATATCCAAAGACGGCTTTGCCGTAGATGTAGCGTTCATTCACAGCACCGAAGTCGCGGCTGTCGTTCGACATGGTGCGATGATCGCCGAGGACAAAGAAGCTGTTCGGCGGAACCACGATTTCGCTATAAGAGCGGGCGTCGGCGTAATCACTGGGAACGTAATCTTCGTCGAGCGCTTCGCCGTTCACATAGACTTGACCGTTTTCGATGCGGACGCGGTCGCCGGCAACGCCAATCACGCGTTTGATGTAGCTTTTCGAAGTGTCGCGCGGATAGCGGAAGACTACTATGTCGCCGCGCTGGATGGGCTCCCAGCGATAGACAAACTTGTTGACGAAGATCCGCTCCTGATCTTCGAGGCCGGGCATCATGCTGGTGCCTTCGACCTTTACGGGCTGATAAAGAAAAATAATGATGAACGCCGAAATGGCGAGCGAGACGAGGAGATCGCGCGCCCAGACCGCCACCACGGGCAGCGAGTGCGAACCAGATTCTTTTGTGGCCACCGGTTCCGGTGGCTGAGAACTCCCCACACTGGACATCGTTTTCATATTCTATACGCAAGTAAGGCGGGGGAGCGATAAGTTAGAGGCAGAGGTGAGAGGTCAGAGGTCAGAGGTGAGAGGTCAGATTGCAGAGGTGAAGAGCCAGGCCTGGTTTTAGTTCTGCAATCTGCCCTGTCACCTCTGATCTTGCCAAGGCGCTCCATTCCCCGTACAAATAAACATCTGCCATGACCGACTACTCAGTTTTTCCGAAGATCAATGCCACCCTCAACGGATCGAGCGCTGTGCTGCTCGTCATTGGACGCGCCCTCATTGCCCGCGGCAAGATGGCGGCACATCGCGCGGTGATGATTACGGCGTTCGTCACCTCTTCCCTCTTCCTCGCTTCGTATTTGTATTACCACTGGCCCCATCACGGGGGCATCGTGTACTTTCACCGCACCGGATGGACGCGCATTCTCTACTTCACCATTCTCATCTCGCACACGACCCTGGCGATCGTCACCGTACCCTTGGTGCTGATTACGCTGACGCGCGGATTGCGTGAACAGTTTGATCGTCATCGGGCCATCGCGCGTTGGACCTTTCCAATTTGGCTCTATGTCTCGGTCACGGGAGTGATCGTCTACCTGATGCTGTTTCAGATGCCTGCGTAGAGACGAAGCATGCCCCATCTCACACTGACGCGGCGGGAGACGCGGCAAGCAGCGTCTCTACAGCGAGAGCGAAGGCAATCCGGTGCGGCCAAAGTCCGGCTGATTCATCACATATTTGATGTACGTACGACACCGCCAAGGGGACACCGACTTCTGCTATAGTGAGCGTCTTGAGGGTCAACGTCTCGAAGGTCAGCGTCTCGAAGATCAGTGTTCTGGAAGGAGTCTGAATTCATGAAAAGCGTAAACAAAGTCATCCTGATTGGAAATCTCGGCAAGGATCCCGAAGTAAAGTTCACGCCGCAAGGCACGCCCGTCGCCAAGATCACCTTGGCGACCAATGAGCGCTTCAAGGGCAAAGACGGCCAGTGGCAGGACCGCACCGAGTGGCACAACGTGGTGCTCTGGCAGCGACTGGCAGAGATCGCCGGGGAGTATCTGAAAAAGGGCGGCAAAGTCTACATCGAAGGGCGCCTGCAAACCCGCTCCTGGGACGACAAGCAGACCGGCCAGAAGAAATACATGACGGAGGTCGTGGCTAACGATCTGGTGTTGCTCGGCGGACGCGGCGAAGGCGGCGGCGAGTACGCCGGCAGTTCGCGCGGAGCGTCGTCATCGTCCTCGTCATCGGCATCCGCGGGCGGCAACAACTTCGACCAGAGCGCGCCCGAACCGGAGCATGCGCCGGCGGGCAGTTCTCCGATTACGGATGAGGACATTCCGTTCTAGGAGTTTGATCTGAGAACGCACATGCTTGCCGATAAGAATTGCGTCCCCTGCCGCGGCGGCGTTCCGCCGCTAAAAGGGAAAGATCTCTCCGACGTTCATCGCCTGTTGGCCGATCCCGCGCAGTGGAAGATTGTCGACGAGCATCACATTGTGCGCAGCTACAAGTTTCCCGACTTCAAGTCGGCGCTGGCGTTCGTGAATCGAGTCGGCGAACTGGCCGAGGAGCAGGGACATCATCCCGATATTCTGCTGGGATGGGGCAAGGTCGAAATCACGCTTTGGACCCATGCGGTGGATGGGCTGACCGAGTCGGATTTCATTCTGGCGGCGAAGATTGATCAGCTTCCGTGAAACACGATAGCGATCTCGACGATCCTGATCGACAATCAAGGACAATCCGCGGACCGTAACGGGCACCCAAAACCCGCGCCCAGAAGGGGAAAAGGGACATCGAATGGCATAACTATGCAAGATCCTGCACACCCGGAGAATCCGATATTTGGAAGAATGCCCAGCCGTTACAATTTATAGACAAAATTTGCCCTAAAAACAGCTCTATGAATCCATTGTAAAAGTCGCCCCGGTTGGAGAGCCGATTGCCATTATGTTTGGCGAAAGGAGTTTCACCGTGCGAAAGTTCAGCCCTGCCATTTTAATGGTTTTGATGCTAACCGCGAATTCCTTTGCCACACCTGCCGTCGTACGATCTTCGGTCTATCCAGAACCCGGCCTTTTCTTCCTGCTCGGAGGCGGCCTGGTGGGATTGGCCACCTTGATCAGGATTCACCTAACCAAGTAATTGCCTGCCGAGAGCCCCCCTCGGCAATATTTCTTCTCCCCAAGCTCTTAGTTGTCTGTCATTCTCCCAACTATTTTCCGTTCGCAACCATATCCAGAAAATATTGGTGAATGCGCGGATCGTCGCTCAATTCCGGATGAAATGTCGCGGCCAGCGTTTTGCCTTTGCGCACCAGCACGGGGTCTTTGCCTTCGGTTGCAACCACCTCCACGTCCGCGCCTACGCGCTCGATCTTCGGAGCGCGGATAAAGACCATTTCGATGGGATCGGAAAGAAATCGCCCTTCGCGGATCGAGCTGTCGATCTGGCGTCCATAGGCATTGCGGCGCACGGTGATGTCGAGCGCGCCGAGGCCGGCCTGCTTAGGATTCTCTACTTCATTTGCCAGCAAGATGCATCCCGCGCACGTGCCGAACGTCGGCTTCGCGCGCACGAAATCTTTTAGCTGAGAGAATCCGTCTTCGCCGAGCAGCTTGAGGAACGTGCCGGACTCGCCTCCGGGGATTATCAGGCCGTCGAGCTCGGCCAGTTGCTCGGGCTTTTTCACCAGAACAACTTCCGCGCCCAGCTCTTCGAGACGGCGGCGATGGGCGTCGAAATCGCCCTGCAGGGCTAGAACACCGATTTTCATGGCGGTCGCCGGTCGTTCGTCGTTGGTCGTGGCCAAGAACGATGTGTGCTGATTTTATACGACTTCGGAAAGGAATCTGGCACTCGCCTGATAATCTCGTTGGCGGTACCAAGCTTCGCCTCCACTTCCTGCCATGCCTGTGGATGGAAACGGCACGGCTTACCTGCTGGCATCTGACAGCAGGGCCGCGAGGCGGCGTACTTCTTCGTACGGAATCATCTGGACCTTGCCGGAGTCGATGTCCTCGATGCGGTGCTTAATCTCTTCGGACCAGGCGGCTTCAGCGCCTTTTTCAGCAGCTCAGAAACATCGGGATTCTAGCACCCAAAACACGAATGGCCCCGCGCGGGCGGAGCCATCGAGAAAAACCGTAGTGTAAGGCACTCTGTCAGACTTAGTATCGGCGAACGGCACTCCTGAGTCAAGTTACTTGAGGAGATATCTCTGTTTTCTCTCCTCAAATTGAACTTCTCCCTACCACTGGGAGAATGGACCCGGCGGGATTCGAACTTGAGGCGTTATGCAGGCGTGAGCGAAGCGGGAGCCTGCAGCCGAAATCCCGAGCAAAGCCGAAGGACCTGCGACTATGACAGAGTGCCGTGTTCCCCTTACACTACGGGCCCTACAGCGAGTGTCTGGGTCGGCCGAGAATATGGCAAGGCTGGCGGAGGCAATTTTTTTGGACTGTGTTCCAAATTGGGAGGCTTTTATTAGGCAGGGAGCACTTGAGACGAGTGCGAAGTTAACTTCTTGCGCTATGATCGGGATGCTTGGCGGGTAGCGTACCTACTGGCAATTTTGCCGAGCCACGCCTGACTAGGTTTCCGACAGTGAAGATGTACTCGCCGCAAAAAGGCCCCGCCCAAGCGGAGCTTGGACGGGCCACCCTCGGGAGTGGGGATGGGATTTAGGGTGGGCTAGCCGCCTAGAGCAGCGGTTCCAAATCGCGTGCACCGTGGACGACACGGACTATGAGAACCTCGTCACGATCAAACCTGTAGAAGAGAAGATGTCTGGGGAACCCAGAAATGGCAGTACGTCTTAGATCATGAAGTTCGGCGGCTTGGAAATGGCAGGGCGTTCCGGTGTTGGGCCGATGCAACACGCGCATAATGGCCGATGTCACAGCACCTTCCCAACGCGCGGCGAGCGCCTTGCCGGATTGAGCGGAGTACCAGTCGGCCTGTTCGACGATGTCAGCCGCGTCGCTGAGGACGAGGCGATTCTTCTTCACCTCTTCATGGTACGTTCGCGGAGGGCGCGAACCAGGCCCTTGCGACGAATTTCCGCGACGGTCAGTTCTATTTTGGAACCTTTGGCGGCGGCGACGAGGCTGGCTTCGAGATCGCCGAGGCGGTGCGCCTTGTCCTGGCGGATGAGTTCGCGGACGTACTCACTGGGTGTGCTCCAATCGCCGGAAGCGACCTGCCCGTCGACGTATTCCTTCAGAGCTTCGGGGAGTGAGATGTTCAGCGAGGTCATGGGCATGGCTTCATAATATGACAGTTTATGACGGTGTTCAAGGATGCCTAACTGGCAGAAATGCCCGCCCAAGCGGATCGGCCTCTTTTGGAGTGACTACTTTCGTGGGATTGCGAATCGCTGAAGCGAGGCGAATATTGAATTCAGGCAGATTGCGTCTGGAGGACGTTGCCAGTGGGTACTGGACGCTGTTTGCCAAGCAGTCGAGTGGCTCAGTCAGCCATTACGGTTCGACTCCGTCGTCCTCCGCACGGCCCTCGACTTCAGTAATAGGTGTGAGGCTTGCCTAGCAGTGTTATAATAACTTTGTTTGGCAAGCAGCGTACCGACTGGCAATTGTTTGAGCCCCGCCTGACTAGCGGGGCTTTTGAATTTTAGGTTGCTTCCACGGAATGGTTTTTCCGACAGTGAAGATGCACTCGCCGCAGAAAGGCCCCGCCCAAGCGGAGCTTGGACGGGCCACCCTCGGGAGTGGAGATGGGATTTAGGGCGGGCCACCCGCCTTCCGGAGAATTGTGGACAGTCCCCTGCCGGCCTCGTTTGAGGGCGCTACTTTCGTGGGATTGCGAATCGCTAAGACGAAGTGAATATTGGATTTAGGCGGGTTGCGTCTGGAGGACGTTTCCAGTGGGTACTGGACGCCGCCTGCGAAGCGGTCGAGTGGCCTAGTCAGCCATTACGGTTCGAGTCCGTCGTCCTCCGCACGGCCCTCGACCCTTTGTACCTGCCAGTCGCGTTGCGGCGAGGGCTATAATAGTCGTGTTTCGCAGGTGGCGTACCAACTGGCAACGTTACGAGCCCCGGATGACTACCGGGGCTTTTGAATTTCTCGTTGCTTCCACAGAATGGTTTTTCCAATAGTGAAGATACGCTCGCCGCAGAAAAGCCCCCCCCAGCGGGGCTTGGACGGGCCACTTTCGGGAGCGGGGATGGGATTTAGGGTGGCCAGTCGCCTATCACGTAAAGTGTCCGCTGAGGGGTAGATTATGGATACGAAGTTATATGTCGAGTGGCGTCAGATGCTTGGGAAATGGGTTGTGAGGTTTCAAGGGCGAGTAATTTCGCAGCATGACACGCAGGCACAAGCCCAGAAATGGGTCGACCGCAACTATCCTTCTCACGCTTACGAGACCGAGCGGGTTCAGGTTCGTGAGAACTCTCCGCGTGGTGCCAAACGCGGAGAATGGCGCAAATAGGTTTAGGGCGCCCCACCCGCCAACCCACTAAGAGGTGCTCTGGTGTCTGACCCCGACGAGATCAGTTGGGAAAAATTCGTTCAGGAAAACCCCACCTTCACCGGTGCTTACTACAAGGCCTGGCAGATGCTGCCTAGCCTTTTCCTTGCGACCCCGGCTCCCGAGAGCGACCCAGCCGGGATGGTCGTTCTTCAATTGATGATGGCCTCAGTTTCCGACTTCGATGACATCATGTTGCTTTCAAGCACGAACAGCCACTTTGGTGCGTTGAAGTTGTTGAGGTGCGCTTTCGAGCGGGCGATTACTCTCAAGTACATAGCGCAGAATCCCAAAGAGGCCGAGGCTTTCGTCGAATTTGACGCCCTCGACTGGCAGAGGATTCTCGTTGGCATCGAAGCCAAATCCGGCTTGCGGATGTCAGAAACGAGCCAAAAGAATCTCGACAATGCGGCTGATCGGGCGCGGAAGAAGTTCCGCCAAGAACCATGTGAGAAATGCGGTTTGCGAAAACAAACCACGTGGACGCCGCAGTCGGCTAGAGATTTGGCGAAACGTGTCGGCTTGGACTACATGTTTTTCGACGCTTTTGAACTGCCCTCAAAGTTCATCCATCCGACCTATTGGGGAACGCACGAGGCAGCAAAGCGGGCTCCAATGCACAACACCCTCAAACATGCACACGAGCTTTTACTTGAAATAATCCTCGTGCACCATCGGTACTTTCACGGGCAAACGCAGATTTCCCAATCAGTGGAGGACGTTATTCAAAACTTCTTTTCCATTTGGAAATATGCGGAAACGGATTTTGGCTTGCCGGACCGCCTGAGGCGAATAGCGCTTTAGCTTGCCAGCCACTGCCTCGCCATCTCAGCCAGCGCCGGGAGGAATGGGGTCAGCAGCGTTAGGTGGTCCGCCGCGACGCTAATCAGCTCAGTGTATGTCGTCGCAAAAGCCGGAGAGTTTTGCGCTGATTCTAGCGCAATCAGCCGGTCGACGATGCTGTCTCGCTCAGACCCGGCTGGAACGCCGGCGGTGACGACATCCCTCATCTTGGCGAAGATCTGATCTTGGGAAACGGTCACTACGTTTGTAGAGCTATCCGTGCTGTTGACGTTTACGCGACCGTACCCACTGACTTGGTAGATGATGTTCACACCGCTTACCTCCTTCCGTGCAAACCTCCGCCGGTCAATCTGGACGCGCACAGATGCACCAGAGATCTTGGACTCACTACGAACAAGCTGACCGAAGTGATCCCTTTTCACAAGCCCCATTGCCAGATCGGTGGTATTATTC
>JBAWFQ010000286.1:0-8311 GCA_049592035.1 Terriglobales bacterium
CGTATGAGGTGTGTCTTAACTGCGGAAAGAAGCTCGCTTACGATCGCGCTGACATTGGGTGCGTCGTCGCACGACGGAAAAGTCCTGGTCGCAGCGAGGTCGACTTCGCTGATAAACTCTTGTTCGCGATGCGCTATCAGTTTGGCGGGCACTTGGAGAAATCCGACGGCAATTCCGAGGCAGCCTGACCGACGCAGAATCGACTCCCGATGAAGCCCGATCCGACGAACACACCCGAAGTAGCAGGTAGATCGCCTGCCCTCGCACAGGCAGTAGCCGCGCCGCTCACTCGCGCCGCGATCTTCCTGGTCGCAACGCTCAATCCGGGCTCTGAAAATCGCGCCACTCTGCGCTCGCTCTGCGGAGATCTTGCCGCGCTGTTGCGGGCCGTGGAATTTCGTGACCTGGAGGGAGGACTTTCCTGCGTCATCGGGTTTGGGTCCGGCGCGTGGGACCGCCTCTTCGGGCAACCGCGGCCGGCAGAACTGCATCTCTTCCGGGAGATTCGTGCCGGAGCGCGCCATGCGGTCTCCACCCCAGGCGACCTGCTGTTCCACATCCGCGCCAAGCGTATGGATTTGTGCTTCGAGCTGGCTACTCAGTTTATGGCGCGTCTGGGAAACGCCGTTTCGCCGGTGGATGAAGTTCAAGGTTTCCGCTACTTCGATGATCGCGACCTGCTCGGCTTCGTCGACGGGACGGAGAATCCCCGCGGCGACGCCGTGGCCGACTCCGTGCTCATCGGCGACGAAGACACCGAGTTTGCCGGCGGCAGCTACGTCATCGTTCAGAAGTATCTCCACGATCTGGGCGCATGGAATGCGCTCACCACCGAAGCGCAGGAACGCATCATCGGCCGCACCAAGCTTTCCGATATCGAATTGGACGATTCGGTCAAGCCAACCTCGGCACACAACGCGCTCACCACAATCGTCGAGGACGGGACAGAGGTCAAGATCCTGCGCGACAACATGCCTTTCGGCCGACCCGCGCATGGTGAGTTTGGCACCTATTTCATCGGCTACAGCCGTTCGCCCCGCACTATCGAACAGATGATCGAGAACATGTTCATCGGGCGCCCTCCCGGCAATTACGACCGGCTGCTCGACTTCAGCCGCGCCGTGACCGGAAACCTGTTCTTTGTGCCGTCGGCGACATTTCTGGAGAACGTGACCGAAGACCAAACCCAGCCTGCGGTTGCGGAATCCCCTGCGGCGCCTGCGGCTGTCGAACCTTCTTCATCCATCCCATCGGTGCGCGAGGGTTCGCTCCGCATCGGATCTCTCAAAGGAGACGTACCACATGAATAATCTCCATCGTGAACTTGCCCCCATTTCCGATTCGGCATGGGCTCAAATCGCAGAGGAAACATCACGGACGCTCAAGCGCTATCTCGCTGGACGCCGCGTCGTCGACCTAAAAGGACCAGCCGGCACTGCGCTTTCTGCGATCGGCACCGGCCACCTGAGGACAATCGCCGCACCGGCGAAAGGCATCGTCGCGAGCCAGCGAGAGGTGAAGGCGCTAGTCGAGCTACGTGTTCCGTTCGAACTGGATCGCAAAGCGATCGATGATGTCGATCGGGGCGCGAACGACTCCGATTGGCAACCGGCAAAGCACGCCGCGCGCCAGATCGCCTTTGCCGAGGACGCCGCCATATTCGACGGGTATGCCGCCGCCGGCATTGGGGGCATCCGCCAGGGCACCAGCAATCCCATCAAGACGCTTCCCGCCGACGTTCGCGAGTACCCCGATGCCATCGCTCAAAGCTTGAGCCAGTTGCGTCTCGTCGGGGTCAATGGCCCCTACTCGGTGCTCCTCGGCGCCGACGCCTACACCGCACTCGCCGAAACTAGCGACCACGGATACCCTGTGTTGGAGCACGTCAAGCGGCTGGTCAAAGATCAAATTATCTGGGCGCCCGCCATCGCCGGTGCTTTCGTGCTAACCACTCGTGGTGGTGATTTCGAACTACACATCGGGCAGGACGTCTCCATCGGCTATCTCAGCCACACTGACGCCGCTGTCCACTTGTATTTGCAGGAGACATTCACTTTCCTCCTGCTCACCACCGAGGCCGCCGTCGCGCTGGTTCCTCCCGCGAAGGCAAAGAAGACTTGACGCGATGGAGGCCATTCCGCGCCAAACTTTCATGAGGAGGGAAATATGCATCACAACGAGGCAGTCCGGAAATCTGAACACTTGATGCTGAAAGAGGGCTCGGGACCTAGCTTTCTTTGACTCTCTGCGCCAGATCGCGAAAGTCCTTGGCTTGTTGAATGAAGATTTCTGCATGAAGTGATCTCGGTAGATAGGATCAGGGTGTTCCATTGCAGACCGCGTTTCATCTCACTGATGAAGTCCAGCGGCTATCACGGGCTAGCTTGCCAAGCGATACGGCTGAGCTGGCCAGATTTCTTATCGGGAAAACCATTGTGCGCAAGACCGGACGAAACAGGATTAGCGGGCGTATTGTCGAGACAGAGGCTTACCCACCGGGTGATCGGAGTGGTCATGCTTATCGTGGAAGAACGGCCAGAAACCAATCACTATTCCTGGGCAGGGGGTTTTCTTATGTGTACTTCATATACGGGACGTCATACATGCTCAACGTGACGGCTGAAGAACCGGGAATTGGTGCGGGAGTGCTGTTGCGCGCCATTGAGCCTCTTGATGGAATTAACCTAATGAAACGGCTCCGCAAAACCGACAAACTAACAGATTTGGCGAGAGGTCCGGGACGGCTTGCGAGTGCATTGGAAATCGACCAGCGCTTGGACGGAGTTGACCTGTGTGCCAATGGTCCGCTTTGGCTTGGGACTGCGGTTCGAGAGACTGCGCACATTAGCACAACTGTGCGCATCGGCATCACGCGTGAGGTGGGCCGGTTGCTGCGTTTCTTTGAGGCGGGCAGCCCGTTCGTTAGCGGCCCCTCAACGAAATAAGAACTCGTTAGACGTGCCTTGACTCGATTCGAATTCGCAATAGTTCGCTGGCGGTTCCGACGAAGGGTGAGTCTCGACCTCTGATCAAGGGGGTCGTCGGCTTCTTCTCGATTCGCGGCATTGTTACGATACCACCAACAATTCCGCTTTGTAGCGGCGCAATACTATACTGCCGAGATGAGCAAACACCTCGAATCGCTGTACCAGAATCTTCTCAACGGCGAGCTACCCCACAACCTAAGTTGGAGCGAAACTGTAGAACTGGTCGAGCATCTGGGTGAGGTCCAGCCGCATGGAGACGATGAATTTGCGTTCCGCGTCGGCAGCCAGCGCGTCTTTTTCAAGCGGCCGCACACCCATGATCTTGGCGAGGAGGAAGTTTCTCGGCTGCGCAAATTCTTGAAGGAAGCCGGACCGGGTTCACAGGTAGAAGAGCCAGCCCAGACCAGCCGGATGATTGTCGTCATCGACCACCACGCCGCCCATGTTTACCAGGATTTCGGTGGAAGTCGTCCGGCAGACGAACACAAGAGTCACTGGGGATCAGCTGCACAGCTTTAGAATTGTGCCCGGAAGTGAAGGCGGAATCACGTTTGGTATTGATTTGAACTCGGGTATGCTGGGCTCAAATGCAACCTCCAGTGGCCAATCCGGTCGTTGAGTTCCGTAATGTTGCCTACCGCATGGGCGATACACAGGTTCTTTCCGGAGTCGATTTGCAGATCCAGCTCGGGGAGACTCTTGTCCTGCTGGGACGCAGCGGCTCAGGCAAGACCACAACGCTGAAGCTGGTAAATCGCCTGCTATCGCCCACTGCCGGGGAAGTGCGCGTCAGGGGCGTGCCAAATGCATCAGGCGATGTCATTCGCCTGCGGCGCGGTATCGGCTACGTTATCCAGGACGTTGGTCTATTTCCGCATTTCACTGTCGAACGAAACGTCGGGCTAGTGCCCAGGATAGAAGGGTGGCCTGAAGAACGAATTCGCGCTCGAGTACGGGAGTTGTTGCAACTGACGGGGCTCGCGCCAGATATGGCGTCGCGTTATCCGCACCAACTGTCGGGCGGACAGCAGCAACGAGTCGGCGTGGCGCGTGCATTGGCCGCAGATCCCGAGATACTCCTCATGGACGAGCCTTTCGGTGCGCTTGATCCTCTTACGCGAGACGATCTGCAGCGCGAGTTTCTCTCTTTACAGCAGAGACTTCGGAAGACCGTTGTCTTTGTCACCCACGACCTGCGCGAGGCGTTGCGGCTTGGATCGCGTATCGCCCTGATGGAAGCGGGGCGGCTGGTCACCGTCCTGACGCCGCGGGAATTCTTGCGATCTACCGATCCGTGGGCGTCCGCCTACGTGAGGGCGTTCGGAGATGGGCTGGAGTCAGCGGTAAATCGAGGCACGTCATGAGCGTTCTCCGATTCATCTTGCAGAACCAAAGAGAGGTGCTGGAACTCACGCTGGAACATCTCTGGTTGGTCGGGCTATCTACACTGTTGGCAGCGCTGATCGGCATACCGCTGGGGATTGTGATCTCCCATCGGCCCCGCCTCGACAAGGCGGTGCTGGCGAGCGCCAATATTATCCAAACGATCCCTAGTCTTGCGCTCTTCGGGTTTCTGCTGCCAGTGCCATGGCTGGGTGAGCGTGCGGATCGACTGGCGATTCTGGCGCTGACCCTCTACGCTCTGCTGCCCATTATTCGGAACACCTACACGGGAATCCGCGGAGTCGATCCCGCCGTAGTGGAGGCCGGGCGAGGCATGGGGCTCACGGAATCGCAGCTTCTGCTTCAAGTGGAACTACCTCTTTCTGTGAGCGTGATCCTTTCAGGCGTGCGGGTTGCGGTTGTCATTTCGGTTGGGCTGGCTACGATCGCGTCGGCGATTGGCGCTGGAGGGCTGGGAGAGTTCATTTTTCGCGGCTTGGCCATGGTCGACGACAGAGTGATTCTGGCTGGTGCAATTCCAGCCGCGATCCTGGCGCTGGGTGCGGACCTCGCCTTGGGATGGCTGGAGAGGCGTTTGCGTGCGCGCTGAGCGCCCTCTATCGAGCGTCTGCGTGCTGCTCTTCTTGGCGGCGGCTTTGCTGTTGCCGTCTTGTTCGCGGTCGGGTTCCGATCGCATCGTCATAGGGTCCAAGAATTTCACCGAGTCCTTCCTGTTGGGCGAAATCACGGCGCAGCAGATCGAGGCCCACACCAATCTGAAGGTGGAGCGGCGGTTCTATCTGGCGGGAACTTATATTTGTCAGCAGGCGATCCTGGCCCGTCGGATCGACATCTATCCCGAATACACCGGCACTGCGCTGACCGCCATCCTCAAGCAAAAAGCAGTTGGCGATAAGGTGGAAGTTTATCGTCGGGTCAAAGAAGAATATGAACATCGTTTCGGGCTGACGCTAGGTCCGGCTCTCGGCTTCAACGACACTTTTGCGATGGAAATCCGGGGCGAGGACGCTCGCGGCTTGAACATCAGGACGTTGTCCCAGGCGACTGGGTTTGCTCCGCGATGGCGGGCCGGGTTCGGCTACGAGTTTATGGAGAGGCCCGACGGATATCGTGGTCTGGCTGCAACCTACGGTTTGCACTTCGTCGAACCCCCGCGTGTGATGGACTTGGGCCTGCTGGCTCGGGCGCTAAGAGATCGTCAGATCGACCTGGCCGCGGGCAACACCACCGACGGTCTGATTCCCGCTCTGGATTTGTTCGTTCTGGAGGATGACCGGCACTACTTTCCGCCCTATGAGGCGGTTCCGGTGATTCGCGAGCAGACTTTACAGCAATATCCGGAGGTTTCCCGAGCGCTTGCGGGACTCGCGGGAAAAATCTCCGACGAAGAGATGCAGCGAATGAATTACGCCGTCGACGGCCAGCACCGCGATGCGAAGGAAGTGGCGCGCGAATTTCTGAGGAAGCAGGGACTCATCCAATAGGCTGGCCTTGCCTGGTTTCAAAGTAGTGATCAAGGCCTGCGAGTGGAATCGACGTCTGCCCGAACTCGCCGCTCAAGATACTCCCGACTTGCGCCATGCGCGCAGGTTGATCGCGCTCACCACGATGCAGAACACGTTAGCGGGAATGAAGCCCAGTTGGTCCGTTCTGAATCCGATAATGCAGATGAGTACGCCATTGACGCCAGCCACGGCCCAGCCTTCCCAGCACCGCCGTCCAACCAGAATCGTGGACGCGACGGTCAGTATGCAAGATAGATAATCAAGCCGCAACACAGATGAAGACCTCCACAAACATTGTCAGTGAAAGAAGCGGCCTTGACCGTGATTGTGCCCTTTCGTTACATGACCGAGGTGACTTGACTTAAACTTGTGGATTTTTCATCTAGGAGGAACCGATGCCGAAGAAATGCAGCCGCCTTGACCAAATCAAGTTCAGACAAACCGACAATGCACGTGTGTGAGGAATGCGTGAAAACTGGAGACTCCTGGGTCCACGGGCACCGGCCCTCCAAACCGGGGGCCAGGGGGGTGGGGGTGTAGCCGAATTTTTTCCCGAAGTGTACTACCCCCTCATCGCTATGACCCTTTCTTTTCTTGCGCCTGTAAGATCAAACGTGGGGCGCGAGAAATTCGTGGCGGGCGTCTGGACTATGAGCGGAAATCTGCACGTTGTTGACTAGCGCTGCAACGCGATTTCCGTCGAACGGAATGAACCTTTTGCGACATCCCCGGCGCCGCCCCTTTTTGACCACCACTGCTTTCCTTTAAACTGCCAGGAGGGAACAACGATGTCGTCCTCTTCCATAAGAAAACACTCAGGCACTGGCGCAGCGAGTGACCAGCCCGCGGTCCCCGAGCCTTTGTTTGCCGAGCGAGCACGGACTTTGGTGTATATGGCCCGCATCGGAAGCCTCTCGACCCTTTCGCGCAAGCAGCCGGGGTTTCCATTCGGATCAGTGATGCCCTATGGGTTGGACGATCAAGGTCGTCCCATCTTCCTCATCAGCACAATGGCCATGCATACGCACAACTTGCAGGCGGACCCTCGCGCTAGCTTGCTTGTGACCCAGGACGACGCCGGCGGTGATCCGCTCGGAGCATCCAGGGTCACGCTGGTAGGAAATGTTCTGCCGATACCGCAGTCGGAGGTGGCCGAGGCTCGCAAGCTCTACTTGGCACGCTACGCCAACAGCAAGTATTGGGTGGATTTTGAAGACTTTTCTTTTTACCGCCTGGACGTGGTGGACGTGTACTACGTGGGCGGCTTCGGGGTGATGGGCTGGGTATCTGCCTCCGAATATGTCCGCAGCCAACGCGACCCTCTTGCTGACTCGATGGCCCAAATCATTCAGCACGTGAACGCCGACCACAAGGATGCGCTCGTCTTGCTTGCCCGAAAATTTGCACAGATTGAGGCACAGGAAGCTACGATGACGACGGTCGACCGTCTCGGCTTTCATGCGCGCTTGAGAACCCAAGATGGCATGCGGGGAGCTCGCATTCCATTCTTGCGAGAAGTGAGCAACTCGGCAGAAACCAGAAAGGTTCTAGTAGAGATGGTGCAGCAAGCGCGCTCGGAAGTGTGATGTCCGCAGGAAGAGCGATCAAAGTCGCCGCCTCGGGCCGGTTAAGTTGACGCTACCTGGAGTCTCAACGAGGGGCATCCCAAGATTAGGCCAGCGGTTGAAGCCCTGTCGAAGATGGAAGCCTTCGTCGGCAAAGTATCTCCGGAGTTCTGTGAAGCCTACGAAGAAGAATATGAGGATGAGCTGTCGTTCACGGCGAAGGGTTTCTGGGAATGTCACGTTTAGGCTAAAGAATCTAGAGTCCTATAGTCCCGCAAGGGATCTGCACTTCGTTTTCAACCACCATCGACGGGTGGCCCACTCAAGCCCGGTTTTGGCTTGAGAGGGCAGTTCCAGTTCGACGCATTCGCGCCGATCAAGCATCAGTTTCCGCCCGGCCTCTGCCGTGTGAAAGCACACCAGAAATTATGGTCCAATAAGGGTCCAGGAACTGTTTCCGAGGGTCATTAAAACGTTTCTGTAGCGCCATCCGTGCCGCGTGTTTTCAGTTAGTTACGGTTGAAGATTTCGCTGTCACGGCAGAGGCCTTTGGCCATGAAAGTGGAAAAGCCTGCCGTAGCGAATGACCTGATTCGTCACGCCCGGCGCTGCTTAGCACGCGACGTCAAAGTGGTCTTGCAAGATCGGCTTGGTGACAGTGCGACGGAGGCACTATACGCGTAACTGACTGAAGTAGATGAAGATATTACTTAGATGGGATGCCAGGGCAGCGTTCTAACCAACTGAACTACGTCCCCAACTTGTTTATTTTCATTTACTTACCGTCACATGCAAAATTAGCTCAGGATTCGGTTGCTGTCAATAGTGTCGCATACGTCCACTGTTTCAA
>JBAWFQ010000287.1:0-16199 GCA_049592035.1 Terriglobales bacterium
GCGCCGCTTCTTCTGGCCGTGCGTAGCTGACTCCCGTTCCTCTCAATCCGAGTGGAATCGACAAACAAATGATAACTGCCGTTAGCAGGCTGTTTGGACCCGATCCATCCCCAGTGGCAACTTGTGATCGCTCTTTAATCTACGCCTTAACAAAATCAATAAACCCGCGCTGCACATCCGTCCGCGTCAGCTTCGCTCGAATTTTATCGCCCACCTGCAAGCCCTGCGCTCCTTGTGCCAGCAAGCCTTCGATGTGCGGCTGCAGGACGCGAACAAACGTTCCCTTCGGAGTCACTCCGGTTACGATGGCATCGAAGGTTTCACCTACACGATGGCTCATCGCCACGGCGGCCAAGCGCTTTGACATTTCGCGTTCCACTTTTCGCGCGGCGTCGCCTTTCTCAGTGCAGTTCGCGGCGATGGCAGCTAGTTCATCGTCCGAATAGGGGTTGGGTTTTCCATCGAGCAGATTCTTGATCAGCCTTTGCGTGACCACATCGGCAAAGCGCCGATTGGGCGCGGTCGAGTGCGTGTAATCCTGCACGGCCAGGCCGAAGTGTCCCTGCTCGGGATCGCCGGCACGCTCCAGCACATATTCGCCGGGGCCAATCAGCTTGATGACCGCTAGTGAGAGGTCGGCGAAATGATCGGGGTCGGCGGCTTTGCGCTGCAGAAGAAAATCGTTGAGCGCTTTGGAATCGGCCTGTGCGGGGAGCGTTACGCCCTGTGCCGCCGCCAGTCGCACGATGCCGTCCCAATGCTCGGGGGTTTTCACGATACGGCGCAGCGAAGAGATTTTCTCCAGCAGCCGCGCCACCACGCCGTTGGCGGCGATCATGAAATCTTCGATCAACTCGGTGGCGCGGTTCTTCTCCTGCTTTACGACATCGATTACTTTCTGGTTGAGCACTACGGGATGAACTTCGCTGGTGTCGATGTTGAGCGCGCCATTTTCATAGCGCAATTTTCTGAGCGCCTGAGCAACTCCGTCCTGAAGTTTGAGCTGCGCCTGCAGTTCCGAAGACGCGGCCACTTTGGGCGGAGCCGCTGCCGTGCCTTCTAGCCACGTTCCGACGGCTCCATAAGTGAGTTGTGCCTTGTTACGCACGATGGCGCTATAGACGTCGCTCGAAGCCATCGCGCCGGAGTCGATTATAAATTCAATGACCACGGCTGGCCGATCAACATCTGGGAGCAGAGACGATGCACCGGTTGAGAGCTCCTCGGGCAACATCGCAAAATTGATAATGCCGGTATAAACGGTGGTCGTTTCCCTGGCCGCGTGCTGATCGATGGGAGTGTCTTTGGCGACGAAAGCATCGACATCGGCGATGCCCACCATCACTTTGATTGCGCCATTGGGCAGGCGCTCAGCGACTTCGATCTGGTCTAGGTCTTTCGAGGTGTCGTTGTCGATCGAGGACCAGAGCAGATTGCGGAGGTCGCGAACATTGCCGGAGGGCGTCAGCTGTGGGGGATGAGCTTTGATGTTCAGCAGTTGTTGGTGCGTCTCGGGTGGAAAATTCGGTTCGAAACCATTGGCCAGCATGACTTGCCGCGCCATCGCCTGAAAATCGATAGAAGGAGACTGAGGATCGTTCATCATGCTCCGCTTTCGGAGAATATTGGTTTGAAAAGGCTAACATGAATCTCGGGCGGCGTGGCTTCAGTCAAGGGCCTCAACACGGGGAGCACTGAGGCTGAAAGACTCGATTTGCGCTGGTCGGCCCCTAAAGGGGCATCTGATTTCAAACGACTTGCGGTATCGCTAAAGCGAGACTCTGATACGAAACTTAGTTTTTCAGCAAACTGTAAAGCCGCAATGAAGATGCGAAGACTACGGCACGGCTGAAGAGGCTGCGGAAAAAGTGGTCGAGGGTGCAAGAAGCACACCTCAGGCGCTAAAGCGCGGATACATTTCAGCGGCTTAGCGGCACGAGTAAAGAGGCCGCGGAAAAACTAGTTCCCAAGCAGAAAGCGTTACCTCAGCGGCTAAAGCCGCATTCAAAACAATGCGCCTACCGCAGCGCTGAAGCGCTGCGCCACCCAAAAACAAGCGCAAGATCGACTTTTTCCACAACCTCTAAACTCGTGCCCTTCCCTTTGCGTGGAGGGTTTTGAGGTTTTCCGCAAGCTCTGAAGCCGTGCCCTTTCAAAGCCGCTTCAAACTGCACCACCACCGGTACTTGAAGGAAGGTAAAGTCGCCTTGAGCTCGTGATATTCTAATAACAGTAGCTGCGTCTTCCTCCGATTGGATCGATTCCCGCAGTTCTCTAAAGATCATGATTTCAGTCAGCAATGTGTCCATGCGCTACGGCGCTAAAGTTCTGTTCGACGAAGTTTCCACCGGGTTTGTTCCCGGGAAGCGTTACGGCCTTACGGGGCCCAACGGCGCGGGCAAATCCACGTTTATGAAACTTCTGACGGGCGAATTGGAACCGCAGAAGGGAACGGTTGTCCACCCGCGCAAGCTCGGCGTTCTAAGTCAGGATCAATTTGCTTTCGACAAGTATCGCGTAATTGACGCGGTCATCATGGGCAACCGGCGCTTGTGGGCGGCGCTGGAAGAACGCGAGCTCATCTATGCGAAACATGACATGACCGACGCCGACGGCATGAAACTGGGCGAACTCGAAGGCATCGTCGGCGAGGAAGATGGCTACACCGCCGAAACCGATGCCGCGATTCTGCTGCAGGGGCTCGACATTCCCGACGAGATGCACGAGCGAAAGATGTCGGAGTTGCCGGGCGGGCAAAAGATGCGCGTGCTGCTAGCGCAGGCTCTGTTCGGGCATCCGCAGGCGCTGCTGCTTGACGAACCTACGAACCATCTCGATCTTGATTCGATCCACTGGCTGAAGAATTTTCTTAATCAATATGAGGGCGTGCTGATTGTGATCTCGCACGATCGCCATTTTCTCAACGGCATTTGCACTCACATCGCCGACATCGATTACGAGACCATCATTACTTATACCGGTACTTATGACGACATGGTGATCGCGAAGACGCAGGTGCGCTCGCAGATCGAAGGGCAGAACGCGCAACGCGAAAAGAAGATCGCGCAGTTAAATGAGTTCATTGCGCGCTTTGCCGCCGGAACCCGCTCGAGCCAGGTGCAGTCGCGGCGCAAGGAAGTCGAGCGCCTGCAGGTTACGGAGCTGGCGAAATCCAATATTCAGCGGCCGTATCTTAAGTTCGAGCAGAAGCGGCCTTCTGGCAAACATATTCTCGAAATCGAGGGTGTTACGAAGTCGTACGGAGAGGCCAAGGTAATTTCTGCATTCACGGCGAGCGTGCTGCGCGGAGAAAAAATTGCGCTGATGGGGCGCAACGGCTCGGGAAAGACTACTTTGGTGAATGCGCTGCTCGCGAACTCGCCCACGACTTCAGAGTCGGAACTGCGCAAAACCAGCGGCTACGACGGGCCCTTCATCGACGGTGGAAAAGTTATCTGGGGTCACGAAGCTGCTGTCGGTTATTTTGCCCAGGATCACAAAGCGCTGATCGAGCCCGGCATCAAGGTGCTGGAGTGGCTCCATCAGTGGGACCCCTCGGCTTCCACCGAGGAAATCCGCGGCATTCTCGGGCAGATGCTGTTTCCTCGCGATGATGCCGAGAAGCGGACCGACATACTCTCCGGCGGAGAATCGGCGCGGCTGCTCTTTTGCAAGCTGATGCTGCAGAAGCCGAACGTGCTTGTGCTCGACGAGCCGACCAACCACCTCGATCTCGAATCGATTAATGCTCTCAATATTTCGCTGCAGCGCTATCCCGGAACGGTGCTGCTGGTCACGCATGACGAAGATCTGATTGATGAAGTTGCGACGCGGATCTGGCATTTCGAAGGCACGCATGAGATCACCGATTTCAAGGGCGCCTACGGCGAGTATGAAACCGTTCTGGCCTCAGCGGCTGCGTTATAACTGGCGCACAAAGTAAATTGTCATACTATGGAGCGAAGGACCTGCCTCTTGCTTCCATCAGGCGTTATTCGGCCTTGCCGGCTTGTGAACGATCGATAAAGGAGGACTTCTCTTCTTCCTCTTTTTTGCGGGCGCTCGTTTGCGGGATTTCGAAGTTTGCCCGACGATGTCGGCGACGGAGGTGCTCTCCAGTATCTTGGCCGCGGCGTCGCGCACTTCCAAAAACACGCTGTAGAGCGCGCGATGATCGGGATCGGTGGTGATGAGGCTGCGGAGTTGATCCGCGTCCCCAAAGGGCGCGAGCGGCCCGTCGACCAGACGTATGATCTCGCTGAGTTTAATCTCCTCGGGTGCGCGCCGCAGCCGGTAACCGCCTTTTGCGCCGCGAACGCTTTCCACGATGCGCGCGTTCTTGAGTTCCAGCAGAATCAATTCCAGAAATTTTTCGGGCAGATCGCTGTCAACGGCAATGTCCCGTATCTTAATGGTCTCGGTTCCGTAGCGGCGGCCCAGGGTCGTGATCGCTTGCAGCGCGTAAAGCCCTTTTTGCGAGATCTTCACTCCTTATCCTCTCCCAACTGCGTTTTTGTCATTCTCAGGCCACAGAGCCATGTCTTCCGGCCACGCCGTATTGGACGTACTGTAGTGTCTTCGTGCCCGCTTTGCAACTGATCTTTTGTAAGGGTTTCTACTGCGTTGAAGCCATGATCGCCGCCGGGCTGCCAACTTCGTCGTGAGCTTCGCCTTCCAGACAAACCCGATGCCACAACTCAAGATTGAGCAAACGCCAGATGCGATCGTAGTTATCGCGATGCTGGGCGCGATGTTCGTCAAACAGCTTCTCGATCGCTTCGCGCCGGAAGTATCCGCGATTCAGGCTGCGCGGTTGGAGCAGCATTTCGCGAATCGTTTCCAGCCGCGGACCGGCCAGCCAACCGCTCCACGGCGTCGGGAATCCCAGTTTTGGCCGGTACAGAATCGAGTGCGGTAGCAGATCTTCCACCGCTTTTTTCAGAATCCGTTTGCCGGCGAGGCCATGGATCTGGACTTCGCGCCGAATTCGGGTTGCGAACTCAACCAGCACGTGATCAAGAAACGGAACCCGGCTTTCAATGGATGCGGCCATGCTCATGTTGTCCTGCTTCATGAGCAGTTCGACGAGGTAGGTTTTGATGTCGGTGTAGAGCAACCGCTGCAGCATTTCACCCGACGAGTGGTTCCAGAAATCGACAACATTCTTATATGCGGTGCTGGGCGCGGCCTCGCGCGCGAACTCGCTCGTGAGGAGTCCGTTTTGTTCGGCTTCGCCGAAAGCGGAAAGGAAATTATCAAAGTAGAAAGAGGCCCAGGAATCTCCATCCCGGGCCAGAAATGTGTGATCCAGTTTCCGCCGCAGGGTAGCTCCCAGCAGCGAGGAGGTGGCGAGAGTGTTGCGCAATCCGCGGCGAACAAAGCTCGGGACCACGCTGCGGTAGGCGCGATCCATTGCCGCATTTTTCAAAGTGAAGGCATAGCGGGTGTAGCCAGCCAGAGTTTCATCGGCGCCCTCGCCGGTAAGTACCACCGTAACTCTCTCGCGGGCGAGGCGGGCGACAAAATAGAGCGAGACGCTGGACGGCCACACGATCGGCTCATCTTCATGCCAGATCAAATGCGGCAGCGCTCCAAAGAAACCGTGTTCACTGACCAGCACTTCATGATGCCGCGAGTGGATAAGATCCGAAACCGCGCGCGCAAAGGGCAGTTCGCTGTAAGTCTGCTCGGTATAGCCGACGGAAAAAGTCTCTACCGGTTCACGGCGCAACTTCGTCATCAGTGCCGCCACCGCGCTCGAATCCACGCCGCCGCTCAGGAACACGCCGAGGGGAACGTCGCTCATCAGGTGGCTCTGGACCGCGCCTTCGAGTAACTCGCGGTAGCTTTGGACGTAGTAACTCTCGTCTCTCGATTCGTGCGCCTGCGATGTATCCAGATCCCAGTATTGCCGGATTTGTGCTTTGCCGTCCGAGCCAATCGTCATCGTGCGTCCGGGCAGCAGCTTAAGAATTCCGTTATAAAAACTCTGTTCGCCCGACAAATATCCAAACGCCAAATACTCCGGCAGCGCCGATCGATTGAACTCTGGACGAACTCCGCCATGCGCCAGCACGGCTTTGATTTCTGATCCGAACAGCAACCGCTCCGGCGTAAGTTTGTAATAGAGCGGCTTGATGCCTAATCGGTCGCGCGCGATGAAGAGGGTTTTCGTATTGCGATTCCAGATGGCGAACGCGAACATGCCGCGCAAGTGCTGTACGCAGTCGGCGCCGCACTCTTCGTAGAGGTGAATGATCGTTTCGGTGTCGCTGTGCGTGCTGTAGCGATGGCCGCGCGCGATGAGTTGCTCGCGCAAGGCGAGGTGGTTGTAAATCTCGCCGTTGAACACGATCCACAGTGTGCCGTCTTCGTTCGAAATCGGCTGATGGCCGCCCGCTACATCGACGATGCTGAGCCGGCGCATGCCGATGCCCACTGCGCCGTCCGTATAAAAACCTTCGTCGTCGGGCCCGCGATGGGTGATGACGCGGCACATTTCGCGCAGGGCTGTGGCGTTCGCCCGCGTGTCCCGGCCGAATTCGAAAATTCCAGCAATCCCGCACATTCAGTGCTTCTCCGCGTACGGCGACGAACCTTTGTTAGACGAACCTTGGCTAGACAAATGACCACTAAAATCCATGGATGAAGAATGCGTCAGCTTCTCGAACGCCGGCGTCACGGAAAAAACACCCGGCTCGGTGTTCAGCACTGCATCCTGCTTGCGCCACTCGAAAAATGCTGACGGGCCTGCTGTTTTTATCTTTAGCAGAGGCTGGCCTTGCCAGGCGACATTCGTCCCGTCGATCACGACCAGGTGCGCGAGTTTCTCGTTTTCAATTCGGCAATAAAGCACTCGCGCGTCCGAGGACCACGGACCGAAACTCCACGCGTCGTCGCCAAGAGCAAAAAAGAATCCATGGCTTTCGTCATGATAATCGAGCTCGTAAACTTGCAGCGTGGCTTGTGCCATGCTGGCCAGCCGGGGTTCGTGGTTTTGCGCAAAGTTTGGGTCGGCAATCCGATCGTCCTGCTGCCGGATTGCGGCCACGCACGCTATCAACGCCGTCGCCGTTTCCGCGGGCAGCAATAACTGCGCGTGGCATCGCACTAACGGCGCCGGCTGCAAGACGCCATAGGCCGGTGAGAGCAGCGTTTTCGTAACTTCCGTCGCCGTATGCCAGACGGTCTCTTCCGGCATGATCAGAGTCAGCCTTGATTCGCCCGAAGCATCGCCCGTTGAGGTTCTGGGACTTGAAATTTCCACTCTTCCGGGGCCGGCGGCATGAACGTCGAGATCGGGCGCGAAGTGCCATCGTATCTCCAGTTCATGTTCCGCTCGTCCGAGCGCGACATCGCGCACCAGCCACAGGCCGCCAGCGATGTTCAGCACGTGGCGCCGATGCAGGACCGGATCCGCCAGCCGCGCGTATCCATTATGGCTGCCCACAAAGTAAGAGAAGGTTTTGCCAGCGATACAGGTTTCCGCTTGCGGGGTCGGAATGTTAGTCCAGGAAAACGGCTCGTCGGCAACCGCCTGGTCCAATCCATCCACGCGCAGGGTGTTGTGAGCGCCGGTTCCGCGAAATACATTCCGATCTGCCGGATCCTTAGAAATATAGACGCCGCTGCCGGAGTCGACCAGCCAGCGGCGTTCATCCATGGTGAGCCGCAGGCTGAGCGCGTCGGCGTGTCCGTGTCCGGAGCGGCCCACGCCTTGCGGTCCGGCATCTACGACCATCGCCTGCGGGTACGGTTGCGAGTCGGCCAGCACGTAAATCCCGCCGTCGGGGAATGCGACGGAACGCGCCGCCGGCCTTGGCTTTGTCTTTTTCTCTGTCTCTGTCTTTGTCTCTGGGCGCGTCAACTCCTCGACCGCTGGCTTGCCGAATAACCAGATCGCTTCCTCGGTCAGCCGCGCTGCGGAAAATTCGCGGGAGTACATCACCGCACCGAGAGCCAGCGGATCGGTCATCTGTTCAGTCCGATTGCGCTGCGCATTCCACAGGCGTCCGCCGTCATCATCGCCGAAACCCTCGGCCGGTCCGGCCTGCGCCAGCGCCGCAACCACATCGAGCATGCGTCCAAGCACCGCGTCATACGACGGTGGAATCTGCACTCCATTCCGAGCCGCGAGCAAGCGCGCATAAAGAAAGAAGTCGAGCGCGTAAACGTGGTAGTAGAGCGATTGCTCGAAGTAGACGCCATCGGGACGCACCTGCCGTTCTGCCTCATGCCGCACAATCCGCCATCCGGACTCTTTCCAGCGCGCGGCCCGCGGCATTTGCGGATACAGGGTGCCAAGAAAGGATAGCGCCGCCGCTTC
Source organism: Terriglobales bacterium (assembly GCA_049592035.1). Classification (GTDB taxonomy): domain Bacteria; phylum Acidobacteriota; class Terriglobia; order Terriglobales; family Acidobacteriaceae; genus Acidiflorens. The sequence continues at coordinate 8,327 of JBAWFQ010000287.1, forward strand.
TCCAAGCAAGTGCGTATTGGGAGAAAAATAAGTAGATAGATAGCGTTCGATATAACGCCCGTGGAAGGCGAGCGCGGACGTCAGTTCCGAGCGAAACAGCGCATATTCGGACGCTCCCGCCAGCAACTGGTCTACCCAGATCCACGACAGACTGCGGAAGGCGACCTCGAGCGTGCTTCCCCAGTTGATTCCCAACGGGTAGGGATTCGCCTTGATCCAACTGCGCCACTGCGCGATCAGTTCACGAACGTACTTGTCATTCTTATTGTCCTTATTGTCATTGCCGCTCAGCAGGTGGGCCTTGGCGAGCGTTACCAGATGCTGGTGCCGGTTCAATTCCCATGTAACTTTGTGGTCCCCCACCACCGCGAAATCAAGAAAAGGAATCTTGAACCAGGGAGCGAGTGGCGTGCGCTTGCCGTGCACGAGATCGAGATGCCAGTCAATGTTGTCGCCATAGTCGAGATTTTCGTAGCCCAACAGGCGAAAGCGATGCTTGCAGATGTCATCGGCGTCGCGCAGAATTTGCGCTGCTTCGTCGGGAAGATGTTTGCGCAATAACGTCGCGCGCTCTGCACATTCGCTGCCAGAAAACTCGCTCGCACAAAAAAAGAAGTGGCCGGCTCGTTCCGGCGACTCTGCTTTTGGCGGAATCGCTCTCCCCAAGCCGATGCGATACAGGAACAGGTCACCGTGCTTGTGGAGTTCCTGCCCTACGCGCACCCGCACCTCTTCCCAATCCATCCGGGATATGCGCGCCAACTTGCTTTGCCATTCGGAAGCCACAGTTGTCTTGTCTTTTATCTTACATGCCGAAACGGGCCGCTCTCGACCGACTGTTACTCTGGTTACTCTTGCTGTCGCTAGGTCTGACCCGGCCTCTATCCCGCGCGCTACGATTGAATGTTGTGGCCATTAAGGCATAGGTTCTTCCCTGGTTCACCCGCCAGACTGGATTTCCGTGGCTCCAGAGAATACTCTGTAACATATTGACAAGAAAGCATGTTGCGGTATCGCCTGTGCGCTTTTGTAAAGAGCCTGCCGACTAGCTTTAACGGAGGGTTGGTATAGTTCATAGTGGCGCACAGCAATCCATATAGTTGATTGCAAGGAGAGTTCGCTTGTCCTCATCCGTTAGCATTTTTGGTCTGGGATACGTTGGTTCGGTTTCGGCCGCCTGTTTTGCTTCCATGGGGCACAAAGTCATCGGCGTGGACGTAAGCCGCGCCAAGGTCGAGATGATGGATTCGGGCCGGACTCCGATCATCGAAGATCGCATGAGCGAAATGGTTGCCCAAGCGCACAGCGCCGGCCTGCTGCGCGCGACCACCGACGCTACCGCAGCCGTTTTGAATTCCGAGGTCTCGTTTGTCTGCGTCGGAACACCTAGCCTGAAAAATGGCAAGCTTGACCTTAGCCACATCGAGGGTGTTGCGCGGGAGATTGGCGCGGCCATCCGGAAGAAAAATTCGCCGCACGTTTTTGTTCTGCGCAGCACCGTGCTGGCCGGAACCACTGAGACGGTGGCGATCCCTATTCTCGAAAAAGAGAGCGGCAAGAAGTGCGGGCAGGATTTCACGGTTTGTTATAACCCGGAGTTTATGCGCGAGGGCAATGCGGTCGGCGACTTCTTGAACCCGCCGTACACCATTTTGGGAGCCAGCGACACTCGCCATCTCGCGCCACTGCGCGGACTTTACAAGAACACTCCCGGCACTCTCTACGAGACCACGATTCCTGTCGCGGAGATGGTCAAATATTTTTCCAACTGCTACCACGCGCTGAAGGTCGGCTTCGCCAACGAAATGGGGACCATGTGCAAGCATCTTGGCGTCGACGCGCACGCCGTTACGAAAATTTTCACTTCTGACACCAAGCTGAATATCTCTTCCGCATATCTTTTTCCGGGTTTCGCATTCGGCGGCTCGTGTCTGCCGAAAGATTTGCGCGCCATCACCTACAAGGCCAAAGAACTCGATCTTGAGCTGCCTTTGCTCGAATCGCTCATGCCGAGTAATGCCGAGCACATCGATCGCGCGGTGGAAATGGTAATGAACACACGAAAAAAGAAAATTGCGCAGCTCGGCCTGAGCTTCAAAGCGGGGACCGATGATCTCCGCGAGAGCCCGCAGGTGCAATTAATCAAACGACTGATGGGCGAGGGTCTCGAAATCAAAGTGTGGGACGAGGATGTCTCGCTTGGCCGCCTGGCCGGCGCGAACCGCGAGTACATCGAACAAGTCATTCCGCATATCGGATCGGTCCTCTCGGCCGATCTCGAAGGCGTACTCAGCACCGCCGAAGTTGTGATCCTGGGTAACAAATCGGCGAGCAAAGAGCGGCTGGCCAAGCATCTTCGCCCCGAACAGATCGTGATTGATCTCATCCACCTCGATGAGACGCGGCGTCCGGACGGCGCTCTGAAGTATGAAGGAATTTGTTGGTAGGTGACGATTCGAACATTCCATGCGATCGTCCAGTCTCAGCGCCTGAAGGCGCACTTTTAACGAGGCGCTTCCGGCGTCGCTGAAGCGATGCCCTGATACAAAACCCTAGCCTTTCTTTTCTCCGGCGGATTACCAGCCATGCTTCATGGCGCGGGCGAACTCCGCCGCCGGCAGGGTATTCAGCACATCATCCTTGGTTAGCCATGCCCGCCGCGCCTGGGTGATTCCGTAGCGCATCTTCTCCATGTGCGAGGTGTGGTGGGAATCGGTATTAATAACGATTTTCACCCCATGCTGTTTGGCCAGACGGAGATGAACGTCGCTGAGGTCGAGCCGATCGGGATAAGAGTTCAACTCCATCGCTACTTTATGTTTGGCCGCGGCTTTGAGCACGGCGTCGAGATCGAATGGATAAGCGTCGCGGCGCAGCAGCAAGCGCCCGGTGGGATGCCCGATCAGCGAGGTGTTGGGATTGGCAATGGCCTTCAACAGTCGGTCGGTCATGGCGTCGCGATCCAGGTTGAACTGCGAGTGCACGCTGGCGACGACGATGTCCATTTGTTCGAGGACAGAGTCGGAGAGATCGAGCGCTCCATCGCCCAGAATATCGACTTCGATTCCGGCGAAAATGCGGATCGCTCCTTCCATCTGTTTTTCAACCGCGCGGATTCTATCGATGTGGTCGAGGGCGCGTTTGTCGGTGAGGCCGTTGGCAAAGGCGAGATTTTTCGAGTGGTCGGTGATCGCCATGTATGCGTAGCCGCGTTCCCGCGCCGCCTCCGCCATCTCCTCAATCGTGTTGCGGCCGTCGGTCTCTACGGTGTGCATGTGCACGTCGCCACGGATGTCGGCTAGTTCGAGCAGCACGGGCAGTGTGTGTCCGGCGGCGGCTTCGATTTCTCCCAGATTCTCGCGCAGTTCGGGAGGGATGAAATCGAGCTTCAGCTTGGCGTAAATCTCTTCTTCCGTTTTGCGCGCGACCGGCTTATTGTCTTCGACTTTCGCCAGGCTGTATTCGTTGAGCGTGAAGCCCATTTTGAGCGCGCGCTGGCGCAAGGCCACGTTATGCGCCTTCGATCCGGTGAAATATTGCATGGCCGCGCCGAAGGACTCTGGCGGCAGCAGGCGCACGTCCACCTGCATGCCGTTGCGATGGCGGAAGCTGACCTTGTTTTCGCCTTGCGCGATGATGTCCATCAAACCGGGAAAGCGGAGCAGATGTTCGATGAGCGTCTGACGCGCTTCGTCCGCAATGCAAGATTTGCCCGTGACGAGGATGTCGAGATCGCCGACAGTTTCACGCCCGCGGCGCAGCGATCCGGCGGGCGTGACTTTTTCGACGCCGGGAGCCGAGAGCAAATGCGCCACCAGTTTTTCGGCCAGCTCTTCGGCGGTATCGAGCAGAAATCGGCCGGCGATGCGGCGATAATCTTCGATGGCCTTGAGCAGCTTCAATTCGTGCTTCTCGCCCATGCGGGGCAGCGTGCGGATCTTGCCTTCGCGCGCCAGTTTCTCCACGCCCTCGAGGTCGCTGACCTGATAAGCGCTCCAGATCAAGGCAATCGTCTTCGGTCCGAGCCCTTGAATCTTGAGCAGTTCGAGCATCGACGGGCGATATTTTTTGAGCAGCTCGGTGTGGGCTTCGATGCGGCCATCTTTGAAAAGCATCTGGAGATTGGCCAGCATGCCCTTGCCGATGCCCTGGATGGCGAGAATCTTTTTCGGTTCCGCGATTAGATCGGCCACCTGTTGCGGCAGCGCCTCGATGGCCTCCGCCGCATTGCGGTAGGAGCGGACGCGAAACGAGTCCTGGCCGTCGATCTCCAGCAGATCGGCGGTCTCGTAGAGAAGTCCGGCAATGGCCTTATTGTCGAGCAAAGCATTTCAACCCAGGATTTCAACCCGGGTTCAACCCGCGGGAATGATTGTAACGCGGAAGCAGTGGCGGAGCAGGAGGGGCATTCGTCGGAGGACACACGAAGACGGTCGGCGAGGCGCAGACAGCTTAGCGCGAAAAATCGGTCCTGAACAAAAACATCTCTATTAGATCTTGGTTACGTTGGCCGCTTGCGGCCCTTTCTGTCCCTGGACAATCTCAAACTCCACCTGATCGCCCTCCTGCAGACTTTTGTAGCCCTCAGTAGTGATGGAGCTGTAGTGAATGAATACGTCGGGTCCATCGTCGCGGCCGAGGAAGCCGTATCCCTTGGCGTTATTGAACCACTTGACGGTGCCTTTCAGTCGTTCCACGTGCGCTCCTTCCGTTTTGCGACTTACCCTGAAAAATGAAGGATTCCAGGGGGCCGCAAAAAATTTGTAGGAATTGTGCGGCTCACCGGGGGTGCTGTCAAGGCTTAGAGTCACACATCCTTGTGCGGTCAGGATGGACGGTTTTACGGCCACAATGATGGAGAGGTTGTACTAGCGGGCTGGACGCGGCATCTGGGCGAGCCAGAGCACGCCGCAGATCGTTTTGGCATCGCGGATGCGACCCCGGAGCGCCATCTGTTTGGCCTCCGATAAAGTGAAAAATCTGGTTGCAATCTTCTCGTCCGCTTCGGGCTGCGCTTCGCCGGCCTGGAGGCCGCGGGCCAGGTAAATGGTCATGGTTTCGTCGAGAAATCCTGGGCTCACATAGAAATGCAGGACTCTCTTCCAGTGACGGGCAGTGAAGCCGGTCTCCTCGAGCAACTCGCGCTTGGCGGCGGTGAGCGCCGTTTCCCCATCGTCGATGCGCCCGGCAGGCAATTCCCACATCATGGACTGCGCGGCATGGCGATACTGACGTTCGAGCAGGATAAGTGGCTCAGTGTTGCGCGCCGCGTCATCCACCGCCAAGACCACGATCGAACCGGAATGGCGGATGACATCGCGACGGGCGCGCACGCCTCCGGGCTCTTCCACTTGATCGGTTGTAACGCTGAAAACCGGGCCCTGATAGCTGATGCGGGAAGAGAGCACGCGCGCTTGCTTTAATTTCGGTGCTACCGATTTCGCCATAACAACAATATAAAGGTCTCAGGTCGCAGGTGTCAGGTGTCAGAGAATTCAAGGGCTGGGCTTTTCTGAGCCCGAATAATTCTTGCAGACGATGGCGTAGGTCCGCCCTGCCGGGCACACGAAAAAAGGCCGGAGGATGTTCCCTCGGCCTTTACCCGTGGTCAACGCTCATCCGGCGGCAGGGCCGCCTCAGTTCGACTCGACGAACTTGATATAGGGCGTCGCGCCGCCCTTGCCTCTACAGCTGCCCAGATTCAGGTTGTTGGTCTCACCCGTGGTGCCGGCATCCGATGCGCACTTCGCCGCATTCGTGGTGCCATTGGTCACCGCGACCTTCACCGTGATGGAGGAGCCGGTGTTAAAGTCGGCTTCCGACCCGCCGCCGTCGCCGACGATGTTGAACTCCGACTCGGTCCAGGCAGTGGATAGGTAGACGACGCTGTCTTCGCCCGTGACGCTATAGGCCTTCTTTCCCACGGTCATGACCAGCGTATCCAGACCGCCTGCCACGGCCAAGCCCGATAGCTTGATGGTCTTGAGCTCACCGATTTTCTCCTTTGGTATGGTCACAGCGTTGCTGTTCGTGTAGCAATCGCCGCCGTAGCTGCCCCATCCACTGGGGCACGTAGTGTTCCAGTTGATCAACCAATACTGCATGAATCCCGCTGTATAGTCCGACGAATAGACGTACTGCAGCCAGTCCAGGCAGTCCGCTGGATCTTTGGCACCTTCGCAGGCCGGCGTGTTCATGAAGTTGGAATTGAGCTGAAGCGAGTAACTGTTGGCGCCGCCAACGCCCTCCTCGCTCGTCACGCCCTTGACCTTCGGGAAGGAGCCGACGGTTTGGCTGATCAAACCCGAGGTGACCTCCGCCGCATAATCATCGCCATTACCGACCGTTTGACTGCCCGACCCTGTACGCGGCCTGAATGGGATGTTGGGCGCCTCGACACACTCGACCTGATTCCACTCCAGGCTCGGATAGGAGGCCTCGAAGCATCCTGCCGCAGGCACGCTGGTGTGCGCGATGGCCTCGCGCCAAGCCTCTTGGGCAAGAGCACCCGCATCATCCGCCGCTGGCGCGGCCACGGTCAAGGAAAGCAAGGCTGCGCTCAGAACACCGGCGGCGATCGCGATCCGGATCACGTGTACACACATCTTCTGCTTCATGGTTTTCCCCTTATGATTTAGAAGTGTTAGCTGGGATCGCCTTTTTGATCCCGAAAGAACGGCTGAATTGTCCCGCTCCATCACTGTCGTGTCAATGCGAAACAATTTTCACTTCACCACGATCCTTGCTGAGAGCTGAGACCTGACAGCTGAGACCTGTTATGCTGCGCCGGTGAGCCGAAAACGCGCAACTCGAAAGCCCACAGTAGCTATTGTCGGAGCCGGGAGGCTGGCAACTTTTCTGGCGGTGGAACTGCACCGGGCCGGATTCACGATTACCGAGATCGTGGCTCGATCGATGCCTCGGTCGCTTCGGAGTGCGCGCGACCTCGGCACGAAGGTGGGTGCGCAAGCAGTTACCGCAAATTCCGCCGCGCTGAACGCCACGTTGCTGTGGTTCTGCGTGCCTGACGGTGCGATTCGCGGCGCCGCTTCGGATCTCGCAGTTAAACTCGCCTCTAGCGCGACTGCCAATAGCAAGGACAGATCTCAGAACAAAGTTCGGAACAAAGTTCGTGTCGCCTTTCACTCTAGCGGAGCACTGCTCAGCCGCGAACTCAACCCTTTGCGCAAGGCAGGCGTCGCGGTGGCATCCGTGCATCCGCTGATGACCTTCGTCGCCGGGGCCCATCCTTCTTTAGCGGGCGTGCCTTTTGCGATCGAAGGTGACGAGAAGGCAAGGCGCGTGGCGCGCCAAATCGTCCGCGAGCTGGGAGGCGAGAGTTTCGCGGTGCCTGCCGCCTACAAAGCGGCCTACCATGCGTGGGCTACTCTGACGTCGCCGCTGCTACTGGCGTTCCTGGTTACGCTGGAAGAAGCCGCCCGCGCCGCCGGACTTACCCGTGAAGATGCGCGACGCAAGAGCTTGCCCATCATCCGCCAAACCTTGGCGAACTACGCGCGGCTTGGTCCGGCGCGTTCTTTTAGCGGGCCGCTCATTCGCGGAGACGTGGAGACGATGACGAAACACCTGGCCGTGCTGAGGAAACATCCCGGGACTCGCGATGTTTATGTGGCGCTGGCGCGAGCCGCGCTGCGCGGGCTGCCAGTGAAACATCGGAAAGGACTGATGCGATTGTTGCGTGCGCCTTAACAGTTTGGTGAAAAGATGGTTTCTGCGCCGCAGTTACTCAGCGGCTAAATGTGGTGTGTCAAGAGGTTGTTGACATCGAGTCCGGAACGGGTGATGGGTGGTTTCTGATTGAGAGCAGTGTGCGGTCGGTGCCAGTTGTACTGATGGATCCAGGGGGCGAGAT
>JBAWFQ010000288.1:0-24147 GCA_049592035.1 Terriglobales bacterium
GAGCAGGGGGAACCGACGTTCCCACCGGCAGCGGGCAAGAGTCCCTGAAAAATGGGGATCGCATTCAGATTGGCAGCATTCCCGGCGCCGGCGCAGAGGCCGGTTCCGATGAAGGCCAATTGTCCGCTGGTCGAGCCGTCCGAGGCATCGCCCAGGAAATAGAGGCCGAGCAAGGGGTGGTCATAGAACATGCCGAACGAAGCGCGGATCACGGTCTTGCCGTCTCCCTTCGGGTCCCACGCAATGCCGATGCGAGGCTGAACATTATTGGTGTCGGTCTGGATGCCTTTCTGCAATCCCAAGGTGTTATAAGCGGGAATCGCTAGTCCCTGCAGGGGCTTCAGTTTGGGCGGGAATTCCACGTCATAGCGCACGCCGTAGTTCAAGGTTAAATTGGGCCGCACCCGCCAGGAATCCTGCCAGAAGATGCCTAGGGGCTTGTTGGAGAAGGAGTCGTGGGGATTGCCGATGCCTTGAATGAGGTCTTCGGGGAGGCCGGCTCCGTAAGCTTGCACGGGTGAAATGCTGGGGAAATCGGGGAGAACGCCCGGAGCGGGATTCACGAAGCCCAAGCTCGATCCGCTGACGCCGCCAAAGTCATACACCCCGCCATAATTCACAGTGAAAGTGGCGGTGATTGGAATATAGTCAAAATCGCCTCCGAACTTAGTGTCGTGCCGGCCGATGGTCCAGGAAAAACTGTCTTTAAACTGGTAGCGATTCTCGACGCGCTGAATATAGGAATATGGCTCGCGGCCGAAATACGCGTAGCCGGTAATGTTGTCGGCTGGATCGGCGCCACCGGGAATTTGGGTGTTATAGAAATAAGCCAGACCGCGACGGGCATACTGGAAAAGAAAGTCATTCACTTTGTTGCCGCCGAGGGTCCAGGTATCCTGCACCACGCCGGCGACGTCGCGGAAAGTTTGTTGAGAAGTGCGTGAGTACGAGTTTTGACCGAAGGGCTGGTCCTGGCCGTTGACTTCGATGCCAGTGATCGTACTTGGGCTGGCGTTGGCGCGCAGCGTGAGGCGGTTGTTGTTGCTTACGTTGTGGTCGATACGAAATGAGTAGACACTGGTGCCTTCGAACACTGGGAAGTTACCCACCTGTTGAGCCAGTGTCTGGTAAGAAGTGGGAACGGGCGCACACGGGCCCGGAGGAGCACAGCTCGTAGGGAATCCGGCCCAGCTACTGAGCGCTCCGCCGGTTAAACCTTGCACCAGGGATGTTGGCCATGCTCCCTGTACGGCTTGGCCGGAGGAAGCACCTGACAGAACCGCGTATTGGGCCACCTCGGCCGCATAGGCCGGGCTGCCTTGCTCCGTAGCTAGTACCGTGGGATTCGTCAGGAAGTTGATTTGGCCTGGGGTTAGTTGCAAAGTTCCGAACGGCAGGCCGACCAGCGCGGTGTTAAAGGGTGACAGCCCGAAGTTGTCCTGGCCGATGCTCGAGAACCCGGTCTCATGCCGACGGGTCACTTCATAGGAAAAGTAGTAGTACGTTTTGTCTTTCTTGATGGGTCCGCCGAAAGCTGTGCCGGCCTGGACTCGGGTGTAGGGCGGGTTGGGACAGGGCGGATTGAGGCAGACGGCGAACGGGTTAACCGCCTGGAAATCGCGATTGCGCAGGTATCCGTAGGCATCGCCATGGAAGTCGTTCGATCCCGAGCGAGTGATAATGTTGACCACGCCGCCAGCCGCGCGGCCGTATTCGGCGGCGTAACTGTTGCTGATGATTTGGAATTCCTGCACGTCCTCTTGCGAAACCGTGGAGCGCACTCCATTGGTGGAGTTGTCGGTGGCGTCGGCGCCATCGACGTTCACCAGGTTGGACCGGGCGCGCTGGCCGCTCATGTTGAGGCCGGAAGTGGGCGCGGCGCCGGTGTTGGGAGCGTCGTCGCGCGAGACTTGCGAATCTGTGAGCGTGAACTGAATGTAGTTGCGGCCGTTGATCGGCAGATTGTCGATGCGGCGCTCGCCAATGGTGTCGGTGGTGGAACTGCGCGATGTTTCGACCAGTTCGGCTTGCGTACTGACTTCGACAACTTCCTTGCCGCCCGCAATGGTGAGCGTGACAGGTAAGTCGACAAGTCCGCCGACGGTGATGGCCACGCCGTTGGCCTCAGCTTTGGCGAAGCCCGGTGTCTCGACAGTGACGGAATACAGGCCGGGAGGCAACTGCCGCGCACTGTAGCCGCCTTGGCCGTCGCCGGTGGCGGTGCGTCCCAATCCCTTGGCGACATCTCGAACGGTCACGGTGGCGTTGGTCACCACGCTGCCCTTTGGATCTTTCACGACAATGTGGAGGTCGCCGGTAGCGGCGCCCTGGGCAAAGGCAGATTGACGGGCGAGTAAGAACACGACTGCGAGGCAGAACAGACGCATCGTCGCTTTCATAGGGCTCCTGGGAACTTCCGCAACATCGAGGTTGCGGAAGAAAGAAACTAAACCGCGCGGTTTGTGGCCAGCTAACCGAATTACAAGCACGTTGATCGAAAAAGATACCGCTGATATGTACATCACGCGAGGGTGTGAAGGCAAGCAATAAGGTGGATTCGTGGTTTGAAGCCGACTCCAGGGCAAATTCTTTGACCCCGCGTCGACTCCTGCCCATTGCGTTCGCAGCTGCATTTCTTTAGATTCTGGGAGCGAAAGATTCTTGAAGCGAGATGGCTGGCGCGGAACCTCATCTCTTTATCCTATGGATGTTGAAATTTTCAACGGTTCTTCTGTAAACGATCGCTCTTTCAACGGTCATTCCATGACCGGCGAATTGCTGCGGGTGATGGTGTGTCCGCCGGAAAATGCTGGCTGGGATGACTCGCGGAAGATCACAGCGTGGCGAGAGCTTGGGTTCCGGCATGCACCGGATTTTGCGGCGGCGCAGACGCAGCACGCGATTCTGTGCCGGTTACTGCGCGAGAGCGGAGCCGAGGTGGTGAGTCTTCCCGCGGCGGAATCGCTCACGCTCGATGCGGTCTATGCTCACGATGCATCGCTGGCCACGGATTATGGTTTGGTCGTGATGAATCCGGGAAAGAAGAATCGCGTGGCGGAGGCGCAGGCGCACGCTGCGTTCTGCGGGCAGTTGGGCATCCCCCTGCTCGGCGAGATAAAGCTTCCGGGAACTGCGGAATCCGGCGACATCGTGTGGCTCGATTCGCGGGCGCTACTCGTCGGCAATGGTTATCGGACGAACCAAGCGGGGATCGAACAGATGCGAGCTCTGCTGTCCGCCAAGGAGGTTGAGGTTCTGTCGGCGCCACTGCCTTACGGAGCGGGGCCCTCCGCGTGTCTTCACCTGATGTCGCTGCTGAGCATGCTGGATGAAGGGACGATTCTGGTCGATCTGCCTTGGCTGGCAGTCGAGACGGTTGAGTTGCTGAAGGCGCGCGGCTTTCGTCTGATTGAGATTGAATACAGCGAGCGCGAGACACTCGCATGCAACGTTCTGGCTTTAGGCAAGTCGCGCGTGATTGCGATGGAAGAGAATGCAAAGACAAATCAGCGCATGCGCGACGCGGGCTTTGATGTGCGCACGTTTCCGGGATCGGAGATCTGCATCAACGGCGCCGGTGGGCCGACGTGCCTGACACGGCCGCTGCTGCGGAGGTAGGCGGAGGGACGAACGACCAACGACGAACGACCAACGACGGCCGCGCCCCCGTTCCACCCAGCTTGGTAGAATCAAAGAGCAATGCTTTTGCCGTTCGTCCGCGAGATTTTTGCGGAGGTGGAGCAATTACCTGCCTTCACGCGTGCCGCCTCCCATCTGCGGGAGAGCGCGGGGCGGATCAGTGTAACCGGACTCTCAGCGGCGGCCAAGGCTCTGGTCGTAGTTTTATTGCGGCGCACGGTCGAGCGTCCGTTTGTGCTGGTGGTGGCCGACAACCGTGCTGCCGAAGAGTTGTTGCCGGTGCTGCGCGCGTTCTGCGAGTTGACCGGCGCGGCGGACCCCGACTCGGTCGTCAGTTTGCCGGCGCGCGATGTACTGCCATTCCAGAATCTGTCGCCGCATCCGGAGATTCAGGAAGAACGCGCCACGGCGCTGTGGAAGATCGCGACGGGCCGCGCTTCGATCGTAGTTTCTCCGGTGAGTGCGACTACCATTCTGCTTCGTTCCCCTGAGTACTACGCCGATCTGGCGCGGGTTTTGCGTCGCGGTGAGGTTTTCGATCTGGAGAAGTTGCTCGAGCATTTGAACACGGTTGGGTACAGCGCAACCGATGTGGTCGAAATGCCCGGGCAGTACGCGGCGCGCGGCGGCATTCTCGATGTGTATTCGCCGGAAGCGGATCGTCCGGTGCGGGTTGAGTTTTTTGGGGATGAAATTGAGTCGATGCGCAAGTTCGATCCGGCGAGTCAGCGGTCTTCAAATCCGGTGGATGAAGCGCTGCTTCTGCCGTTGACGGAAACGCCGGTCACAGAAGAACTGCTTGGTTCGATCAACGCGCGGCTTTCAGGAAAACGCATTGCGGGATCTCCGGAGGTGGTGGAGCAAGCGATGCGCGACTCGGGCGCCGGAGTTTTTCCGGGCTGGGAGTTCTACGCGCCCGTGGCGGGTGCTGATCGCAGTATCTTCGGGCTGCTTCCGGAAGCGCGGGTGATTCTCGATGAGCCCGAAACGCTGGCGCTCGAACTCGATAAAGTCTGGGCCCGCATTGAAGAATTGCACGAGCGCAGCGGAGTGGGGGACCTGGTTCGTCCCGCCGATCTTTATTTAACACCGGATAGCTGGCGGGAAAAGACGGCGGCTCTGGCCGGAGCCGATTTCGAATATCTGGCGCTGGCGCGCGAAGGCCACGAGGCCAAAGAGAGACCGGAGGCGGCTTTTCTTTCGCAGCCCGCTACGCGCTTTCACGGCGCGGTTCCAACCATGATTGGCGAGGTGCAGAAGTTGGTTGCCGGCGGAATGCAGGTGGTTCTTGCCGTCCCCAACACCGGAGAAGTCGAGCGCCTCGCCGACATGTTCACCGAGTACAACGCCTCGTATCGGCTGGGAAGCCGCACCCGCAGCGGAGAAAGTTATGCCGACGAAACTTCTTATTTTGCCGGCGACGTTTTCACCACCACACTGCTGAAGGCATATCTCCCCGACGGCTTCGTGTTGCCGGAAGCGCATCTTGCGATTTTCGGGGCGCGCGATCTGTTCGATGAATCGGACCTGGTCGCGGCGCGGCCGCAGCGGCAAAAGTCGAAGGTCTCGGCGTTTCTTTCCGACTTCCGCGATTTGCAGGTGGGAGACTACGTGGTCCACGTCGAGCACGGGATCGGACAATACCAGGGGTTGAAAGAGATCAACCAGGGCGACGGTGCGGCGGAGTTCATGCTGCTCGAGTACGCCGAAGCGGCTCGGCTCTATGTTCCGCTGACTCGCCTCGATCTGATCCAGAAGTATCGCTCGGCGGAGGGCGCGAAACCGGTCCTGAATCATCTTGGCACGCAGGCCTGGAGCAAGACCAAGGCCCGCGTGCGCAAGGCAATGAAGGACATGACCGACGAGTTGCTGAAACTGTATGCGCAGCGGCAGTCGGCGCAGGGTCACGTTTTTCCAGCCGACACCGAGTGGATGAAAGAATTCGAAAACGCTTTCGAATACAACGAGACTGAAGATCAGGCGCAGGCCATCGCCGACGTGAAGCGCGACATGGAATCGCAACTGCCGATGGATCGCCTGCTCTGCGGCGACGTCGGCTATGGCAAGACGGAAGTGGCGATGCGCGCGGCTTTCAAGGTGCTGAGCGACAACAAGCAAGTTGCCGTACTGGCGCCGACGACCGTGCTTGCGTTCCAGCACTATGAGACGTTCAAGCAGCGATTTGCGCCGTTTCCGCTGACCGTCGAAATGATCAGCCGCTTCCGGACACCCAAACAGATCAAGGAAATTCTGCAGAGAGTGGAAGCCGGCAAAGTCGATATTCTGATCGGCACTCACCGCCTGCTTTCAAAGGATGTGAAGTTCGCCGATCTCGGATTGTTGGTCGTGGATGAAGAGCAGCGTTTCGGTGTCCGCCACAAAGAGCGCATCAAGCAGATGCGCACGCAAGTCGACGTGCTCACCATGTCCGCGACGCCGATTCCGCGCACGCTGCATATGTCGCTGGTGGGCCTGCGCGACATGAGTGTGATCGAGACCCCGCCCAAGGATCGCATGGCGATTCAGACGGTGGTTGCGAACTGGGACGAAAAGCTGATCCAGTCGGCGATCGAACAGGAACTCGATCGCGGCGGCCAGGTTTATTTCGTGCACAATCGCATCGATACGATCTGGGAGATTGCAGCCAAGCTTCAAACCATGGCTCCGAACGCCCGCATCGCTGTGGGCCACGGACAGATGGGCGAAGGCGAGCTAGAAAAAGTGATGCTGAAATTTATGCATCACGAAGCCGACATTCTGGTCTCGACCACGATCATCGAGAACGGACTCGACATCCCGCTCTGCAATACGATCCTGATCAATCGCGCCGACCGGCTGGGCTTGTCAGAGCTTTATCAGTTGCGTGGACGCGTGGGCCGCTCGAACCGGCGCGCTTACGCCTACCTGCTTTTGCCATCTGAAATCGAATTGACACCGATTGCGCGACGGCGTTTGGCCGCGCTCAAGGAATTCTCCGACTTGGGCGCCGGATTTAAGATCGCTGCCCTCGATCTCGAACTACGCGGCGCAGGAAATCTGCTCGGCGGAGAGCAGAGCGGACACATCGAAGCAGTGGGCTTCGAACTCTACACGCAAATGCTGGAGCGCGCCGTACGCGAGATGAAGGGTGAGGCGGGCGTTGAAGTCACGGAAATTCAGCTCAATCTCGGCCTCAATATCCGCATTCCGTCCGACTATATCAAGGAAGAGAACCAACGGCTGCGGATGTACAAGCGCGTTGCAGGCGTCGAAACCGAATCGCAGCTGCACGACGTGCGCGCGGAGCTGATCGATCGTTACGGAGAAACGCCCGGCGCGGTTCGCAACCTGCTGGCGTACGCGGCGCTCAAACTGCAGGCAATGCGGGTGGGAGCCAACGCCATCGAACGCAAACGCGAATTCGTGAACATCAAGTTCAGTCAGACGGCTGCGATTGATCCGGGGAAACTGGCGCGCTTTGTGGCATCGCAGCGCGGTACACAATTTACTCCGGACGGGACGCTGAAGTTCTCGCTAAAAATCGACAGCGCCGAAGGAATTCTGCAAACGTTGCGCGATCTGCTGGAGGAGTTGGAAGCGCGCGAAGAAGCCGTCCGAACATAAATGGCACCAGTTACAATTGATTCTGCGATGAACCCGACAGACGAGCGACGCACGAGTGGCGACCGCCGCAAGATCCGGAAAGTCCGCAAAGCAATTTTTCCTGCCGCGGGATTAGGCACGCGCTTCCTCCCCGCCACCAAGGCTCAGCCCAAAGAGATGCTGCCGCTGGTCGATAAGCCCATCATTCAATATGGCGTGGAAGAGGCCGTGGCGGCCGGATGCGACCAGATCATCATCATTACCGGGCGCGGTAAGAGCGCGATCGAAGATCATTTCGATGTCAGCTACGAGCTGGAAAAAATGCTCGAAGAAAAAGGCAAGCACGATTTGCTCAAAATCGTGCGCCAGATTTCGGACATGATCTACGTAGCGTACGTACGCCAAAAAGAAGCGCTGGGCCTGGGTCACGCCGTGCTCACCGCGCGCGAATTGATTGGCGATGAGCCCTTTGCCACGCTGCTCGCCGATGACGTCATCGATGCAAAAGTGCCGGTGCTCAAGCAGTTGATGGACGTATTCAACGAGAAGCAGTGCTCCGTGATCGCGACGCAGATCGTCGACGGGCCGGCGATTTCTTCTTATGGTGTGCTGAAAGCGAAAGAGGTCGCGGGCTCCGGCGGCAAACTCTACGAAGTTCTTGATTTGGTGGAAAAGCCGAAGCTCGCGGATGCCCCTTCAAACTTGGCCGTGATCGGGCGCTACATCCTGACGCCAGCTATCTTCGAGACGCTTTCCGGCATCGAGCCGGGAGCGGGCGGCGAACTGCAACTTACCGATGGCCTGCGCGGACTGCTGCAGCGCGAAAAGATTTACGCGTATGTTTATGAAGGCCGTCGCCACGATACGGGCGACAAACTTGGCTTTCTCAAAGCGACGGTCGAGTTTGCGTTGAAACGCGAAGACCTGGGTGGGGAGTTCCGCGAATATCTGAAACACTTGAAGCTGTGAACTCGGCTGGGCGGACGAATGCGTCCGCCCCTACACGAGCGGATCAGCCTTCCATCGACGCTTTCAGTTTCTTCGACTTCTCTTCCACGCCGCGCGCCAGTTTCTCTTTGTGAGCTTCCAGTTTCTTCGCGATGGAGGAATCGGCCACGCCGATAATTTGCGCGGCGAGGATCCCAGCATTGGTTGCGCCCGGCTTGCCAATTGCGACCGTCGCTACCGGAATGCCTGCCGGCATTTGCACGGTCGCGAGCAGCGAATCCATGCCTTGCAGCGTAGTAGACGGAATCGGGACGCCAATGACGGGCAAGGTTGTGTGCGCCGCGATTACGCCGGCCAGGTGCGCCGCTCCGCCCGCGCCCGCAATGATCACGCGAATGCCACGTTGCGCGGCCTTACGTGCGTAGTCTGCGGTGCGATCAGGCGAACGATGCGCTGACGTGACGTCCATCTCATAAGCAATTCCGAATTCGTCGAGAGCTTTTCCAGCTTCGCGCATGATCTCCAGGTCGGAATCGCTGCCCATTACGATTGAAACCAGTGGCTTAGTCATATCCATCCCCAGCCCCTAAAGGGGCTTCTCGTTTGGAAGATTTGCGGTATCGCTAAAGCGATACCCTGATACGAAGCTGGCGTAGTCGCGCAGCTTGTGAGCTTTTTCGCAGTGGCTAGCTCTTTTTCAGCGCCCGAGCTGCGATGTCTTTGCGATAGTGCGCCCCCTCAAAGCTGATCTTTGCGCAGGCTTCATAGGCGCGTTGCACTGCGGTTTGCAATTCTGCAGCCCGCGCGGTTACGCCGACCACGCGTCCCCCCGAAGTGTAGAAAACATCGTCGCGTTTCGACGTGCCGGCGTGGAAGATTTTCACGCCATCCAACTTTCCGGCATCCTCCAAGCCTGCGATTTTCTTGCCTGCCTCGTAGGCGCCGGGATAGCCGCCTGAAGCCATCACCACGCAGACCGCCGCATCGTCCGACCACTCGAAATCGCCGTCGCTGGTACGGCCGTCGATCGACGCCTCCATCGCCTCGACCAGGTCGCTTTCCAGGCGCATCAGAATCGGCTGCGTTTCCGGATCGCCGAAGCGGCAATTGAATTCGAGCACCATGGGGCCGCGAGCAGTCATCATCAGGCCGCAATAGAGAACGCCTTTGTACTCCGCGCCCTCGGCCTTCATGCCTGCGACGACGGGCCTCGCGATGTGGGCGACGAGCCAGTCGCGCATCTTGTCATCGACGATGGTGCGAGTAGTATAGGCACCCATGCCGCCGGTGTTCGGTCCGTTGTCACCGTCGCCTACTCGCTTGTGATCTTGTGCGGCGACTAGCGGCGCCACGCGCTCGCCGTCGCTTACGACTAGAAATGAGAGCTCGTCGCCCTTCAGAAATTCTTCCAGCACCACGCGCGATCCCGCCTCGCCCAGCATCCGGCCGCTGAGCATGTCGAGGGCGACGGTCGACGCCTCGTCTTTCGTCTTGGCGATCACCACACCCTTGCCAGCGGCCAGTCCGTCAGCCTTCACGACGATGGGAGCATGGAAGTGCGCGAGCGCATCGGGCAGTTGGTCCGGCGAATCGCAGATCGCGTAATGCGCCGTGGGAATGCGGTGCCGTTGCAGAAACTCCTTGGCAAAGCTCTTGCTGCTTTCGAGCTGTGCGGCTGCTTGGGTGGGACCGAACGTGCGCCAGCCTCGGCGCGTGAATTCGTCGACCACGCCGAGCATGAGCGGCAACTCCGGCCCCACGATGGTGAGATCGGGCTGAATCTGGTTGGCGAGCGCAACCATGGAGTCGAGGCTCTTTACATCGACCGCGACGCACTCTGCCTCGTCGGCGATCCCTCCGTTGCCCGGCGCGCAGTAGATTTTCGTGACCCGCGGCGACTGCCGCAGCTTCCACACCAGAGCGTGCTCGCGGCCGCCACTGCCTATGACGAGAATTTTCATGGTCGAAACATTCAAGGTTAGGTGCGGACGCAGATGATGTCAAACGGGTAAAAAATTGCAAAAGTTAGAAGTCAGATTGCAGAAGTGAAAACCCAAACGGCATTCCTACCGTTTTTCGGTCAAGCCACGCTTCGCCATTGCGAGGGGTGAACTTCTGCAATTTGACTTTTGACTTCTGCAATTTAGAGTTAACTATGTTTAATCCCGCCGTATAATCTTTTCACGTGATTACCGTTTCCAAAGAGGACTACCTGAAGGCGATTCTCGAGGCCGAGAGCGAAGGCGAGGTCGTCATTTCTGCGACGCTTGCGCACTGGCTCAAAGTTTCGCCCCCGGCCGTAACCATGGCCGTGCGCCGGCTAAAAAAGGACGGACTGGTGCGGGTGACTGGCGACGGGCGCGTTCGCCTGACGGCTGCCGGAAAAAAGATTGCCCGCAAGCTGACGATTCGTCACCACTTGATCGAGCGCATGCTCGCAGAAATTTTCGGCATGGAATGGTACAAGGTGCACGACGAGGCGGAGCGGTTGGAACACGCGGTCTCGCCGGATTTCGAGGCGCGGCTGCTTGCCAAACTCGGGCGCGGAGTCGCGTGTCCGCACGGAAACCTGACGGAACTGGAGAGTCCCGCCAGTCGACGCCGTCGCGGGTTGTTGTTGTTAGCCCAAGCCGACCCGGGCCAGGACGTTCAGGTGAGCGGGATCTACGAACGCGATCGGCGACTGCTGGAGTTTCTGGAACAGCGCGGCATTCGCCCTGGAGCGAAGGTTCACGTCGTCCATCGTAATTACGACCAGACGCTGACCCTGACGACCGGTGCTGGCCGGGTTTCCCTGGGTGTTTCCGCCGCGCAAAAAGTCTGGGTTAAATCGGCGAATGGGAAAGTCCTATCCAAAGGCTGAAGGCCAGTTCGCCCCGCTAAAATACCGTCCCTGCATTCGAAAATTCTCTACTTCTCTATCACAAAAGTAATTAACCGTAGTTTATGTCCTAATGTATACTTACGCTAATTTGCCAGCAAGCGGGGTCGCTTCCTCGGCTCCTTTTGCCCGATGGAATGAAAGAACCGAAAACAGCGCCGGAGCGGCAAGTGGTAGTGGTACCGCGATCCAACCTCGTCAGCGGTCCCGGACCGTCTGTCCGCGACGTTGTCATCACGCATGAAGACATTGATCGCGCGCACGACCGCGAACAGGTTTCGGCGACACGGGCGCGGCGCGGATTACGGCCACGCTTGCGCCTGTTCTGGTTGCTCATCGGTCCCGGCATTCTCGTCATGCTCGGAGAAAACGACGGTCCCAGCATGTTGTCTTATGCCGCGACCGGGGCGCGGTTCGGCATCGGCTTTTTCCTGCCCTTTGTCGTGCTCACATTCCTCATGGCGTGCGTCGTACAGGAAATGACGGTGCGTTTGGGCGCGGCCACACACCGCGGACACGCGGAACTGATCTTCGATCGCTTCGGCCCGTTCTGGGGATGGTTCTCGATGATCGACCTGATGGTGGGTAACTTCTTGACCCTCGTCACCGAGTTCATCGCCATCCGCGCCGGGCTGGGGTTTTTCGGTGTGCCGCCGTGGGTGGCAGTTCTCGGCGCGCTGCTGGTGCTCTCGGTCGCACTCATGACGCACCGCTATTGGACGTGGGAGCGGATCATTTTGGGCGCTGCCATGTTCAACCTGGTGTTTGTGCCTGTGGCGCTGCTGACGCATCCGCATTGGGCGGCGGTGGGCCGCGCCTTGGCAACTTGGAGACCGCTGCCGGGTGGCATTACGCAGGAGACGGTTCTAGTCCTGCTCGCCGATATCGGGGCGACCGTCACTCCCTGGATGTTGTTTTTTCAACAGAGCGCGATTGCGGACAAGGGTCTGACTACCCGTGACATCCGCTTCGGGCGCGTGGATACGGTGTTGGGCGCGGTTTTAGCCACAGTCGCCGCGCTGGCGACTATGCTGGCGACGGCTCCGCTGTTTATGCACCACATGTCGACGGCGAACTTCGAAGCCGCCGAATTTGCCCAGGCACTGCAACCTTTCATTGGACATTGGGGGGCGGCACTTTTTGCCCTGGGCATATTCGAGGCCGGGATGGTTGCGGCCATTACGATTTCGACTTCCTCCGCCTATGCGTTCGGAGAAGTCGCGCGGCGTCCGCACAGCTTGAATCTTCCCTTCCGGCAAGGTAGATCGTTCTATCTCGTTCTGCTGGTGGAAGCGGCGGCCGCGGCCGGCCTGGTTCTGATCCCTGGAATTCCGCTGGTGTACATCGTTCTGCTGGTGAACGTGATAGCCGTGCTGGCCATGCCCCCGGCGCTGCTCTTCCTTTATATGCTGGTGAACGATCGGGAAATCATGGGTGAGTTGGTCAGCCCGCCATGGGCGAATGTGCTGGCGTTGGGAGTCGTGATCGTGCTGATCGGAGCGGGCCTTTTGTTTGGCATCAGCGTGATTGCACCCAATGCGCTGGCGCTGGTGGGAGGAAGATAAATGGAAAAGAATTTTGATTCGGAACCTGCCGAGAATGTGACCCGCGAAGAGCTCACCTCGGTGATGACGGCGTTGGAGCCCGACCAGATTATTTTCGCCAAGGAGCACCATCATTGCCCGCGTCGAAAGCTGACGCGGACCGAGATGATTCTTTTCTGGGCGCTACGGATTTACCTCGTCTTTATGGTGGGCGTGGTGGTCTATCAGATTTGGACCGGCGCGCGGTAGAAGCGGTAGAAAAGGGGGCGCTTCCCGGCCCCAATTGGGCCCAAACCAATTACACTATATGGTTCCCGAGTTTGTACTATTCCCCCGGTCCCGTGCCGGACCTTATAAAGGAAGGCCCTAATGACATCGAACAGTTTTGGCGCTCGCGCAACCATTAAAGTCGGCAAGAAAGAATACGAGATCTACCGGCTCGACGCTCTCGATAAGCAAGGCATCTCCACACAACACTTGCCGTTCTCGCTGCGCATACTGCTGGAGAACCTGCTCCGCACCGAAGACGGACGCAATGTGACCAAAGACGAAATTCGCGCGCTGGCGGCGTGGAACAAGAACTCAAAGCCGGAGAAAGAAATTGCCTTCACGCCCAGCCGGGTTCTGCTACAGGATTTCACCGGCGTTCCCGCGGTGGTGGATCTTGCCGCCATGCGCGATGCTATGAAGCGCCTGGGCGGCGATGCCAAGCTCATCAATCCACTGCAACCGGCTGAACTGGTGATCGACCACTCGGTGCAGGTCGATGAATTCGGATCGCCCAGCGCCATCGATGTTAACGCGCTGCTTGAATTCCAGCGAAATAAAGAGCGCTACGCATTTCTGCGCTGGGGACAGACCGGCTTCCGCAATCTCGCCATCGTGCCGCCCGACACCGGCATCGTCCATCAAGTCAACCTCGAGTACTTGGCACGCGTGGTGTTCGTACACGAAGAGGGTGGGAAGCGCACCGCTTATCCCGACACGCTGGTCGGCACCGACTCGCACACCACGATGATTAACGGACTTGGCGTGCTGGGCTGGGGCGTTGGCGGCATCGAGGCCGAGGCTGCCATGCTGGGACAGCCCGTCTCCATGCTGATTCCGCTGGTCGTCGGCGTGAAGCTCACCGGACGCCTGCGCGAAGGCGCCACGGCTACCGACCTCGTGCTGACGATCACCGAGATGCTGCGCAAGCACGGCGTGGTCGGCAAGTTTGTCGAATACTTTGGCCCCGGCCTGCAAGATCTGCCCCTTGCCGATCGCGCCACGATTGCGAACATGGCTCCCGAATACGGCGCTACATGCGGCATCTTCCCCATCGACAAAGAAAGCCTGAAATATTTGAAACTTACCGGGCGCAGCGAGGAGCAGATTGCGTTAGTCGAAGCCTACGCGCGCGAGCAAGGGCTGTTTCACGATGCCAAGACGCCGGAAGCTGAGTACTCCGAGCTGCTGAGTATGGATCTCGCCACCGTCGAACCCAGTCTTGCGGGCCCCAAGCGTCCACAGGATCGAGTCGTGTTGTCGAAGGCAGGCGAGTCGTTCGACAAGGCTTTGCCGAGTTTGATCAAAGCCACGAAAGGCGAGCAGAAAGCTCCCACCAACGGGCACCTGCATCACGGCAGCGTGGTGATTGCCGCAATCACCAGTTGTACGAACACGTCGAACCCGTCGGTGATGATCGCCGCTGGGTTGCTGGCGAAGAAGGCCGTCGAACACGGACTCGAAGTGCCGAAGTGGGTGAAAACGTCGCTCGCTCCCGGATCGAAAGTCGTGCTCGATTATCTCCAGAAAGCCGGCCTGATGCCGTATCTGGAGAAACTGAAGTTCCACATCGTCGGCTACGGCTGTACCACTTGCATCGGAAACTCCGGCCCGTTGCCGGCGGAGGTTTCGAAAGAAGTTGCCGAGAAGAATCTGGTGGTGGCTTCGGTGCTCTCTGGCAATCGCAACTTCGAGGGACGCATCAGTTCCGAAGTCCGCGCCAACTACCTGATGTCGCCGCCGCTGGTGGTAGCGTTCGCGCTGGCTGGCCGCATCGACGTTGATCTGCGCAAAGATGCGATCGGCAAGGGTAAAGACGGCAAGCCCGTTTATCTCGCCGACATCTGGCCCTCACAGTCGGAAGTCGAGCAATCGATGGCGAGCGCGATTACATCGGAGATGTTCCGCAAGAGCTATAGCGAGGTGTATGCGGGAGACGAGCGCTGGCGCGGGTTGCCGGTTCCGAAGGGCGAGACTTACGCCTGGGAGAAAGACTCCACCTACATTCGCCAGGCGCCATACTTCGACGATATGACGCTCAAGCCGTCCGCGGTCGAGGACATCAAGGGCGCGCGCGTGTTGGCCGTGCTTGGCGACAGCGTTACTACCGACCACATTTCACCCGCTGGCTCCATTAAGAAAGATGGACCCGCGGGCAAATACCTGATTGCTCATGGCGTGCAGCCGGCGGATTTCAATTCCTATGGATCGCGTCGCGGCAATCACGAGGTTATGGTGCGGGGCACGTTCGCCAACGTTCGGCTGCGAAATAAAATGGTGAGCACCGAAGGTGGATTCACCCGCCACCTGCCCGATGGCGCCGAAATGTCGATCTTTGACGCGTCGGAAAAATATCATGCCGAAAAAGTGCCGCTCGTGATTCTAGCCGGCAAGGAGTACGGTTCCGGATCATCGCGCGACTGGGCCGCCAAGGGACCGCGTTTGCTCGGCGTTCGCGCTGTGATCGCGGAAAGCTACGAGCGGATTCACCGCTCGAACCTGGTCGGAATGGGCATTCTACCCCTGCAGTTTTTGCCGGGAGAAAATGCCGAGACCCTTAAGCTGACGGGCGAAGAAGTGTTCGAGATCGCGGGCATCCGCGAGGTGGTCGAGAAATTTTCTTCCGGCCGTAAGATTACAGTGCGGGTGAAGGGCGGCAAGACGTCGGAAGTTCAAGCGCGCGAATTTCAGGCAATCGTTCGCATCGACACGCCGCAGGAAGCGCTCTACTACTCGAACGGAGGGATCCTGCAGTACGTGCTGCGGCAGTTGCTGGCCGGGAAGGCGCAGCCTGAGGCGGTTATGGTTTAGGGTCGGTTCTAGGTTCTCAGAAAGTCAACCTCGCATGGGATCTGGCTGAAAAAAATTAGATAGCCATCTTTTAGAATCATTGGTTTAGGAGGAAATTCCCGTCAAATCTTTGATTTTAAGGGGCTTATTTGTAAAATATTGCTAAATAATGACTTAACACAAGATTCGCTTTTATCCCCTGTGCATCCACTGTCTGCGTTGCAATAAGAAAGGCGCGGGAGTGATCCGCGCCCTTTTTCTTACCTATACTTCTATTATAGCAATTCGCACTGGCTACTCGGACAACTTTCCCGGATTTATTTGCCCAGCCGATTCATTCACTTACCTAGAAAATCGTCTGAACGGGGGCTTGACAACATTTTCGGTAGTGGTGCAGTTTGAAAATTGCCGTCCCCTCAGCGGCTTAAAGCCGCAATGAAATTGGGATGCTTACGGCACGGCTGAAGCCGGGCCCTTTCAAAGCAAATTGAAACTGACCCACTATCAGATTTTCCAATAACGTGACTCGAAGACGCCTCCGGGTCGCTCATCTCGCCGCGGTTCTTGCTGGCTGCGTGCTAATCTCGAATTCGCATGTCCGTCGCAGCCCAATACATCCCCGCTGCTTATAGCTTGACCGCGGTTGGGGCCTGGGGCGCCAGCGATTTTCTGGGCGGAGTGGGCGTGCGCCGCGTGAACGCTTTTCTGTTCACGGCCATCGTGCACGGCTGCGGCTTGGTCGTGGTCGGCGCACTGGCGCTGATGACCCACGCTCCATTTCCAGGCACCGTTAGTCTGCTTTGGTCGCTTGTCGCCGGAATGCTCGCGGGCGTGTCGCTGGTCTTTTTCTATCGCGCCCTGGCCTGCGGAAACATGGGATTGATCGCGCCGGTGGCGGCGGTTCTCAGTGCTGGGATTCCGGCCATCGTGACCGCGTTTGGGTCGGGCTTTCCGGGCATTCGGCAGGTGAGTGGGTTTATTCTTGCAGGCATCGGCGTCTGGCTCATCTCACGTACCGAAGGTATTGCCGGGCGTCCGGAAGGATTGGGCGTGGCCGTACTGGCGGGAATCGGCTTTGCTGGTTGGTACCTTTGCGCCCATCGCGCGGGCAACTCCTCGGCGTTTTGGGTGGCTGCCTGCTCACGGTCGGCCTCTTTTGTGGTGACGGCGACCATCGTCGTGGTCACTAGACAGCTCCGCGCCATGCCTATCCCGGTGCTGACGATTGCCGTGGTTGCCGGAATTCTCGATGTCACAGGCAGCGTGGTTTTCATCCGCGCGGCTCAACTCGGACGGCTCGATGCTGCGGTCGTGCTCAGCTCGCTCTATCCCGCCGTCACGGTTGTGCTGGCTCGCATTTTTCTGCACGAGCACTTCAGCCACGCGCGTACTATCGGCATGGTGGCCGCTTTGGTGGCGGTGCCGATGATTGCGGGATGAAAAACAGGCTGCATTCCACATTCTGGAATATGGAATGCAGGTAAGACGGTTTGTCAGGTAAGGTGATCCGTGCCTCTGCTTGAAGTTCGCAACCTGACCAAGATTTTCGATCTGGCCGAGTCTCCGTTCGGCAGCCGACGGCCGGGCAAAGTCCGCGCCGTCGACGATGTCTCCTTCGACATTCACACCGGCGAGACTCTGGGATTGGTGGGCGAATCCGGTTCCGGCAAAAGCACGCTGGGACGACTCATTCTCCGCCTCATCGAGCCGAGTTCGGGCACCATGGTTTTTGATGGCGTTGGTCTGCTGGCAGCGAACGGGTCGCAGTTGCGTCGTCTGCGCCGCGATATGCAGATCATCTTCCAGGATCCGTTCGGTTCGCTCGACCCGCGCTATCGGGTAGAAGACGTGATCGCCGAGCCGCTTCTTCTGCACCAAAATGTAATCCACAAAAGCCTCAGCCGCGAGGCTCGCCGCCAGCGCGTTGCGGAACTCTTGCGTTCCGTGGGCATGGATGAATCGGCCATGCCGCGTTATCCGCACGAATTTTCTGGAGGTCAGCGGCAGCGCATCGGGATTGCCCGCGCGCTTGCCCTGCGGCCGAAGTTCATCGTTGCCGACGAACCGGTTTCAGCGCTTGATGTCAGCGTCGGCGCGCAGATTGTGAATCTTCTGCAGCAACTGCAGCGCGATTTCAAGCTCACCTATTTATTCATCTCGCACTCCATGCCGGTGGTGCGGTATCTCTCGACCCGCATCGCCGTGATGTATGGTGGCAAGATCGTCGAGATCGGAAGCACGGAGCAGATCACTGCCCAACCGCAGCACGCTTACACCCGCAGACTGCTGGCGGCTACGCCGGAGATAGCGGCATCGTAAAATTGCAGAAGTTAAAAGTCAGATTGCAAAAGTAAGATCTCGAATTCACAACGTGTCGGGTTTTACTTCTGCAATCTGACTTCTGACTTCTGCAATCCTCGCGTCCAGTTGTCCTTCCGCCGAAAGGAAACTACAATCTCGACCTGACGGGGGAAACCGCATGGCGACCAACCCATTCGCGTCAACGCAGTCTTCGCCAGAACCAGCGCCACTGTCGGAAGGACAGCGCCTCGCCTACACTTTTTTTGCGCCGAGCAGGATATTCACCGACCTCCGCAGGAACGCCAGTTGGTGGGCGCCATTCCTGATCATTGCTATCGTTTCCCTGCTGTTTATCTACGTGGTCGATCAGAAGGTTGGCTTTCGCAAGGTGGTGGATAATCTGATCCAGTCGCAACCCACGCAGGCGGAACGTATTGAACATCTGCCCGCAGACCAGCGGCAAAAGGTGATGCAGCAGCAGGTCACGTGGACAAAGATTCTCTCTTACGCAACTCCCATCTTCGCGCTCATTATCTACGCGATCGCTGCTGGCATTCTGCTTGTCACGCTCAATTTTGGCGCGGGCGCCGAACTGAAGTTCAAGACATTGTTTGCCGTATACATTTACGCCAGCTTGCCATCGGTTCTGAAGGCGCTGCTGGGGATCCTGTCGCTTCTGGCCGGAGTCAGCGTCGATGGATTCAACATTCAGAATCCCGTGGCGACCAATCCCGGATATTTCATCGATGCGAATGGCTCCGCGGTGCTGCGTGCCCTGCTCACACCTTTAGATGTATTCAGCTTCTGGACCCTCGTCCTGACCGCCATCGGAATCACGTGCATCAGCAAAGTCAAAGGTGGGACGGCATTCGCAATCGTGTTCGGATGGTTTGGAGTCGTGGTACTAGCCAGGGTTGCGATTGCGGCGATATTTTCCTAGGGTAGTTGCAGAATCAGGGCTGAATTCTCTTTGAGGTGGACCTTGTGGTAGCGAGGTTTGGCCCCGCCGGGACGGGGTGAAACCCCGTCACCACACGAGCATTTACAATGGCTCCGCTACCATGCACACCGCAGACGTCGTTCTTATCGGCGGAGGAATCGTTGCCTCCAGCATTGCCTACCACCTGGTCGCGGCCGGTTGCAGGAATGTTCTTGTAATTGAGCGCGAGAGCGCGCAGGGCAAGGGATCCACGGGCAAGAGTATGGGCGGCGTGCGGGCGCAGTTTTCCACGCCGGTCAATATCCAGATGTCGCTGTACTCGATCCCGTTCTATGCCAGCTTCGAAGAGCGTCTAGGATACCCTTGCGATTACCGCCCTCAGGGATATCTTTTCTGCGCGACCAACGAAAAGCACATGGCGTATCTCCGCGCCAACTACGAAAAACAAGTTGCCATGGGATTGAAGAACGTGCGCCTGGTTGCCGGCGACGAGATCCGCAGCCAGTTTCCGCTTTTGCGCGGCGGCGACATCGTTGGCGGCAGCTTTTGCTCCACCGACGGCTTCGTCGATCCGAACAGCGCCATGGTCGGATTCATGACTTGGGCAAGCGATCACGGCGCCACGCTGTGGAAGAACACTAGCGCGACTGGAATTACTCGCAAAAACGGCGGCTTCGAGGTCGCGACGACACGCGACACGGTTTCCACGCGCATAGTGGTGAACTGCGCCGGAGCCTGGGCGGCTGCGATCGCAAAGATGGTTGGCATCGATCTGCCCGTCGAACCTTTGCGCCGCATGTTGGTTCCGACGGAACCGTTCGACCAATTTCCGCACACCGCGCCCATGATCGTCGATATGTCCACCGGCTTCCACTTCCGTCCCGAGAGCCGCGGGTTTCTGCTGGCGTGGAACGATCCGGAAGAAACGCCCGGCTACAAAACGGATTTCGACCCGAGTTTTATCGAAAAGATACTGACCCGCGCCGCGGATCGCGTGCCCGTCTTCGAAAATGTTGAGGTCAACCCCAAGCGGGCCTGGGCTGGGCTGTATGAAATGACGCCAGACCATCACCCGATACTCGGCGAATCGTCGGACGTCCCCGGGTTTTTCTTTGCTAACGGGTTCAGCGGACACGGTGTGATGCACTCGCCCGCGACCGGAAAAATCCTGAGCGATCTTATTCTGATCGGGAAGGCCGATTTGATCGACGCATCTCTGCTGAACTTCGCGCGCTTCGCAGAAGGGCGCATGATTCACGAAACGGCGGTGCTTTAGTTGGCAACGAGATCAGCGGGCGAGATCGTTTATGATGGCCGCGAAAAGAAGCTACAGGGGTCACAAAGGGACACAGGGGCACCAGGGAACTTCCCCTCTCGGTTCCTCTCTGCCCACTGTGGTTAAGATTTTTTGACAGATCCGCAGATCAGCCACTGGCTGACTACCGTTCCAATGTTTTTATTCGGAGGACTGCATGTCTATCTTTGGCCTGATCGAATACGCCGACGCCAATCCTGAAGTCCGCGCCATCTACGACGACATCATGGCCACACGCAAGACCGACTGGATCAACAATTTCTGGAAGGCGATCGCCCACGATCCGGTCCTGCTCAAGCGGACCTGGCAAGACATCAAACAGATCATGGCTTCGGGAGCGCTCGATCCGCTCACCAAGGAAATGATCTATGTCGCCGTATCGGTTTCGAACCAGTGCGAGTATTGCATCGCTTCGCATACCGCGTCGGCGCAAGCCAAAGGCATGACCGACGCCCAGTTCAAAGAGTTGATGTCGGTGGTCGGGATGGCGAACGAAACCAATCGCCTGGTCGCGGGGTATCAGGTGGAAGTCGACGACCGCTTCAAACCCCAAACCGGCAAATGACATCCAACGGCTGAGGCTCCGCTTGCGCGGTTGTGGATTACGCGACGCTCGCGAAGCTTATAATCGTTCGCACGTGGGGTAGCTAGACAAGACGGGCATCATCAGGCATAGATCGCAAATTGAGAAGAGAGAGGTCGAGGTATGGCCGAGATGACGGTGACTCCGGTTGCGACCCATGGTTTCTTTCTGGACGGGAAGTGGCTGGAAGAGGGTAACGTAGTCGATGTGCGAGCGCCCTACGATGGCGCCCTCATCGCGCACGTTCACCAGGGACGCCGCGAGCACGCGGAAGCCGCGATTGCCGCCGCGGTCAAGGCTTTTGGAACTACTCGCCGATTGCCTGCCTTCGAGCGCCAGCGAGTGCTCCGTCAGATTGCGGTTAGCATTCACGATCGCAAAGAAGAGTTTGCGCACACGATTGCGCTGGAAGCGGGCAAGCCGATCAAGAGCGCTCGCATGGAGGTTGACCGCGCCGTTTTCACCTTCAATATCGCGGCTGAAGAGACAGTTCGCGGCTACGGTGAATATTTGCCGCTGGACTGGCAGCAATCAACCGCCGGGCGTTGGGGCATCGTCAAACGTTTTCCTCTCGGCCCCATCGCCGGCATTACGCCGTTCAATTTCCCCTTGAACCTGGTTGCGCACAAAGTTGCGCCGGCCATGGCCGCTGGCTGTTCCATGGTGCTCAAGCCCGCGCCCGAAACGCCGCTCACTGCCATGCTGCTGGCGGAGGTGATTCAGCAGGCGGGATGGCCGGATGGCGGATTCAACGCGGTGCTGCTCTCGAATGAAGATTCCGGGTTGTTGGTGACCGACGAGCGCATCAAGCTCATCAGCTTCACCGGCAGTGCCGCCGTCGGCTGGGCCATTAAGAACAACGCGGGAAAAAAGAAGGTTGTTCTTGAACTCGGTGGCAATTCGGGTGTCATCGTCCATAGCGATACCGATCTTGCTTATGCCGCGGAGCGCTGCGTTACCGGAGGCTTCGCCTACGCAGGCCAGTCCTGCAATTCCGTGCAGCGCATCCTGGTCGAGCACTCCGTCTACGGAAAATTCACCGAGTTGTTCCTGGCAAGAGTCCGCAAGTTGAAAGTTGGAGATCCGCTCGACGAGTCAAGCGACCTAGGCCCGCTCATTCGCGAAAGTGACGCGATTCGGGCCGCCGACTGGGTGCAGGAAGCAGTGCGCGGCGGCGCGCGCCTGCTCTGCGGCGGCAATCGCAAAGGTTCGCTCTTCGAGCCCACCGTGCTTACCGGCACCAAGCCCAACATGAAGGTGAACTGCCAGGAGATTTTTGCCCCGGTCGTGACGGTCGAGCCCTATAACGACTTCACTTCCGCGCTGAAGCAGATCAACAGTTCTGCCTATGGCCTGCAAGCAGGGCTTTTCACGCGCGACGCCAAACTCATTTTTCAGGCCTACGACGAACTTGAAGTCGGCGGGCTAATCGCCGGCGACGTCCCGACATTTCGTATCGACCACATGCCCTACGGCGGCATCAAAGATTCCGGACTGGGCCGCGAAGGCTTGCGCGACGCGATTCATGAGATGACGGAGGCAAAACTGCTAGTCATGAATCTGCGCTGAGGATTGCCGGCTCAAATCTTCGCAAGAAGGGAATTTACGAGGCATTTCTTTGGCGAGGATTTGTGGATTTTTTCAACATCATGCATGAGCCACACAAAAGAAAAACTGCCCAACCTATTCCATTTCGCCGAGCAACTGTTTATACTCTTTTTTTTCAGTACCGGTCGTCACATTAGCATGTGATGTAAATCATACGAATGCGGTCATCCGGGAGCGGCCTCAGCCGATTCCGCAAAAGTTAAAAAACTTCACACTCAATGCAGATTTTTCCGCGCAGCAGCAATGCCATTGCCCGGGCATCCATGGTCCTCACTGTGCTTGCCGTGGCCGGGCTATTTTGGGTCATGGTGCAGATTGAGCGGTCTCCGTACATCACGTACGCCGGAGTGCGCAAGTCGCAGCCCGTCCCATTTAGCCACCAGCATCACGTCACGGGGTTGGGCATCGATTGCCGCTACTGTCACCAGTCGGTCGAGCAATCGAGCTTCGCCGGCATTCCGCCCACCAAGACCTGCATGAACTGCCATGCGCAGATTTGGACCAACGCAGCGTACTTGGAGCCTGTCCGCGAAAGTTTCCGTAGTGGGCGCTCGCTGGAGTGGACGCGGGTCAACCAGTTGCCCGACTTCGTATATTTCAATCACAGCATTCATGTGAATAAGGGAGTGGGCTGCAACACCTGCCACGGTCCGATCGATAAAATGCCACTGACGTATCAGTACGCATCGCTGCAAATGGAATTCTGCCTCGAGTGCCACCGCGCTCCGGAAAAATATCTGCGCCCGCGCGAGCAGGTTTTCAACATGCGCTACGAGGAACCTTCGATGGGCGAGCCGGTTGTAGTAAATGGTACGGCGTATTCCGATCAGGAGGCGCTTGGGAACGCATTGAAGGAGCAATACAAAGTGCGGTCGGTCAGTGACATCACCAGTTGCAACACCTGCCATCGCTAGCGGCCGGGGTTTTCATCACAAGAACAGAATGCAGATAGCTGAACATCGAAGATGAGCATGGACGAGCAAACAACAAAACCGGCCGGAGCGAACGTGGCGGCTAGTGGCCGAGCCGACGTCTGCCCGAGCAAGCGCAAGCAGCTTGACCTGTCGGCAGTGAAAGCGCAGATCGAGAAGACGACTGGCCCCGAATACTGGCGCAGCCTTGAAGAACTGGCCGGTAGCGAAGAGTTTAAGGAGATGCTGCACCGCGAGTTCCCCAAGGGCGCGTCCGAGTGGCTCGACAGCTTCTCGCGGCGCGGGTTTCTCAAGACTATGGGCGCGTCGCTGGCGCTCGCCGGGTTGACTGGTTGCACCAAGATGCCGATCACCGAGATCGTGCCGTATGTGCGGCAGCCGGAAAACGTCGTTCCCGGCCGTCCGATGTTCTACGCGACCGCATTTACGCTGGGCGGCTACGCCTCGCCAATTGTGGTGGAGAGCCATCTCTTCCGTCCCACGAAAGTTGAAGGCAATCCGCAGCATCCCGCCAGCCTCGGCGGCACCGATGTGTACGCGCAGGCTTCGATTCTCGATCTCTATGATCCCGACCGCGCACAGAACATCACCTACGATGGCGACGTGCGCTCGTGGAACGCGTTCGTGGAAGCCCTGCGCGGACCCATGAGCGCGGAAAAAAGCGTGGCGGGTGGCGGCGTCCGCATCCTGACCCAAACCGTAACTTCACCCACGCTGGCCGCGCAGATTCGCGATTATCTCGCGGCGAATCCGCAGGCAAAGTGGCATGTCTACGAGCCGATCAACCGCGACAACGTTTACGAAGGCGCGAAACTGG
>JBAWFQ010000289.1:0-5076 GCA_049592035.1 Terriglobales bacterium
AAGGACCTCTGCATTTCCGCCGCCGCGAGCAAAGTGCATAGGTCCTTCGCTTCGCTCAGGATGACAACGTAGACTTAGACCACAGATTTGCGAAACGTGATATCAGAGAGGAAGACAAGGGTTTTCCGCGTTATGCGCAAATATCATTTCCTGATCGCGTTGTTGGTCGTCGCTCTCGATCGCGTCACTAAGCGAACGATCGCGCACCGGCTTTCCCTGCACGACAGTATTACGGTCATTCCTGGATTTTTTCGCATCATCCACGCCGAGAACCCGGGCGCTGCGTTTGGGATTTTTGCGGATTCTCCCGCGGAATGGAAAACCGCGCTGCTGATTGGGTTTTCCATCGTTGCGCTTTTAATCGTCTCGGTGTTGCTCTGGAAAAGCAGTCACAGCCTGACCTCCACTGGAATCGGGCTGTCGTTGATTCTGGGGGGTGCGATCGGCAATCTGTGGGATCGCCTGGTCAGCCGGCACGTGGTGGATTTTCTTCTCTTCTATATAGGGCCGCACCAGTGGCCGGCGTTCAATGTCGCCGATAGCGCCATTGTGGTGGGAGCGGGGCTGCTGGTATTTGAGATCGTGTTTGCCAAATCGCCCAGCCAGCAATCGGCTTAACAGTTTGCCGAAAAACTCGATTGCACGCCGCGTCGCTCCCTCAGCGGCTAAAGCCGACAATGAAAACAAGGCGTTTATCGCAGCGGTAAACCGCTGCGCCACCCAAAGGCAAGACCAAAATCGAGTTTTTCAGCACTCTGTAAAGCCGCATTCAAAATGACGCACTCCCGCCACCCAAAAACAAGGGCAAGGTCTTATTTCGCGCTGGCTAAATATGGATCACTATTTCTTTGTGGCTGCTTCGCGTTCCCGGATGGCCGCCATGGTGGCTGCGGTGGGATCTTTGCGTTTGCTGTTTTTTGGGCGTCGCTTGGTTTTGGTGGTGTAATGATTTTGAGCCATGTTGCCTCCTGAGTTATTGGCGGTTGAGGACACCTGCCCTGTCGCGGTGCGTTGAAAGTTAATCCGCAGCCGCTGTCGATTCTAGCATCGCAGTGATTTTTCGATGGCCCGATGACCCGATCGCCAGATGACCCGATGCTCTAAGGCGTTCCGTAGAGTTGCCGGTAAACATTGGCGTTGCGCAATATTGCTTGCACGTATTCGCGGGTTTCGGTGAAGGGGATGGATTCTACGAACTCCTGCGCATCGCGGTAGTGGCCTTGCCCCAGCCAGTCGCCTACCCGGTCGGTGCCGGCGTTGTAGGCGGCGAGCGCGTATTCGAACTGTCCGTTGTACTTGTCGACCATCTCTTTGAAGTAGCGCGTGCCGAGCTCAAGATTAACCGCGGGCGTGTAGAGTTGCGGCGCGCTGTATCCCTTGAGCTTGACTTGCTTGGCTACGGTTTTGCCGGTCTTCGGCAGAAGCTGCATCAGGCCTACGGCATTGGCGCGAGAGAGAGCGGCGGCGTTGAACTCCGACTCCTGTCGGATGAGCGACGCTACCAGATAGGGGTCGAGGCCGTTGAGTTCCGAATATTTGCGCAGGTCGGGCCAATAGGCTTTGGGAAAAAGCGCTTCCCAATAGGGACGCGGCAGATCGGGAAGGTCGACGGCGAAATAGTTGGGCGTCATGCGCTTCATGATCTCGATGCCGCGGTCGTAGCGCCCGAGGTCCTGATAAACGCGCGCCATCTCCGGCGGCGCCCAGGCTCCGTCAATCTGGCTGGCGGCGGCCTGCAACTCGCGCACCGCCATATCGGCGAAGCCTCCGTTTGAAAGCAGACGCGCCCGCGCCACACGCAGGTTGTCGTCGGGAGGATCGGACGCAGTAATTTTTCCTGCGGTCGGCAGTGGCGCAACGTGGTCGAGCAGCGCGTAGTGTGGCGCGTCTTCCGCCGCTACGTCGCCGGCGCCATGCAAGGCTTGCAAGCGCTGCCGGCCGAATTCGGCGTAGTAGTAGTTGCGAAAACGATCGGAGAGCTTCTGATAAAACGCCCGCGCCATCGCCGGATTGCCTTCTTCTTCGGCGAGACGGGCGCGCCAATAGAGCGCGGCTGGAATCTCCGCGGAATCGGGATAGAGCGCGAGTTGGTTCTCGAAACCTTGCCGGGCCTCCGCGGTTCGTCCTTGCCGGAAGGCCAGCCATGCCGCCTTCCAGTGCGCATAGGAGGCGCGCGTGCCATTGGGAAAGCGCTGCTGCAACTCGCGGAAGTAGTCGATGGCTTGGTCGTAGTCGCGCTTGAGCAGGTACATGTTGCCGGCCGAAAGCAGCGCTTGTTCGAGCCACGGGCTGGCGGGACCGAATTGCCGCAATTCGTTGAGCGTCCGTTGCACGGCCTCTTCATCGCTCGTGGAACGCTCCGTCTCGCTCAGCAGATAAAGGCGTTCGGCCTCGGCGTCGCCGGTTTGCGCTCCCATCGTGGTCAGAAGCTTGCGCGCGTCGTGACTGCTGCCGCTTTTTTCGAGGGCGCCCGCCAGCGCCAACTCCAACGCCGGACGCTCCGCCGGAGCCACTTGGTCCTCATTCAGCAACTCGCGGTAATCATGGGCGGCTTCGCTATAGTGCTTGGCTTTGAACAAAAGCTCGGCACGGGTGCGGCGTTCGGCGACTGAACCGGAGATTCCAAGCTTGTGCAATTCCGTTCCCGCCATCTCCGCTTCGAAGCTGTTGGGAAGATTGAAATAGAGGTTGCGGAAGGCGCTCGCCGCTTTCTGATTTTCGCCGGCCGCTTCGTACGCGCGTCCGATTTCAAGTTCGATATCGCTGCGCACGGGAGCGCGATCCCTTTCAAGCAGAGCCGCTGCCTCCGCTGCCCGGCCTTCCTCGAGCAGCGCGTTGGCATAAACCAGGTGGGCATCGCGGATCAGAAGCGAGTCGGGAAAGTTCTTGCTGAAATCGGCGAGCGTGGAAAGCGCCTCGGCATTGTGACCGGTTTTCAGGTAGGAGTCGCCGAGGTAGTAGGCGACGTAGTCTCCCAGTTCGCTGGCTCCGGCCTTGGCCCGGTTGAAGGGGTCGATCGCTTTGGCGTAGTCGTGATCAAGTGTGCGAGCGTAGCCGACGACCAGCCAGGCTAGCGCTCCGGCATCGGCATCCTCCCTCGCATGACGGCGCGCGTAGGCTTCGACTCCGGCATAAGCCGTGGGAGTGCGGTCCTGCAGCAACTGCTGTGCCATGGGGCGAAGACTGGCGGAGGCAACAAAGGCTTGCCGCGCCCGCCGCACTCGCGGAGACATGGGGCGGCGCTTCTTTTTGCTGGCGGCAGGGACGGGCTTCTTCTTGCTTGCCGCGCTCTTGCTTGTCGCGCTCTTGGTTGTTCCGCTATTGGCCGTTGCCTTTTTGGCGGTTGCGTTCTTGGCTGGCGTTTTAGCGGACGCACTCTTCTTTTTTTCTGCTGGCGTGCTTTCAGTAGAAGTAGACGACTGGGACTGGGCCGTTGCCGGCGTCAAAATGCCGAGCCAAAGCAGGAAGGAAATTCCAGCGAGAACTGCAACTGCAAAACGACGCACTCAAACCCTACCTACTGCCGAAAGTTGGCTCCCATAATGGAGACATCGTCTTCTGCGAGACTTCTTATTATTTCATGCTGGAAGTAATTGGCGGAAGCTGCAACC
The DNA here is from genome assembly GCA_049592035.1 of Terriglobales bacterium. GTDB lineage: Bacteria > Acidobacteriota > Terriglobia > Terriglobales > Acidobacteriaceae > Acidiflorens. Next base: position 3,612 of record JBAWFQ010000289.1, read on the forward strand.
GTGCTCCCGTAACGTTTCTGGTACGTCGCGCGGCTTTTCTCGATGGTGTCCTTCAGCCGGTCGTAAACGTCCTTGTTTTTCCGGCCCTCGGCTACCTTGGCCTGATTGTAGAGTTTGATCTCATCGACCAGCAAGCGGGCAAAACGCTGGGCCTTGCGGTGCACTTCCTGATCCTGCGGCGAAAGCGTGCCGGCCGGAACCGCCTGGGGCGCAGGTTCAGCTTCCACATGACCGATGGGAAGCGGCTCGGCAAGCGCTGGTTCCATTTCAGCAACCGCCAACTGAACTTCGGTGGCAACACTTTCTGCTTCGGCCATCTCTGGAGCCATCGCCACGGCATTCGCCGCTGACACTGACGCATCTCCCGCTGAGGCCGCTGCGGCCATGACATGCTTAGCAGCAAACGCAGGAGCATGTGAGGCAAAGGGATCGTTGAAAGCCGCCGCCTGGCTTGAGGGCACTCCGCCCACCGCCGCATCATGACTGCCTGATTGATCCTCCGCGTGCGCCGCCGACAGTTCCTTCTGCGCGTGCTTGCGCAGCGAGTTCACCTCGAGCCAGGCGCTGGTCGAAAGCACGAGCAGATCGAGCGCGCCGGCCTCGATTAGGCCATCGGCATCGGTTCCGCTGTCGGCGTAAACCAGCGCCGCAACTTTGTCTTTCAAAATCAACGGCAGAACCCGGCCTTCGCCGCTGGCTGGCGTTCCAACTTGCTCCAGAAAACGGGAATCAAGATCGGCAACTGGCACGCTCGCCACCACTCGATCGCCGACGGCGCGAAGCACCGCGGGAGCGCTTTCGTCGAGCGCGAAATCCTTCACCGCATCGTCGTTGGCGAAGCCCCGCGCCTGCCATCCCGTGGCATGGCTGCCCTTCACGACAAAAAGCGCAACGCGGGACGCATAGCGGACGCTGGCGTCGAGCAAGGCTCGCAGAATCTCGCGTTGTGAGGAACCGGACTGGATTTCGGCGACAGCGCGCGCCAGATCTTCTGGACTGGACTGGGATGGGCTGGACTCGGAAGCAGCATGGTGGTTGGCGGGTTCGGAGCCGGCAGCCGTGGCCTCGAGAGTCGCAGCCTCGGCCGCCATCTCTTCCATCACTCGCCGGACAATCTCACCGCGAAGCTGGGCGGCATTGGCGTCCAACACCTGGCCCACTACTCGTTCCACAATTGGTTCGAGCGAACTTGGTTGAATCCAGCCGCGCTCCTTCATGCGTACTCCGAGGTCAATGTTCTCCGGGGGAAGAAGGGAGCAATCCCTTCTAACCTCTGATTATAGGGCCGTTTGCCGACGAGCTAGGTACACCTTGGTACCTGCCCCTCAGTTACCCACCACCGGCTCCGCGATACTCAGATCGTTTCCGGGTATTGGCTGTCAGGTGTCCGGTATTCTTGGGTAGTGGTGCAGTCCCTCAGCGGCTAAAGCCGCATTGATTCTGACCTAGTTACGGTGCGGCTGAA
>JBAWFQ010000290.1:0-18606 GCA_049592035.1 Terriglobales bacterium
GCTGCAGCGTCTCCAGGAATTTGCCGCCCTCGGGAGCGCCGGCAGGAGCAGAGCCCATATCGGCGGGCAGAATGCGAATCGACGGAATCGAATTATTCATGGCTGGTCCTCATCTTTCCCTCAGCAGCTTAAAGCTGCTTGTGCAGCGGGTTTCAACGGCATGGCTGAAGCCATGTTCTTTCCTAGCGCAGCAGGTCGAGCGACTGCGCAATCATATTCTTCGTGGCTTGCACGGCCGACGCGTTCAGTTCGTAGGCTCGCACCGCTCCGAGGAGATCGGTCATTTCCTCGATGGGGTCGACCTGCGGATAGGCCACATAGCCTTGCGCGTTGGCGTCGGGATGTCCCGGCTCGAAGCGCATGACCGGCGGGCGCTGGTCCGGAACCACCGCTGCGACGCGCACGGCCGAAGAATGCTCGCGCTGCAAGCCTCCGGCCAGCGCGAGCGAGAAGCGCGGAACGCGCTGCGCCTGAAATACGACCAACTGGCGGCGATACGGGCCGCCCGCCGGGGTGCGCGTGGTTTGGGCATTGGCCATGTTGCTGACTACCACCTCCGCGCGCTGCCGCTCGGCTCCAAGCGCCGAGCCACTGAGTTCCAGCATGCCGAACAGGTTCATGACGACGTACCCCCTCCGTTAATGGCGCTCGACAGCCGGTGAAACTCGGCTTTCAGAAACTGGACCGCCACCTGAAAGCGCAACTGGTTCTGGGCGAGCAAAAGCGATTCGCGCTCGACCGAGACGTTGTTTCCGTCGGGACGTTCGAGCAGTCCGTGGATTTCATGCACTACCGGGGCAAACGAGGCTGCGCCGATCGGGGAATCGTCGTCGCCATCGCCAGCCATGGCCTGCTCGATTTCGCCGGCGAATTCCCGCACGTCGCGGGTGTGGTATCCGGGAGTATCGATGTTGGCGAGGTTGGTGGCAATCACCTGATGGCGGAGCGCGCTTCGGTCAAGCACGCGTTCCAGTCCGCGGATCAGCGGGGTATCGATCGTCATCATGGACATGTTTGCTCCTTGGGGTTCTGAAAATGTCCCCGGGCCGCGCTGCCGGGGACATTGTGGTTCGAGAGAGGGTTGCGATAATTGCCTCGTGGCGGCAAGCCAAACTCGCGAACTTTGTTGCGCACGGTGCGCAGGCTCACACCCAGCAACTCCGCCGCCCGCGCCCGGTTGCCGCCCGTCGATTCGAGAGTCATGGCAAAAAGCTGGCGCTCCATTTCTCCGAGCGAGAGACCCGGCTTCCACTCCGGCGAGCGCGCGAGGCGAGCGGGGAAGTCTCCTGGCGGCATTCTTCCGGGTTGAATCTCGCGCAGATTTCTGCCGTGCTCGAGGGCTTCGATGCCAATTTCGCTGCCGCGCGATAGAGCCACCGCCCGGCGCACAAAATTTCCGAGTTCGCGCACATTGCCCGGCCACGCCTGCTCTTCGAGGCGCGCCAGGAGTTCCGGGGACAAACGAGCTCGCGCGCCCTCCTCGGCATAAAGCCCGGCAAAGTATTCGGCCAGTTCCCGAATGTCGTCGGGGCGGTCGCGCAGCGGCGGCAGAGAAATCGGAATCACGTTCAGACGATAAAAAAGATCGGCGCGGAAGCGACCCTCGGCCACGGCGGTGTCGAGTGGACGGTTGCTGGTGGCGATGACGCGGATGTCAACATGTACGGTTTGGTTTGATCCGAGGCGGTCGAACTCGCGTTCCTGCAAAGCGCGCAACAGTTTTGGCTGCAGCGCGAGCGGCATCTCGCCGACTTCGTCGAGCAGCAGAGTGCCCCCGTTCGCCGTCTCAAACTTGCCCGGCCGGGCGCCCACCGCTCCGGTAAAGGCGCCGCGGGCGTGGCCAAACAATTCGCTTTCGAGCAGAGTCTCGGGAAATGCGGTGCAGTTCAGCGCGACCAACGGACCGCTCTTGCGGCGGCTGAGGCGATGAATCAGGCGCGCGACGAGCTCTTTGCCGGTACCGCTTTCGGCCTCGATCAGAACATCGGCATCGGTGGCGGCGGCCTGCCGGGCGCGTTCCAGCGCCCGTTCCCAGGCCGGGGAGTGGCCGATGAGCGTTTCGGTGTCTTTGCTAGCTTCTTCAGCGCGGCGCAACACCTGCTCAACCGCGAGTTCGAGTTTTTCAAAGCAGACCGGCTTGACCAGGTAATCGCAGGCGCCGTTGCGCATGGCTTCGACCGCATCGGGCACGCAGCCATAAGCGGTCAGCAGAATCACCGCCGTACGCGCCGACGAGGCCTGCACCTCACGCATCAGTTCGAAGCCGTCGCGGCCGGGCATACGAACGTCGGTGATCACGAGCGAATGCGAGCCAGCGCGAAACTTCTCCAGCGCTTCGGTGCCGTTGACGGCGACATCGACCAGCCATCCGCGGCGCTGGAAGCGGGCTTCGAGCGCGGCGCGCATGCCGGCATCGTCGTCGGCGATGAGCAGCCGCTTCATAGTTGCACTCCAGCGGCCGGTGGGGCCCCAACCAGGGATAGTTCGCTGCCCGGCACGGCGTCCGTTCTCGTATCCTCCGCATGGCGGGGCAGGCGAAGCCGGAAGGTGGCGCCATAACCGGGACGGCTCTCGACTGCGATCGAGCCCCCGTGCTGTTCGAGAATGCGGCGGCAGACGGCAAGTCCGAGTCCGGAACTACCGGGACGCGTGCTGAATCCGGCATCAAAGATGCGGGTCAGATCGACTGGCGCAATGCCCGGCCCGGTGTCGCGCACCGAGATCTCTACGCCGTCGTTGTTGTTGTTATTGTTCTGAGAACCGTTCTGAAAACCCGGTGACAATGCGCCGTCGACGCCGCGGATCGAGAGCCATCCGCCGCCCGGCATGAAGCGAAACGCATTGAGCGCCAGATTGAGCAGCACCTGTTCGAGCCGGTGACGGTCGGCATGAATGGTGACTCCGTTGAGGCCGTTGATGATTTGCATTTCGACGCGCGCCTGTTTGGCAAGCGGCAAAAGAAAGTCGTAGGCCCAGTCAAGCAGCTGGCCGGCATCGGTCGGAGCGAGTTCGGGCTGGGGCGTGTTGTGCAGATGCAGCACATTGTTGACGGTCGCGGAAAGCGTGCGCAGGCCCGCCTGCACGTGCTCGATCCAGCGGCGGCTCTCGCCTTCGAGATTAGCCTCGGCCAAGAGTCCGGCGAAGAGTTCGAGGCTGCCCAGGGGGTTGCGGATTTCATGCGCCAGCAGGGCCGACATTTCGACCAGCGCCTGCTGCCGCCGGAGATGCTCGCGATCTTGTTCGAGCTTCTTCGCCTCGCTGACGTCGCGCAAAATAAAAACCGAAGTAGCATGGGCCGGCGTCTGCTCCAGCCAGGCGTGGCGGATCGCAACCCAGACGGGAGATTGATTGACGGGGGATTGATTGACGAGAGATTGGTCGACGGAAGACGGTTTGTCGTGAGACTCATTCGTAAGTTGCAACTCGGGCTCTTCGCCCGTCTGGCGCGCCCGCTCGAGCGCCGCCCGCAGCGCGGCAGGCAACATGTCCGCTGCTTCGAAGCTTCCTCCGGCGAGGCGCGCGGCTTCGGGATTGAGCGTTGAGATGCGGGCTCCATCTTCGATAACCAGCACGCCGCACGGCAAGCCTTCCAGAATGCGGCGCAGCCGTTCGCGGATGCGGTGGTTTTCCTCCAGACTGGTTGCCAAGTCGCGATTGGTGATTTCGAGTTCCTGGCGGAGATGAGCCACCTGCCCTTGCAGTTGCCCATAGGTGCGCTCGAGCGAACCCGCCGCTTCCGTGAACGAGGCAAAGGCGCGGGCCAGGGGATGCTCGGGATCGCGCGCCGGGTCTCGCGGATTTGGAAAAATGGTGGACATGGAAAATTACATTGCAACGGCGATGCCAGCCCGGCATAAATTGCCTTAGAACAGGCTTATGTCGAGTACATTTGCAGACGATCAATTGCGCGTTGGCAGTGGTTACTAGTGCCGTGACCGCATGGTGATGACGGCGGGGGAAACGAGTTGCACCGGCATCTTGCTGGCTGTCCCGAGAGCGGCTCGCCCTCGGCGCGGCGGGCGAGGACGCCCGCCGGACAGCCGCCGGGACGGCGGCGCTACCCTTCGCGAATCACGCGGTCACACCACTAGTGGGAAGTGCGGAACGCTGTGTCGCCTAGCAAGAGGTGCTCGGGACCAATCACGGCCTGGTCAGCGGAGAGGATCAGGGCGCGCTCAATCACGCTCTGCAGTTCTCGAATGTTGCCCGCCCAAGGATGGTTTTTCAGCAGTTGAAGAGCTGGAAGCGAGAGCTGCGGCGCGGGTAGGGGCGCGGCATATTTCTCGAGGAAATGCGCGGACAGTTGCACAATATCTTCACTACGGTCGCGCAATGGCGGGATCTCAATGGGGAAGCCGCAAAGACGGTAGTACAAGTCTTCGCGGAATTTTCCCTCGCGTACCAACGACAGCAGGTGGGCGTTGGTAGCGGAGATGACGCGGGCATCGACGCGCACGACTTCCGCGCTGCCCAGGCGCTGCAGTTCTTTCTGCTCCAGAAAACGCAGCAACTTGGGCTGCAGGCTCAAGGGCATTTCGCCGATTTCGTCGAGGAAAAGCGTGCCGCCCTGCGCCGCCTGGATTCTTCCCGCATAGGTTTGTGTGGCTCCGGTAAACGCGCCGCGAGCGTATCCGAAGAGCTCAGCTTCGAGCAGGGTCTCGGGAATGGCGGCACAATTGACTACCGCGAACGTGCGCGCGGCGCGCGGGCTCAGTTGATGAATGGCGCGGGCCAAGACTTCTTTGCCGCAGCCGGTCGGCCCGCTGATCAATACGCTGGTGTTGCGCGGCGCCAGCAGGCGCGCCAGACGGTATACCGGCTGCATGATGCGCGAATTGCCGATCATTCCGGGCAGCCCGGGCAGGGGAGCCGCGATCGTAGTTGGAACCGCAAATGGGAGTTCGCCTTCGGCGTTGTTGCTATTCTGAGCCGCTGCGGTTGACTCCGCCGCGTTGCGCTCGGCGGGCGCGGGTCCTGAGCGGAGTGGAAGGCATGGGTCTGGCACGATGTGCTCCGGCGTGGGTTCCGCGTCGTCTTGTGCATTGAGGTCTGGATCGAGCAGCACAACCGCGATTCCGGGAAAACGCTGGCGAACGGTAGCGCTCAGTTCTTCGGCGTCGAGGTCGGGCAAGCGCCGATCGAGAAAGAGCACCTGCCAGAAGCCGCTCTCCAAATGCGCTAGCGCTTCGGCGCCGCCGCGGGCCTGCTCGAAGCGGCGAACGGGAGAACGTAGACTTTCGAGAACGCGCTGCCGCACGCGAGTACTGGGGCTGGCTACTAGAACGTGATCGGGGTAGTTGGATGGGATTGGAAAAGTCGTCATAGCAGTGATTTGAAGCGGCGGCGGTTAGAAACCGATTAGATGGAGATTAGAAGATTCTGTCGAAAGCAAACCATCGTGTAGCGAGAGCGGCAAGTTTTGCTTTACAAGCGGAGGGTAGTAGGCATCGGGCATTTTCTGCCGGGTGGGGTTTCTAAGGAAGTCCTCTGTGCTTGGCTGGGTTTCGAACTGCATGCTTCGGGCAACGTCAGCCCTGGTTCGCCCGCATGTCGAAGCTCGTCGCGGTCATTTCTCGACGAACACGAGCTCGCCGTTTTCTACTTTGATGTCTTTGACGTTGTTGGGGAGCTTGAGCTGATCGCGTTGCTCGGTAAGTTTCTTCTGCAACGCCTCGTTAACCAGCGCTACGGGTACCGGGAGATCTCCAATTTTTACCTCGGTAGCATCGAAGGTGGCGTAACCGTCTTTCGCGCCGAGATGTCCGGCAAGCGTTAGGTAGACGTCCTTGCCGGCGATCTGAGTGAGAAATTGGCCGCGAACGATGTCTCCCTCCATGGAGACCTGATAATCCTTGATGCTGGGAACCGCGCCGGGGAACTCCGTGGCAGGGCTTGCGGTACCGGAGGAAGAGCCGGACGGCGAGCTGGTGGCAGCGTTCGCCGGCGCGGCGGAGGGCAACAGGCCGGCAGCTTCTGTGAGTGCTCCCGACAATTCCGCGGAAGTCATGCGGACTTCGCCTGGCTCTTGTCCCGGCGTTTTAGGTTGCGCCAGTTGGTTCACCTTCTCCTGAAACGACTGCGCGTTGGCGGCAGCCGCGGCGGGCGCGGCAACCGGCGCAACCGGCGCAGGGCGCTTTAACACGAGGATGAGCGTTAGGATCGAGATGCCCAGGGTTGCAAAGCTTATGATGCGTTGCAGCTTCACGAAGAGACCTCCGCTATTGCCGTCTTCAGCTTCGTTCTATCTTATGCTTGGAGGAAGGCTGATATGGAATGACCTTAGTGCTGGGGCGGAGGATAGTCTGGGGCGTGGTTTTGGCGGAGAGGCAAGCCGCTCGCTTTGCCAGCGCGATCATTCCACGATGGCCAGCACGTCGCCTGGGTTCACGGCCGCGCCCGCGACTGCCGATATTTTCTTGACTACTCCCTTTTTTGGCGACTTGATCTCGTTCTGCATTTTCATGGCTTCGACAACGACGATTCCTTGTCCGGCCTCTACCTCGGAATTTTCCGCTACTAACACGCGCACCACCCGGCCGGGCATGGGAGCAACAATCTTTTTCGGGCCTTTTTCGTCCCCCGCGGATTTTTGACGCGAACGCAGGGATCGAGGATCGTGCAATTCGACTGCGAACCGGGTACTACCTACCCACATATGGAGGTCAGTGGCAGTTTGCTCGCGCTTGATCTCGTAGGACTGGCCGTCGACCAAGAGCGACAAAACGTCACGGCGCGGAATCACCGCGTCGATGGGAACGGGTTGTCCGTCCAGGCGGCATTCCCATCCGCCGGCGGCCTTTTCCAGCTCCAGCCGATGTGGCTTCCCGCCTACGATGATTTCGTAAACCATTAAGAACCTGTTGTGAAATTCAAATTTTGAAATCCAGCGCCTGAAGGCGCTTACCTCTAACGCGGTTGCGGCATGCCTGAAGGCATGCCCTGATACGAATCTCCCTCGCGCTGCGAGCCGCCGAAAACTCAGCGCAGGGTTTCCTCGCGTCCCCGCTGTTTCCAGGGGGATGGTACTGAGCTCGTTCCACTGCCGTTCCCATTCTTGACGGGCGAAGCCGGGTCGAGGACGGCAAACATTCCAGCGGCAATGGCGGCAATTTTCTCCAGGTCCTTGATCTCAGGCTTTGGTACAAACGACGCTACCCCCGGATTGGCTTTTGCGAGCAAGCGATCGAGATATCCGGTATCGAGTTTTCCCGCCTGGAAATCGGCGTCTCCCAGGATGCGTTGGAAGAGCGAAATGTTGGTCTTGATCCCGGCCACGAAGTATTCATAGAGCGCCCGCTCGAGCCGCATGATGGCCTGCTGCCGGTCGGTTCCGTAGCCGATCAGCTTGGCGAGCAGAGGATCGTAATCCATGGGAACATTCCAGCCTTCGTACATGCCACTGTCGCGGCGAACTCCCGGTCCGGAGGGCTGGAGCAGCACCGTAATCTTGCCGGGACTGGGAAAATAGTTATTGTCCGGATCTTCGGCGTAGATGCGGCACTCGATGGCGTGTCCGCGAATGGCCACGTCGGCTTGGGTAAAAGGCAGCCTTTCGCCGGCGGCGATTCGTATCTGCAGATGCACGAGATCGAGTCCCGTCGTCAACTCCGTGACCGGATGTTCGACCTGCAGGCGCGTGTTCATCTCGAGGAAGTAGAAGTTCTTTTGCTGATCGACCAGAAATTCGATGGTTCCGGCGTTGGTATAGTCGGCTGCCTGCGCGGCCTTGACGGCCACTTCGCCCATACGGCGGCGCATTTCGGGATCGACAATTGGCGAGGGCGCTTCCTCGAGAACCTTTTGGTGGCGGCGCTGGATGGAACACTCGCGCTCGCCGAGCCAGACCGTATTGCCGTGTTCGTCGGCCAGCAACTGCATCTCGATGTGGCGGGGGTTGACGATGGCTTTTTCGATGTAGACTTCGCTGTCTCCGAAAGAGCGCTGCGCCTCGCTTTGCGCGGATTCGAGTGCCGAGCGAAACTCCTGCCGCGAGTGGACCAGTCGCATGCCCTTGCCGCCGCCGCCAGCCGCGGCTTTCAGCATGATGGGATAGCCAATGCGCTCGGCGACTTCCTCGCCTTCCTGAGCAGAAGCGAGGCCTCGCGACGTTCCTGGAACAAATGGAACGCCGGCTTTTTCCATCTGCTGCCGGGCGCTGGTTTTGGACCCCATCAGATTCATGGAGTGCGGAGTGGGGCCGATAAATTTCACGCCTGCATCGGCACACGCTTGCGCGAACTTCGCGTTTTCCGAGAGAAAACCGTAGCCAGGATGGATGGCCTCAGCGCCCGACCGTTTGGCGACGTCGAGAATTTTGTCCATCCGCAGATAAGACTCCACCGCGGGAGCGGGGCCAATCGGGTAAGCTTCATCGGATTTACGGACATGGAGTGCGGCGCGGTCGACGTCGGAATAGACGGCAACGGTGGCGATGCCCAATTCGCGGCAAGCGCGCATCACGCGCACCGCGATCTCTCCCCGGTTGGCGATCAGAATCTTCTTGAACATGCCTGGGCTGACGCGTCTTGATGCCGCACTGATTTTACCTGCGCACGGGCAGATGTGCGTGATGCAAATCACTCGCTTTGGTGATTTTAGGCGGGGAGGTCGCTGGAGGCGGGGGCCGAGCTGCGCTCGGCTTGGACGGCCGAGGGCGGCCGTCCCTACGCGGGCTGGGACGGGGCCGAGCCCCGTCCCCACACGAGCAATGTCTACTGTTTTTGATCCATCACAATGCCGCCTGCACCGGGCTGTTTTTCAGCCTTGGCCTTTTTGGTGGCCATGGTCTTGTCGACCCAGTCGTCGGCGGTCTTCAAATCAGCGGTGCGCGCTGCCGGATCATCGCACTGGATGTCAGCGCGTTCCCGATACATCAGATTCATGTAGGCCATGGCGTCGTCATAGTCAGGACGAAGGTTGAGCGCCTTGTTCAGGTTGTCAATACCTTCCTGGACGTTGGCGGTATTTTTCTCCTTCATCATGGCGCAGACTTTCTTATCCTTGGCGGGCAACGAATCATCTGGCTTCATGCCGAGCTTGGCGCGCTCTTCCTGACGGGGCACATAGGTCTGTGTCCAGTCGATGACAGCGACCGAATAATACGGCTCGGGGTCGTTGGGATCGGCTGCGGAAGCCTTTTTGTAATATTCCTTCGCCAAGTCGAATTTCTTCATCTGCAGGTACAGATAGGCGATGCCCTTGATGCTGTTAATGTTCTTGGGGTCTTTCTCCAGCACTTGCTTGTACTGGTCAATCGCCTGTTCAGCATAGCGGTTGTTGTCGGGAGTATCGGCGCCCGGGATGTACTGCTGGGCAAAAGCTGTGGCCAGATACAAGCGGGCGTTGATCAAGGTTGGGTCGAGAGCAACGGCCTGCTGGAAGTGGTCGATCGCCGATTCGAACTTGGAGTTCTTGTAAGCCTGCACACCCTTGTTGAGATGATCGCGCGCCTTCAGCTTGTTGCAGCCCATGCTGGCAATTAGCGCCAGAGCGGCGGCGAATAGCACCAAGAATCTTCGAGTAGTTTTCATTGCTTTATGAATCTCCCTTGTTGCGGAGTTGTAGGAAAAAACCCGTGGCGGAGCGACCGGCAAGGCGCAAGATGGGAATGCAAATCTTTCGCTATCGGATCATCGAGTTTCGATCGCCCGATGACCCGATGATCCGATCACCCGATGTCTAGCCGCCCGCTTCGATTTTGGCGGTGATCAAACCGACCTTGTCGACGCCGGCGGAATGCGCAATATCAATGACGGTGGCAACGTCAGCGAAAGGCACGTTGTCGTCGCCCTTGACGAACATAACTTTCTCGGCGCGCGTCTTGAAAATATCTTCCAACCGCCCTTGCAGGGTCTCCCAAGTAGCTTCGTCCTGATTGATCTTGAGTCCTGGAGGGTTGCCGGCCCCGTGGTCAATCAACTGCACCACGATGGTGCGATCCGGCGTAGGCGGCGGTTGTTTCTGATCCTTCGGGGGAGGCTGCGGCACCAATGCCTCCAAGCCCTTGGGCGTCAGCGGCGTGATCACCATGAAAATGATGAGCAGCACCAGCAAGACGTCAATCAGCGGCGTAACGTTCATGTTCGCGCTCTGGCCCCCTTTGGGGCCGACTGCCATACCCATAATCGATCTCCTGTATTGCTACGGCTGCGTTGCTGACCGAGTGCTATTGCCCACCTGTGGGTGCCGATGGAGTAGTCGTGGCGCCTGGCGGCGGGGCCATGGCTCCGGACTTCTTCTGATCGGTCAAAAGGCCAAGTTGATCCACTCCGGCGGCGCGAACGTCGTCGACCACTTCGACCACCCAGCCGAACTTCGCGCGCATATCGGCCTTCAGAAAGACGCGCTTGTCGGTCCGGTTGGTCAACTTATCCTTGATCTTTTGCGTTAGATCGGCGGGGTTGACGACGTCATTGCCGAAGAAAACCTTGTCGTCGCGGGTAACCGCCACCAGCAGCGCATCTTCCTTGTCGGCGTCGTGCATATCCTCGGGATTGTTGACCTTCGCCATATCCACTGGGACGCCGTGTTGCAACATGGGCGTGACCACCATAAAGATGATCAGCAGCACCAGCATCACGTCCACCATCGGCGTGACGTTGATGTCGGAGCTGACGTTCGCCCCTTCGTTCCGCTTTGCTAATGCCATGGAATTCTGTCTCCTGCGTGCGCTCGCTCTATTACTGCCCCCAAATTTGAGCGGTGGAGAGCCGGGCGTCCCCGCCCGGCCTCCATCAGCAACTCATGGGTAGCAACCAGCCAGTAGATCGGAGGCCGAAGGTCCAAGTTCTGAGACCTGACACCTAAGACCTGCGACCTGGCTTTTTTACGACCGGCGCATGCTCCGGCGCTTCAGGAAGTAATCGATCAGTTCGCTCGACGAGTTATCCATCTCGACGTCGAACGCTTCCACGCGACCGGTCAAATAGTTGAACATCATGACGGCCGGAATGGCCACGAACAAGCCGACGGCGGTGGTCACGAGCGCTTCCGAAATGCCGCCGGCGACCGCAGCCAATCCGGTTGCCTTTTCCTTGGCGATACCGTTGAAGGCGTTCAGAATTCCTACCACCGTTCCGAACAGTCCCACGAAGGGAGCCGTCGAACCGATCGTCGCCAGACCGCCCAATCCGCGCTTCAGTTCGGCGTGGACGATAGCTTCGGTGCGCTCGAGCGCACGCTTGGAAGCTTCAATCGTCTCGCCAGGAATCTCGCCCGGACTGTCCTGATGGGCCTTGAATTCCATCAGACCCGCGGTGACGACTTTGGCCAGGTGACTCTTCTTGTTGCGCTCGGCGACTTTGATCGCTTCGTCAATCTTGCCCTCACGCAACGCTCCGGCAACGGCGGGAGCGAAGGAGCGGGACTGATTGCGCGCGGCGTTGAAAGCCATCCAGCGGTCAATCATCACGCCGATCGACCATCCCGACATGATGAACAGAATGATGACCACGACTTTCGCTAGAATGCCCATTTGCTTCCAGAGCGAAATCGGGTCCCAACCAACCGAGCTCTCGTCAAAGAGCCAAGCGGCGAAAAGATGGAAATTGCAGAGTGCGACTGCTGCCAAGTTCACTACCATGAGTTGCTTTCCTCCTCAAGAACTGTTTCGAACTCGTTGCCAAAACGCTTCACAAATCTGCGCAGAGACGCGGCTTGCTCCGTCTCACTCTGCGGCAGGAGACGCGACCAGCCGCGTCTCTACAGGAAAACCCGCGCCGGATCAAAACCACAGCCTGTCGAACTGAACCATTTGATGCAAGAAAACCAAAGCACGCGGAATTGCCCTCGGGGTCAAAACACCCGGTCTCCCGTCTTCGGGAAAAGGTGGGACGGGGAAGGCCTTTAACCGCCGCAAACTTAGCTGAGCCGGCCCAAACTGAAACCGGCGCGAATCAGCCCGGAGAGTCTAGCCTCCAGACAGACTGAAATTCACAATTACCTGGGTCTCCACCGCCACCGGCTCGCCATTGAGCAAATAGGGTTTATAGCGCCACTGTTTCACGGCTTCGATCGCCGCCGGCGCCAGCATGGGGTGCCCGCTAATCAACTGCAGATTCTGAATCGTCCCATCTTTGCTGATTTCCGCCTGCAAAACGACCTGACCCTGAATGCGGGCCTGTTTTGCCAGTTGCGGATAAGTGGGCGAAACCTTCCTGATTAACAGACCGGTCGACACGCCCGAGGAAACGCGAACCCGCTGCGGAGTCGCCACTTTGGGAACGGCGACGTGAGTCGAACTAATGATGCCGCCGATCACACCACCTGCCGAACCTCCGGGAATGCCACCGGGCACACCACCCGGGACGCCGCCAGCACCCAGATCCGGGGGTGCTTCCTCTTCTTTGATCATCTGAACCTTTTCTGGAATCTTGGTGGGGGTGCGCAACTGGCCGTTGACCACTTCGCTCACCATCTTTACGACCTTAACGGGAGCGGCCGCCGGCGGAGGTGGTGGCGGAGGCGGGGGTGGCGGCGCTACCAGAAACGTCATCGTCATGGACTTCGGCAGCGCGTCGGTATAAATCAATGGGATCAGAATCAGGATCCCGATGAGCAGAAACTGCCCAAAGAAAGACAGAATCGTCGTGCTCAACCGCCGCTTGGCCTTAAACCTGTTCCCTGACTCAATGAGGCTGTCTTCAAACATAGGCTTCTCCTACATAGAGCATCACGAAAGTTTAGACACCGGCCACCTCGTCTTTGCTCCCGTACTTCGCAGATCCCAGTGCGAATTCCTGCCTCTCCGGGCAGGTCAATGATTCTACGCCACCAAACCCGATTTAGACCTTAACTTTTTCCTTTGGCTGTGTCGGTCCGCTACCGGGCCGTGCCGGCATGGCAATCGGCTTTTTACCCCGCTCGCCCCGCCATTCCTGGTAGGCGACCAGAATCGGGGCGGCAATCGCGATAGACGAATAGGTCCCGATCAGGATGCCGATTACCAATGCGAGGCTGAAATTATGCAGCACCTCGCCGCCAAAAAGGAACAGCGCAAGCACGGTAAGGAAAGTCAGGCCTGCTGTCAAGATAGTTCGGCTTAAAGTCTGATTAATACTTTTGTTGACAATGTCGGCCAGCCGGTCCCGACGCAGCAATTTGATGTTCTCCCGAATGCGGTCAAATACAACAATCGTATCGTTATTCGAGTATCCGATGAGGGTCAGGATGGCGGCAATCACGGTCAGCGAGATTTCCTTGTCCAGCAGCGAGAAGACGCCAACCGTAATCAGCGTGTCATGGAAAACCGTCAAAACGGCGGCGATACCGTAGATCCATTCGAAGCGGAACCCCAGGTAAATCAGCATCCCTCCGAGCGAATAAAGAGTAGCCAGGACGGCCTGCTTCCGGAGTTGCTGTCCTACCTGCGGGCCGACGATTTCGACGTTCCGGATGCCAAAGTCGGAGACAAAGAAGTTCTCCTGGAGCGAGGCGATCACAGAAGGGTCGACAACACTCTTCAGCTCGGCGTTTTTCAGGTCGTCAATCGAAGCGAGTACCCCGCCCTTTGTTTTATCGCGATAGTCGACAATGGCCTGAGCGATGGCAGTGTAACGCGGATTGGCATCCGAACCCGAGCCCAGGTGGAGTGGATCTTTCTCCAGAAGATAATTCAGAATGGTCAGCGAACTGGAGTTGTTGAGATCCTGTTTACCCGGTGTGGCGTGGCTTTCGAGCGCCTGTTTGATCTGGTCCTTGCCCTTGCTTAAATCCTGTTCGCTGGTTTCCTGAATATCGAGCGCAATCAGCACCTCGTTATTGGAAGCTTGTCCATAACGCTGCACCCGGGCGTTCTTCAAGCCGGCGCGGTCGATTTCATCGTGGATGGCGGCTGGGTCGGGAGTATGCGAGTACTTCACATAGACGAGTGTGCCCCCGCGGAAGTCGACGCCCAACGGAACCGGCGATCCCGTAGTCGCCCAACGGTGGCCCATCGAAATAATGCCAGCCACGCTGAAGATCAGCGAGAAAGTGAGGAAGTACCACTTCTTCCCAAGAAAATCGATGTTTGTATTTCTAAAAAATTCCAAGTCAAACTCCAGAGTTCGGCTTCGAGCCACGAGCTTCGAGCGAACTGGTTTGCTACAAGCTCGCGGCCCGTAGCTCGAAGCTAAATACTCAACGCTTCTCCGCGCTGCTTCCTGGTCAGCACCCAATCAAAAATCACACGCGATACAAACACTGCCGTAAACAGGTTGGCCAGCAACCCAAAGACGAGCGTAGTGGCAAAACCCTTGACCGGCCCGGTTCCGAAGATGAAGAGAATTGCAGCGGAAACAATCGTCGTGACGTGGGTATCGACGATGGTGATCCAGGCGTGGCTGAAGCCCTGTTCCACGGCCGAGGGCGGCGTCTTGCCGTTCCTCAGTTCTTCCCGGATGCGCTCAAAAATCAGCACGTTGGAATCGACGCCCATGCCGACCGTCAGGATGACGCCGGCAATTCCCGGGAGCGTCAGCACCGCT
Organism: Terriglobales bacterium; assembly: GCA_049592035.1. Classification (GTDB taxonomy): domain Bacteria; phylum Acidobacteriota; class Terriglobia; order Terriglobales; family Acidobacteriaceae; genus Acidiflorens. Next base: position 14,466 of record JBAWFQ010000290.1, read on the forward strand.
CCAAAATAGCCCATGAACCCGAGCAGAATCACCAGATTCAGAATCAGGGCAATGTCGGCATTCACGCCCGCCCAGCGGTAATAAATCAGCATGAAGATGAGCACGGCAAGCATGCCGTAGATGGCCGCCTGCACGCCGGAACGAATCGAATCGGCGCCCAGCGACGGGCCCACCGTCCGCTCTTCGAGATACTTAATTCCCGCCGGCAGAGCGCCGGAGCGCAGCGTCATGGAAAGGTCCTGCGTCTCTTGCTGGGTGAAGCGCCCGTTGATGATGCCGGTGTCGTGAATGGCTTCTTTAATTACCGCCACTTCCTGCACCTTGTTGTCGAGGATGACCGCCAGAAAGTCGCCGACGTGAGCAGAAGTGAAGGAATAGAATTTGCGTCCACCTTCGCTGGTCAGGATAAAACGAACCGCTGGTTGGCCATTTTCGTCGGTCGACGGTTCCGCAGTGCGGAGATCGCGGCCGGTCACGGCCGAAGCGCGCGAGATCAGATACCACTGCTCGCCGCCCTCGGTGTTGCGCGAGCCAATGCTTTTGCCCGGCATCAGCACAGCATCCGGAGGCAGCACTCCACCGTGTTCCTGCAACGCCTGATCCTGACTCGAATACGGCCCACCGAGCGACTGCTTGATTTCGAGCATGGCGGTGGACTGCATGATTTCCTTGACCCGCGCCGGATCGTCCACGCCCGGCAGTTGTACAAGAATCTGGTACTGGCCGAGGCCGTGCTCCTGGATCACCGGTTCACTCACGCCGAGCTGATCGATTCGGTTGCGGATGGTCTCAATCGCCTGCGTCACCGCGCGGTTCTTCAAATCAGCAAGGCTTTGCGCCTTCATCGCAACCGTCCAGGAGTTCTCCGCGCCCGAGGTCGCGTCATAGTCCGGCAGACGGTCGGAAATAATGCTCTTGAAATCGCTGGTCTGATCGGGAGGAATGCCCTTAACCACGATCATTTCGGGATGGTTCACCGGATCGGGCTTGAGGATGTCAGCGTAATTGATCTTGTGCGTGCGCATGTCCTCTTTAAGGCGCGCCAGCGCATTGTCCGAATCGACGTTGACCGCATCATTGACCTGCACCTGCAGAATGAGGTGGGTTCCGCCACGCAGATCGAGGCCCAAATGAATGCGGTCGGTGATCGACGCCAGCAGCCCCTTGCCCGACCAGTCCTTCGGAACTCCGAAGATGCCGAACAGGAAGACGAGCAGGATCCCGACAATAACGACCAACTTCCAACTAAGGTTCTTATTCATGAAAAACCAGTACCAAGATCGCTTCGAGCTGCGAGCTTCGAGCCAGAAGCATCCTCAAGTGGAGAAGGATTGCTCGAAGCCGGTAGCTCGAAGCTCGCAGCGGTCTATGACTTTCCTTCCTCTGCCGTCGTCACCGATACCACCGAGGCGCGGCTGATTTCGAGCTTCACATTATCGGGCGGTACGCGCAAAACCAAGGCATCGTCCTTGAGGCTGAGGATCGTCCCACGCAGGCCGCCGCTGGTTACCACTCGGTCCCCGTTTTTTAATTCGCTCAGCATCGCCTGCCATTTCTTCTGCTTCCGCTGCTGCGGCATAATCAGCAGAAAATAAAAAATGGCGAAGATGAAAAGCAGGGGCGCCAGACCGAGCAGACCGGATCCCCCCGGCAGTTGCAACCAGAACGCCAATCCGCCTTTCGCTGCGAACGACATGCCCGACAAAATGATTTCCAGCGCCAAGTCGATCCTCTGTAACTAAATATCCGAATGAACCGAAACCGCTACGAACACCCTTTTCGGGTGCGGCCGAACGGAATTCGGCAAAAGTTTGCTGTTTTCGCTACTTAACTGCGGGAATTGTTTTCTTCTATGGCCGGAGACCTACGCCGTGCAAATTCGAACCGGCGACGCCGAACCCCGGTTTCGCTCGGAAACGGAGGGCGGCACAGAAAGAAACGGACCTTATCCCCAAGTTAAATAGAATGCCGGACGGCTAGCGAGGTGTCAAGGCGAGGGCGGCGAAATTTGACGGTGGGAGAGAGCCGAGCTGCGCTCGGTGGGGCAGGTGAGGGCACCTCCACCCCATCACGCGAAAACCGCGCGTGATGGGGACCCCGGACCCGCCCCTACGTGAGCGGGCTCGGGTGCTGGCCGTGCGATACTTGTGTGCGCTATGAATCTCACTCTTAACTCCAAAGTCGCTCTCATCACCGGCGGATCGCGCGGCATCGGCGCAGCTACGGTGCGTATGTTTGTGGCTGCGGGCGCTAAAGTAATTTTCAATTATCAGGCGGCAAAAGCGCAGGCCGACGATCTGGTGCGGGAATGTGGCGCAGAGAATTGTCGCGCTGTGCAGAGTGATTTATCGACCACGACGGCAGCACAGCATCTGCTGGAGTCGGCGATCTCAGCCTTCGGACGTCTCGACATTCTGGTTGCGAATCACGGCATCTGGCCGCCGGAAGATGTGCCCGTCGATCGCATGGAAGATGCCCAATGGCATCGCACCATCGCCGTAAACCTCGACAGCGTGTTTGCCCTGGTCAAACATTCAGTCGCGCAGATGAAGAAGCAGGGTGGCGGCCACATCGTGCTGGTGAGTTCGACCGCCGGACAGCGCGGCGAGTCTTTCCACTGCGACTATGCAGCCTCGAAAGGCGCGCTGATCAGCATGGTGAAGGGGCTTTCGACCGAGCTCGCGCCCGACCATATTTATGTCAATTGCGTGGCTCCCGGATGGGTGGCAACGGATATGTCTGCGGCAGCGCTGAACGACCCGCCAACCCGCGATAAGGTTTCTCGGACCATACCGCTGGGGCGAGTGGGAACTCCGGAAGAGATTGCCGGCCCGATTTTGTTTCTATGCACGCCCCACGCCGGCTTCATCACCGGCGAAATTTTCAACGTGAATGGCGGAGCGGTGCTGGTAGGGTAACGAGGAGGACATGAAGTTCGTCGCGCTTAATTTCGTGGTATTCGTCATTCTGGCGCACGCTGTCCTGTGGGCACAGCAACCCGGCAATGGCTCACCAGATACGCTGGCGTTCGAGAATGGCAGCATCAAGGACAACCTCTATACGAACGAGTGCTTCGGTTTTTCGCTCTCCCTACCCGCCGGCTGGCAGTTAAACGCCAAAGTTATCGCCGCCGATGGCAAGGCCAAACATGCCGCCGGGCAACTGATCCTGTTGCTGCTCGAGCAGCACAAAGAAGGCTCTCCGGGAAATAGAATCGTTCTCACCGCTCGCGACGCGAGTGGTTCCGCTCCGGCCGCTGAGGATTTTGTCTCCAAGTCTGTCCACGCGGCAATTGATACCGATCGGGAACACCGGCAAATCGTGAAAGACACTTATTCCGTGGACTACGGCGGGAAGACTTTTTCCCGCGCCGATTACAAGCAGGCGATGAGGAGCGGAGGCTCGTTGTACGTCGCCTTCGTATACACGAAATTCCGCGGCTACTACGTCGGGGAAACCGTGATGGCTGGGTCGCCCGAAGAACTGGACCAGTCTGCAAATTCGCTGCAGCACATCTCGTTCCGGGAAGATGCGCCAAATCCGAAGTGCGTGATGAGCGGTGACAACAGCCCCAATACTGGGGGAGTAATTAGTTCTAACTCTGCTACGCCGCCGCCCGACTCAGGGCAAGTGGAGCGCGTGCGCGTCTCGTCTGGGGTCTCGACGGGCTTGCTGATCAAGAAGGTTGCGCCGCGATATCCGGATGATGCGAAACAGGCCCGCGTTCAAGGGCAGGTTGTTCTGCAAGCCGAGATCGATAAGAACGGAGACATTCAAAACCTCACTTTAATTTCTGGCCATCCCATGCTGGCTCCTGCCGCGATTGAAGCGGTGAAGAAATGGAAATACAAGCCGTACATGCTCAAAGGTGAGCCCGTCGCTGTCGAAACTCAGATTATCGTGAATTTCACGCTGTTATTCACTCGGTAAGCGGTAGTGGTGCAGTTTGAGAATTGCCGTCCCTCAGCGGCTAAACAGTTTGCTGAAAAACTCGATTGCACGCCGCGTCGCTCCCTCAGCGGCTAAATGTGGTGTGTCAAGAGGTTGTTGACATCGAGTCCGGAACGGGTGATGGGTGGTTTCTGATTGAGAGCAGTGTGCGGTCGGTGCCAGTTGTACTGATGGATCCAGGGGGCGAGAT
>JBAWFQ010000291.1:0-3106 GCA_049592035.1 Terriglobales bacterium
GCTGCAGAACATCCACGATGTGGAACTTATGTTCGGGGAATACCTGCGCGAAACCGTCGGCTTGTTCGATAGCCTCCGCCGACTGCGAGGTCTCGTGATGCTTCGTATCGCCCAATCCGCTGGCATCAAGGATGTTCGTACCCAGCCCCAGATGCCGGGCAGTTTCCCGGGCGATGGCAATCTGATCGCCGGTAACCATTTTGACGCTCACGCCCATCTGCCGGGCGCTCGCGATAGTTGCTTTAGCCTGCGCGCGTGGCGGATCGAACAATGGCAACACGCCAACAAACTGCCACTTGTTTTCCTGATCCGCCCGGGCCACGCCCAAGGAACGGAAGCCGCGTGCCGCAAATTCATTGACGGCCTTCTCGACGGCGGGCTTCACCTCACCAGCGTTCGTCGACATTTCCAGAATCACCTGCGGCGCGCCTTTGGCCACCTTGAACTGTTTTCCGTCCGCGGATTTAACGGTTGCTTCCGTGCGCTTATGCACCGGGTCGAACGGCTGGAAATGAACCACCTGATAGCCCTTCAAGGCTTGATCGTTCTTCAGGCCGCCGATCACGGCCAGATCGATCGTGTCCTTGTCTTCCGCACGCGAAGCCAGTGCGGCGTCGAGGATGACTTGGTCAGCAGGGATATTGTTCACGCAGAAGGGATCGCCCAAAGTCAGCTTGTTCTGGGTCAAGGTGCCGGTCTTGTCCGAGCACAGCACATCCACGCCAGCTAGTTCCTCGATCGCCGACAGCCGGGTTACAATCGCTTCTTTTTTCGCCAGCAGACGTGCGCCGACTGCCATTGTCACTGACAACACCGTGGGCATCGCCACCGGAATCGCGGCCACCAGAAGCACCAAGGCAAATTCCAACGTGCTCAGGATCGGGTCGCCACGGAAGAGGGCGACGGCCAGTATCAACACGACCAGGGTCACGGCAAGAATGATCAGGTAATCGCCAATCTTCAGCACGGCACGCTGGAAATGGCTGACGGTGTGCGCCTCCTGCACCAGTTGCGCAGTCTTGCCGAAGTAGGTGTTCTCACCGGTGGCGTACACCATCGCGTCGATTTCGCCCTGACGGATGATCGACCCAGAAAATACTGCCTCGCCAGATTTGCGCGTGGCGGGCAAGGATTCCCCGGTTAACGCGGACTGATCAACTTCCACCGGATCGCCTGCCAGCAAACGCGCATCCGCCGGCACGATGTCACCCAGTCGTATGCGGATGACGTCGCCCGGCACCAACTCACGCGCCGCCGGGGTGATCCACTTCCCATCACGTTTCACCTTGGCCTTGATCGCCAGCTTGGCCTTCAGGGCGGCGATGGCGTTGCCCGCCTGGTGTTCTTCCCAGAATCCGACCACGGCGTTGGAAACAAGCAGAAGGAGGATGATGAAAAAATCCAGCCAGTGCCGGACCACCCCCGACAGAATCACCGCCGCTTCGATCATCCACGGGATGGGGCCCCAGAAATAGCTGAGGAACTTCAGGAACGGATTGGTTTTCTTTTCTTCAATCTCGTTAGGCCCATATTGCGTCAGCCGTTTCTGCGCCTCGGCCTGACTGAGGCCGTCCGGCGACGACCCCAATTTTTTCTCCACTTCCGGCAGGGGCAGGGATTTCAGATCGTCTTTCGCATTGGGCTTCAATCCCGGCTTCGATTCGGGAGCTTTGATCTGATCGGCATTAGATTTCATAGTCCTTGTCCTTATCTCTCTTTGCTACTTTATGAGCGGTTGCGGCCTCAGCCGCTACGCTTCTCCCAACCACTTCCGCGCTTCAGTGGCGTCGGCGTGCTCGAAATATCGGATCGTCGCTTTCGTAAACGGCTTGAAGAACGTCGCCATGCCGTGCTGCCACTTCTTATCCCCGACCATCGCGAGCCGTTCGATGTCGGCGAAGTGTTTTATGTCAAACTTGACGTCCTCCCACGCCGCCCCTGCGTCCCAGCCGTGGAAATCGGCCATGTCGAACAGCACGCGCAATTTTCCGTGTTGCCGGACGAGTCGCTCGAACTCGGGCACAAAGTGCTCGTAATCCGCCTTTACCAGCTTCCCGTTGACGTGAATGGCGAGCACCTTCCCGCTGTTTTCTTCATTGAGTTGTATGGGCATGGGAACTCCCTTGATTCGATATAGGTCAATTTGTTTTTCCTCGTTCGCTCCCGCTTATCCACCTTCACATTGGTTCAGGCGCTCGCCCCTTCTCCGCTAGCGGTTTCCCTTTTGCGTTCCGTCTTGACTCCACTTCCAGTTCCGGATTTCCGGCATGTCCTGGCCATGTTTGTCGATGTAGTGCTTGTGCTCGATGAGTTTGTCCTGCATCTGCTGCTTCAGATAGGCGCCCTTGGAACCCAAGTGTGGCAGCCGATCGACGACGTCTTGCACCAGATGGAAGCGGTCCAGGTCGTTCTGCACCCTTATGTCAAAGGGCGTCGTGATCGTGCCCTCTTCCTTGTAACCCCGCACGTGCAGGTTACGGTTGGTCCGGCGGTAGGTCAGACGGTGGACCAGCCAGGGGTATCCATGAAAACCAAATATGATGTGCTTGTCTTTCGTGAAGAGCGAGTCGTAATCTGTTTCGTTTAGTCCGTGCGGGTGTTCACTCGAAGATTGCAGCTTCATGAGATCGACCACATTGATCACCCGGATTTTCAGATCGGGCAAATGCTGGCGCAGGATGGAAACGGCAGCCAGAATCTCGAGCGTGGGCGTGTCTCCGCAACAGGCCATCACCACGTCCGGCTCGGGGCCGTCCTGGTCGTTGCTGGCCCATTGCCAGATGCCAATTCCTTCCGTGCAATGCACGACCGCCGCATCCATGGTCAGCCATTGCGGGATGGCGTGCTTACCCGCCACCACAACATTGACGTAATTCCGGCTGCGCAGGCAGTGATCGAAAACCGACAGCAGGCAGTTGGCGTCGGCCGGAAGGTAAACCCGCACAATGTCTGCTTTCTTGTTGATGACGTGGTCGAGAAAACCTGGATCCTGATGCGTGAATCCATTGTGATCCTGCTGCCACACGTGAGAGGCAAGCAGGTAGTTCAACGATGAGATCTTCCGGCGCCAAGGCAGTTCCAGGCACACCTTCAGCCACTTCGCGTG
>JBAWFQ010000292.1:0-10056 GCA_049592035.1 Terriglobales bacterium
GGCAGCGGGCTCGACTCGATGAAGTTGGCCTGCATCAGGGGAAGGTATTTACGATGGAGTGTGCGCGCCGTTTGCCAGTCGTTGCTGAGAGCGGCGCGCGTCATCTCCGCCATCTCACGAGGAATCTCGTTGGATGCGACCGAGATCACGCCCACGCCTCCGAGCGCGATCACCGGCAGCGTTACGGCGTCGTCGCCAGATAGCACGGTGAAGGTCTCCGGGACCACGTTCAGCACTTCGGCGATCTGCGTCATGTTGCCGCTGGCTTCTTTCACGCCGGCAATATTTGGAACCTCGGTCAACCTCGCTAGGGTTGCAGGTTCGAGATTGGCGGCGGTGCGGCCGGGAACGTTATAGACAATGATGGGCTTGTCGACGGCTTCGGCGATGGCGCGGAAATGGCGGTATTGGCCCTCCTGCGTCGGCTTGTTGTAGTAAGGAGACGCGGTGAGGATGGCGTCGACACCGGGCCGCGCCGCGACCTCTTTCGCTTTGGCGACGGCCTCTTGCGTCGAGTTGGAAGTTGCGCCGGCGACGATGGGGACACGTCCGGCGACAACTTCGATGGTGAGGTCGATGACGCGCAACCACTCGTCGTGGTTGAGGGTGGGAGTTTCTCCCGTGGTGCCACAGGGAATCAGAAAATCAATGCCCGATTCGACCTGCCAGGCGGCCAGATTTCGCAGCGCGTTTTCGTCGACCGCTCCGTCCTGGGAGAACGGTGTGACCAGAGCTGTACCACATCCTCGCAGTTGCATGGGGTAAGGATAACTCTTCTGGCGAGCGCTTGCATGGACGGGATGTGATTTGGGGCCGGGGAAGGCTTTGACCGCAGAGAGCGCAGGGTTCGCGGAGAAATTCTTTTTTGTATTGGGACGCGGAACACGAAGTGTTTGCTTGAGCGGCCTTCATGCAGCTTGTTTTGGGTCTTTATTCTTGTGTTCTCTGCGTCCTTCGCGTCCTCTGCGGTTAGAGCGTTTGCTACGGATTGCTAGAGCTCGCGCCAGATGTTGCGGAACTCGTAGAAGCCGGTTTTTCCGGCCAGCCATTCGGCGGCGCGCACAGCGCCTTCGGCGAATCCGAGGCGCGACTTGGCATCGTGGCACAGATAGATGCGATCGCCAGCGGAATTGAAAATCAGTTCGTGCATGCCGACGGCGTCGCCTTCGCGAAAGGAGACGATCTCCACTTCCTGGCCTCCGGATTCGCGGACAATTTTCTGGAGCGTGATCGCGGTGCCGGAAGGAGCATCTTTTTTCGTCGTATGATGGCGCTCGAAAATCTGGCCTTTGTAATCGAATTTAAGAGCGCAGCCGGCGGTCGCGGCAATCTCGAAGAACAGATTTACGCCGATGGAAAAATTTGATCCATAGAGGAAGCCGGTTTTTGCAGCGAGGACCATTTCGCGCAAGCGCGGTAATTGGTCATACCAGCCGGTGGTTCCGACGACAAGATTTTTGTTGGCGCGGATGCAGGCTTCGGCATTGGCGATGACCGAAGCGGGAGTGGTGAAGTCGATGACCACGTTGGTAGAGGCGAGGGTATCGGGCGTAAGCGCGCAGGCGCCAGCGTTATCGGCGGCGGAGAGCACTCGCACATGATGACGGCGCTCGAGCGCGATCTCGGCGACTGTTGAGCCGGTCTTGCCACGGCCTAGAATCAGGAGATTCATGCAGAAGCCTTGAACCGCAGAGATCGCCGAGCACGCAGAGAGAATCCTGCTAAAACATTTGGGTTACAGCCTCTTTTTCTCTGCGCGCTCTGCGTCCTCTGCGGTTTCATAACTACGCGAACACTTCTGGATCTACATCCGCGAAGAAGGCATGGTGCAGGCGCCGCACCACTTCCGCTGCGTCGTCCTCTTCAATCACAAAGGTCAGATTGATTTCTGAGGCGCCTTGCGAAATCATGCGGATCTTCACGTTCTCTAGAATGCCGAAAACCTTGGCGGCGATTCCCGGAGTGTTGCGCAAATTCTCGCCCACCAGGCAGACGATTGCCTTCCGGCCTTCGTATTTTACGTCCGCGATTTTCGCCAGATCGGCGGCCAGGGCCGGAATCGCCTCGTTGGTCTCGGCCGTCACTGAGACGCTCACTTCGGATGTCGAAACCACGTCGACGGCTACTTCGTGTTTGTCGAAGGCCTCGAAGATGGACTTCAAATATCCGCGCACCAGCAAACGGCGCGGCGCGGCCACTTCTACCAGCGTGATTTTTTTCTTGAGGGCGATGGCCTTGAAAATATTTTCACAATGCGGGGCTCGCGCCGTGACCTTCGTCCCCTCGCAGGTTGGATTTTGCGAGTTCAGAACATAGACGGGAATATTCTGCTGAATCGCGGGCAGCACGGTGGCGGGATGCAGGACCTTGGCTCCGAAATACGCTAATTCGGCCGCTTCGTCAAAGCTGATGACCTTGATGCGGCGGGCGTCGGGACAGAGGCGCGGGTCGGTGGTCATCATGCCGTCTACGTCGGTCCAGATTTCGATGCGCTGGGCATTGAGGCCGGCGCCAAAAATTGCGGCGGAAAAATCCGAGCCTCCGCGGCCGATGGTGGTGGTGATGCCGGCGCGATTCGAGCCAATGAAACCGCCCATCACTACGACCTTGCCGGCTTCGACCAGCGGCTGGACGCGTTTGCGCAGGCGCTCGTTGGTTTCCTCAAACTGCGGAACCGCGCGAGTATAGGCGCTGTCGGTGAGCAGGCATTGCCGCGAGTCGACGTGGGCGCCGGGCAATCCGCGGGCAACGAACGCGGCGGCCACGATTTTGCTGGAAAGCACTTCGCCGAAAGATGCTACGTAATCGTAGGTGCGCGGAGTAATTTCTCCGACTGCGCCAATGCCGCGCAGGAGTTCGTCGAGATCTTCGAAGTCGGCGCCGAGGTCGCCGTGGAATTCGGTGAAGAGGGCGGTGCCGAGGAGCTCTCCAGCGGTGTCATAGTGACGCTCGCGCAGGGCGCGGGCCATTTTTAGAGCCGTTTTGCGATCGCCGCTGCCGGCGGCCTTGCCCATGGTGAGCAGGGAATCGGTGACTTTGGCCAGGGCGCTGACCACTACCACCGGACGATCCGCCAAGCGGCCCTGCACGATCTGCGCTACGCGGTCGATCGCTTTTGCGTCTTGCACCGAGGTCCCGCCAAACTTCATGACGATCATGGGCGGGGGCGCTCCTTGGGGGCTGCCTGAAATTTGCTAGGGTATTCCGCAAATTCCCGTAGAGACGCGGCTTGTCGCGTCTCCCGCGGCGGAGACGGGGCAAGCCCCGTCTCTACAGTACTTTTGGGTATTTCTGTCACCCGAGATATCCCTTCGCTTTGAGCAGTTCGGCATTTAGCAGCGCTGCGCCGGCTGCGCCACGAATTGTGTTGTGCGACAGGACGGTAAACTTCCAATCGAGAACATTGCACTTGCGCAAGCGTCCGACGGAGGTGGTCATGCCGGCGCCTAGATCAACATCAAAGCGGGGCTGGGGACGATCGGGCGCGGTCATGTACACCACGGGTTGATCGGGAGCGCTTGGCAGGCGCAACTTTTGCGGTTCGGCGCGAAAGTCGTTCCAGGCGGCGATGATTTCCTCCGGCTTCGCCTTCTTTTTGAATCGAACGGAGACCGATTCGGTGTGGCCATCTTCCACGGCTACGCGATTGCATTGCGCGCTCATGGCGAAAGGCGCCGGATCGACGTGGTCGGCCTTCGCCACGCCCAGCAACTTCTGCGTCTCCTCCTCCATTTTTTCTTCTTCTTTGGCAATGTAGGGAATCACGTTGCCCAAAATGTCTAGCGAAGCTACGCCTGGGTATCCAGCGCCGCTGACCGCTTGCATGGTGACGGCCATTACGGTCTCGAGGGTGAAGGCGCGATGCAACGGGGCTAGCGCCAACACCAGTCCGATCGCTGAGCAGTTGGGATTGGTGACTACATAGCCTCCCGACTTCTCGCGCCAGGATTGTTTGTCAATCAAACGAATGTGGTCGGCATTGACCTCGGGGATAACTAGGGGAACGTCTGCCTGCATGCGCAAGGCGCTCGAGTTAGAAACGACGGCGCACCCGGTGGCGGCAAATTGCGGTTCCAGTTCGCGGGCAATGCCGGCATCGAGCGCGGCGAAAATGATTTTTGGAGCGCCTTCGGGCTTGGCCGGAGAGACGGTCATTTTTGCGACTGGGGCGGGGATCGCAGTTTTCAGACGCCAGCGCGCAGCTTCGGCATAGGGTCGTCCTTCTGAACGGTCGGACGCGGCCAGCCAGGAGACTTCAAACCAGGGGTGATGTTCGAGCATCTGGATGAATCGCTGCCCGACGATGCCCGTGGCACCGAGAATTCCTACTGGTAGTTTTTTCGACATAGTTTGATAGAAGGACAAACTCTGATTTTATACTAGTGAAAATTCGAGCGGGGATGCCGGGGTTGATGCGGCGGTAAACTTCGAGGTGTGCGGCCGGATTTGAACCGGACTCGGAGAGGTGGCTAGTCGGATCGTTGAAACGTTTCCTTTCGGTGCACAGCCCCTAAAGGGCATCTCACTTTCAAGAGCTTACGGCATGACTGAAGCGATGCCCTGATACGAAACTTGAGTTCTTCGGCATTTTGGAACAATGGAAATGCGAGGATTAAGTTCTTCCTCTTCCCAACTCTTGTGGAAACGAGTACTCGTTGAGGGGGCCGAATTTGCGTTTTTCGGCGTAGATGCGCCAGCGCCGCCACACAATGCGCAGACTGGCCATCACCGGGATGGAGAGATAGACACCAAGGATGCCGGCGATTTCTCCGCCCGCGAGAATACCGAACAAAGCTGCCAGCGGATGCAACTCTACGCTGACGCCCATGACGCGGGGGGAGATGACGTAATCCTGCACTAATCGCCAGGCCAGCAAAAACAAAAGCAGGAAGCCCCAGTGCGAATAGCCGGAGAGCACGGCGACGGTCACCATGACAGCGCCGGCTAGCAGCGGTCCGGCCATGGGTACGAACTCCAGTGCGCCGCCGGCGGTACCAAGCATGAGCGCGTAGGGCACACGCATCGCACCTAGAAATGAGGTATACGCGAGCAGAGAAAATGCCGCCAGGGTCAACTGGGCACGAATGAATTGGGCGAGCATCTGGTTGAGATCCTGCAGGACATCCTGCAGAAATTCACGCTGCGAGCGCGATTGCACCAGCGCCACCAGCACTTCATGAAAGCTGCCGCCATCGCGCAGGAAAAAAATGGCGAGGATCGGCACCAAAAACAACAACCACATCTGCTGCGCCGCTTCGGCTACGCGAACTCCGATGCGTTGCGCCAGGCTGGATAAATCTCCGCGGTGGCTGATTACGAAATCCTGAATGCGCTTCTGGGTCACATCGCTCCAGCCGCGCTCGTTGCCGAACTTTTCCGCCAATTGGCCGATCTGGCCGGAGAACTGGCCGTTGCCTGCCTGATCCATCAATCCGGGTAGTTGCGCCCCCAGGCGCGCGCTTTGCCGGGCAATTCTCGGCCCGATCAGAAAACCGGCTACCGCCACAGCGACAACCAGGAGAAGGTAAATAACGGTGATCGCCCAGACGCGACTGTGGACAAGTTTCTCCAATCGTCCGACGGCGGGATTAATAAGGTAGGCAAAGAAAATGGCAAAAAGAAAGACGATCAGGGTTCGGCGCGCGGCATAGAGAAAGCCCAATCCCACGGCAAATAGAAAAGCCGTGAACAGGACGCGCGAGGTGCGTGAATCAAGAAGCGTCAAGAGTTATCCACCGGTTTGGTGTCGTATGCGAATGATTGCTTTTCACTGTATCGTATCGCCCGGATTCCAGAGCAATCTACTTCCGAAAGGGGCTGACCTTCAGCGAGGCGTGGTTGCGCGCTGCAGTCGGCCCTCAGCGGCTGAAGCCGCACCCTTTCAAAGCAAAATCCAAAACCTGAGTTTTTCAGCACTCTGCAAAGCCGTCGATGAAAACAGGACGCCGAACTTAATCGCGCTCGACTTCGGTATTTTCGCCGACTACCAGCATCTTCATTACTTTGTATTGATCGTCGAGCCAGAGTTGCCAGGTTCCCGTTTCGCTTTTCAGTTCCAGTTTGAGCAGGTCTTGCGGTCCGCTCTTCAGAACCACCTTTTCGCGCCCGAGGAATTCCGCGGTTAGCGCCGCCGAGGAATGTTCGTGCGGGTTCATGGTGCCGAACTGGGCACGCTGCTTCACTGGACACTGCACCTGGCCTTTGTCCTGCTTGCAGGCTGCGGCCAGATATTTCCAGGCCAGTACTTCGCGCTGAATGAAAAAATAATCGTCCAATATATCGGTCGACGGCGGCAGCAGGTAGGTTTGTTCGTGTTCTTTCTCCTGCCCCATGCTCCACCGCTGGGTCAGAAAATCGGCATTGGGGACGACCACCGATTCGGCTTGCTCGGGGCTCAATTCCTTCCACTCATAACGCCGGACATCCCCGTTCGCTGTCAACTGCATCACGGAAGTCTGCACCGCATCTTTGGGAGCGTTCTCGGTTTTAAACTCCGAATTGATGACGCTGCCGCTGCCCGTTTGATAAATGGAAAACGTCTCCGTCCCCACGCGGTGGCCGTTCTGGAAGATGCCGAAGGATCCGGAGTCGACATTCTTTCCCTCGTGTTCCTTCTCCTTATCTTTATCTTTGGACAAGGGAGCGGCGCTCGCCAGAAAACTCGATGCTGCAATGCAGCCTGCGAGCGCGGTCATGCCAGCGAGTCGTCGGTAGTTCACCGGATAGGACAGCAGCCGAAAAGGTCGATGGAAAAAAGATAACTTCACTGTGATTCTCCTGTTCCGGGCCAAGCTGGGAGGATCTGGGATGAGCCCGCGGCCTCCGTCCTTCCCCAAGACTGCAACGTACGCTCGATCTCCTCGCAAAGGGAAGCCGGATCCTTGCCGGAGGTTACGACGGTCACGGTCGCCTGACGATAGAAGGGCAGCCGGCGCTCATGGAGGCGGGCGAACTCGGTACGATCGTTTCGTAACGGGCGTATCGTAGGGTCTTCCACACTGCGCCGCCAGAGTTCATCCAGCGGAGCGTCCAGAAACACCGAGGGCCAGGATTGCAACAACTCTTGGTTTTGCGGATGCGCGAACGCTCCGCCCCCGAGTGCTACCACGGTATTGCGCTTGAGAGTGTCGCGCTTGAGCGCTTCCGTCAGGTCGCGAAGTGCGTTGGTTTCGGCGAGGCGAAAGCCGGCCTCGCCTCGGTCCCGAAAAATCTCGGGAATGGTTTGCTGCTCGCGCGACTCAATTCGGAGATCCAGATCCACAAAATCCCAATCCAGGCGCCGGGCCAGTTCCTGCCCGACACTGCTCTTGCCGCAAGCCATGAATCCCACCAGAAAGACTGCGCGTACACTCATGGCGCTCCGGGGCACATCAGGGCCGATATTCTCAGGCAATGTTGTCATGGAGAACCCAGAATCCCCGCCCGGTGCCCGAGCCGTTGACGGGCGAGACGCCCGCCGCTCCACTAACAAACACGCCAAGGCTCGCGCCCCCAGCCCCCATTTGATTCTCTATGTTTCAGCGTTGCTTGAGCCGGATTTTACCACTGAAAGAGCGCAGCAGGACTTCCGATGCTGCCTGGCCGGAGGTGCCAATAAAGGAACGTCCCGCTTCTTCGCGAAAGCGGGAGTGTCTGGGTTGGAGAGGGAAGTCGTGCCGAACCCGGCCCAGCACGGAGTGTGCGCGGAAAGCGGCGGATACATCGGCCGGCACCAGCGCCTCGATATCGCCGGTGTGGGTGCTCAATTTATAGTCGCCGTCGGAGCCGAAATCGCCATCGTAGAAAATCTTGCCGCTGCCTGACCGGGCCTGCACCAGCGGTCCCGTCACCGACTTCAAATGAATGTCGCCGCTAATGGAATCGATCTCCACGTGGCCATTGTGAACGTCGGTTAGGGTGATGGGCCCGCGCATCGTCCTGACATGCACATGGCCATTCTCGACATTGCGAATATCGACTACTGCATCGGTGCCTTCCAGGGTTAAGTCGCCTTGCAAATGTTCCACCGACAGAGGGCCGTTCGAAGAACGCAGATTGATATTAGCGTCGGGCGGAATCAACAGTTCGTAATCAATCCGGCTGGTTTGTTGCTCGTTACCGCGCAGCAGGTGAGACGCGATTTCAATGCGGTTGCCATTCTGCTGCTGATCGACTTCCACGTTGTCCGATGTGAGGGTGGCCGTCACCAGGACCTGATTGGCGTTTCCGGGCTTTACTGAAATCGCCCCGTACTGCGTGTCCACGGAAATGTTCGCCTTGGCAGCCACCGTGTAGCTGTATTGCTTTTTGGTCTCGGCCAAGGTTGCCGCCGACAGGCAAGTTACGAGAACCACGGTCACAACCGTGGTGGTGTAGTCGATGCGCGCCCGCTGAACCGCCATAAAACGCCGCCCCCGCGGCCGGGTAGACCGGTCCGCCCTTCCGCTATTGAATACGATCTAATGCAATCTGGTAAAGCAATGCTTTTTGTTGATAGGCATCCATCAGTTGCTGCCGCGCGTCGAGATCTCCAGGATACCGATCCAGGTAGGCCTGAACTTCCCGGATGTTGGCATTCACCCTTTGCAGTTGACCTTCATACGTGGCCCGCAGCGAAGGAGCACGGGTCGATACCACGCTTAGAAACTGCTGATCCTCCGGGCTCGCTTCGGGTTCCACAGTGGCTGGTGCTGCCGATGCTAACACGTCCGTTGGCGTAGCGGACTTTGGTGAAGGTGGGTGAGTTGCCGGGATGGGTTTAGCAGCGGAAGCAACTACCGGGGGCTTGGAGGAGATATCCGGGGAATTCTGCGCGGAGTTCTGTGCGGAATTCTGTACCACCGGAGTCGTCACCGCAGGCGGTGAGACGTGCGTGGCCACTTGCGGAATCGGCTTGTGGCTTACTACATAGGCGCCAGCCGCCAGCACCGCAGCCGCGACGGGAGCCAGCCACCACGCTGTCGACTTCCAGCGCCGTTGTGGAGAGGCTGGAACCAGGACGGGCCGGGATTCGGCGTCGCGGATCAGCCCTTCCTCTCGCAGTTGCGCGGCAATCCGCACCCACACTCGCGGCGCCGGTTCTTCACTTTCCGCCAGATCCCGAGCTTCGCTCGCGATCAGTTTCAGGTCCGAAACCAGATCCGAGCAAGCCGGACAGGACTGCAAATGACTCTCAAAATCAGCCGGAAACACACTCCCCGGAGCGCCGTCCACGAGTTCCGGCAGAACTCGCTCTACTTCTGAACACTTCATAGCAACTCTCCCCAATACCGCACTTCCATTACCCTGTTTTGGCCTTTTCGGCTCTCATGAACTTCAGATAATCCCGCAGCTTTAGTCGTGCTTTGTGCAGCTGCGACTTGCTGTTACCAACCGAGCAGCCCACAATCTGGGCGATTTCGTTGTGCTCGAACCCTTCCACGTCGTGTAAAACAAAAACCGTTCGATAGCCGGGCGGCAGCTTGTCGATGGCCCGCTGCAACTGCAAGCGATCGATCGAACCCGTCAGCTTGGCGTCTTGTGTACCAAATTCCTTGCGCGGAGCTTCGTCCTCGGATTCGAGCGTTTCTTCGAGCGACACCACGGGCAAACCCTTCTTGCGCAGTTGCATCAGGACGACGTTGACCGTCATACGATGCAGCCAAGTGGAAAAGGCAGATTCGCCACGAAAGGTGCCGATCTTGCGAAAGAGCTGAAGAAAAGATTCCTGGGCCAGATCTTCGGCCTGGGCGGGATTGGAAACCATGCGCAAACATAGCGAGTACACACGGCGTTTGTGCAGGTGATAAAGGGTCTCGAAGGCAGCTTCGTGACCTTGTTTGGCCTGCTCAATCGCTTCAGCTTCGGTGATGCGTTGCTTCGGGTCGGTCAAGTCGCTTTTCCCGGCCGCTAGGAGTTCAGATGCGGCGTCAAACTCTTTTCGTTGTACAAATTTGCCGAGAAGCTCCCCGACCGTTCGTAACTTGTCAGGATACCAAAAACCGTAGCTTGCAGGATGTTATCCGACCTCTGATTTATCCGACCAAAAAGCTTGTTACGTTACCCGCAGATCACTTTCGTCACTCAAAACGGTTGTGG
>JBAWFQ010000293.1:0-4526 GCA_049592035.1 Terriglobales bacterium
CTGGCATTTCAAAAAGTGGCGGACCTGCGCTATGGAGAAAATCCGCACCAGAAGGCTGCGATGTATGCCGACGGCTCGGGGGCGGGCGTGGCGCACGCGCGACAGCTGCAGGGCAAAGAGCTTTCCTATAATAATATTGTCGATCTGCAAGCGGCGTGGGATCTGGCGCAGGAGTTCGACGAGCCAGTCTGCGCCATCATCAAACATACCAATCCATGCGGAACCGCTACCGGCAAGACGCTCGCCGAGGCTTACGTGCGGGCGCTCGAATGCGATCCGGTGTCGGCGTTTGGCGGAGTGATCGGCGTGAACCGCACGGTGGACGCGGCAGCTGCCAGCGAGATGGCTAAGCTGTTTCTCGAAGTCATTGCCGCCCCCGTGTTCGACGGCGGCGCGAAAGCGGCGTTTGCCTCGAAGAAGAATCTGCGGCTGGTCGAAGTTCCCGCCGGACAGCAAAATTGGGTTCTGAAAAATATTTCCGGAGGCATGCTGGTGCAGGATGCCGATCTGCACAAGTTGGCCGAAGCCGACTTGAAAGTTGTTACCAAGCGTCCGCCGACGGCGGAAGAAAAACGGGCGCTGCTGTTCGCGTGGAAAGTCTGCAAGCATGTAAAGTCGAACGCCATCCTCTACGCCCGCGACGGGCAAACGGTGGGCGTCGGCGCCGGACAGATGAGCCGCGTCGATTCGTGCAAGCTCGGCGCCATGAAGGCGCAATTGCCGCTGAAGGGCACGGTGGCCGCTTCCGATGCCTTTTTTCCTTTTCCGGATGGTGTCGAAGAAATCGCCAAAGCGGGCGCCACTGCCATCATTCAGCCGGGAGGATCGGTGCGCGACGCGGAGGTCATCGAAGCTGCCGATCGTATTGGACTGGCAATGATCTTTACCGGGGTGCGGCATTTCAGACATTAGCGGTGTGGAAGCGGGGTCCACACGTCATTCTTTACTTTTGTTGACAATCTCCCCCAAAGCCGCTGTACCTCTGGCTGTAATCCGGTCCCGTGCTTTCTGCCCGCCAAAAGGCTGGCGCAAGGTAGAATAAGGAAAGCCGGATTGTCGCGGATCAGCATCCAAAGAGTGTGGATTCGTATTTTCGGGTTGCAGGATTGTTCATGAAAAAACTGTGTGGGATTGTTTGTGTCGCGGTTGTGGGGCCGCTTTTACTGGCGCAAGCCTTGCTGGCGCAAAATCAGCCGGGTCGCGCTGCGGAATCCGCTACTGCCGCGGGTTCTCAGTCTGCCATCAAGACGCCCGACCGCGCCGCCGCCTACTACCACTTCGCCCTCGCGCACATGTACGAGGAGCAAGTCGCGACTTACGGCCGCAGCGAGTTGGCCAATAAAGCGATCGAAGAATACCGCGCAGCTATCGACGCCGACCCGACTTCCGCCTACCTGACCTCCGGACTCGCCGAACTCTATGCCAAGACCGGGCGCATTCGCGATGCCGTGGTCGAGGCGCAAGACATTATCAAGAAAAACCCCAACAATCTTGAAGCCCGCCGCCTGCTGGGACGGATTTATCTGCGCTCGCTGGGCGATATGCAGTCGGGCAACGGTTCCGAGAGCATTCTGAAACTGGCGATCGAGCAGTATGAGCAGATCGTGCGCCTGCAACCCGACAGCATGGATGACCACCTGCTTCTCGGGCGCCTGTATCGCTTAAACAACGATCTGCAAAAGGCGGAGAGCGAATTCAAGATCGCGGTGAAGCTGCAACCGGATTCCGAAGAGGCGGTGACCACGCTCGCCTATCTCTACAACGAACTGGGCGACACGGCTCGCGCCACTCAGGTGCTGAGTTCGGTGCCGAACACGGAACGCTCGGCCAAACTTTATTCGGCGCTCGGTTACACCTACGAGCAGCAGAAGCAATACAAGGAAGCGATCGACGCCTACCGGCACGCCATTGAACTCGACCGCGACAACCTGGACGCGATTCGCGGGCTGGCGCAGAACCTGCTGAACGATGGCCAGACCGATGCCGCTCTTGAGCAGTACAAAGTGATTGCAGACGCGAATCCGGAAGATGCGCAGACCTATGTTCGCATCGCGGAAATCTACCGCAAGCAAGGTAAGTTCGATCTCGCGCTCGAGAATCTGAAAAAAGCTGAGTCCATGGTGCAGGACTCGCTTGAGGTGCCCTATAACATCGCCGCCATCTACCAGGCGCAGGGCCGTTACGACGAAGCCATTCCGATCATGCGCGACTTGCTGGCGAAATCGGAAAAGCCCGACGGCAAATATTCGAGCGGTGAGAAGAGCAATCGGGCGGTTTTTCTGGAGAGGCTCGGCACGATCTACCGCGATCAGGGGAACAATCAGGCCGCCAACGAAGCCTTCCGCGAGATCATCGCCCTGGGCGGGGACGACAACGTTGAGCGCGGCTATCAGCAGATTATCGATACCTGGCGCGAAGCCAAGGAATGGCAGAAGGCGCTCGACACTTCCAAAGAGGCGGTGCAGAAGCTGCCCAGCCCGCAATTGAAGATGGTGCTGGCCGCGCAGGAAGCGGATATGGGAGACGCCGACAAGGCACTCAAAGAAGTTCGCTCGCTGTTGAAGGGCGACGCCAGCTCGAGCTCTAACTCCAGCTCTAACTCTGAAGACCGCGAAGTTTACATCCGGCTGGCCGAGATGAACACGCGGCTGCGCCGTTTCAGCGATGCCCAGCAGGCCTTGGACAAGGCTGAGCAGCTTGCGACCAAGCCGGAAGACAAACGGGACATCTGGTTTCTGCGGGGCGCGGCTTTTGAACGGGAGAAGCAGTATTCCGAAGCGGAAGGGCAGTTTCAGAAGGTGCTGGCCAGCGATCCCGAGAATGCGGCAACGCTGAATTATCTGGGCTATATGCTGGCCGACCAGAACATGAAGCTCGAGGAAGCGCTCGGCTACGTCAAGCGCGCGGTGGACCTCGATCCCGCTAACGGCGCCTATCTAGATTCGCTCGGCTGGGCGTACTTCCGGCTCGGGAAATATGAATTGGCGGAAGACAATCTGCTGAAAGCCTCGCAGAAAATCAATACCGATCCCACCGTCCACGACCACCTCGGCGATCTTTACCAGAAAACGGGACGCCTGAAACTGGCGGCGACCAACTGGGAGCGCGCGCTCACGGAGTGGAACCGCATGATCTCCGCCGATGTCGATCCGGTGGACCAGGCGCGAGTGCAGACGAAGCTCGATTCGGCGAAGATGAAGCTGGCCAAAGAAGAGGGCGCGAAGCAGTAGAGGGAAGTTTCACCGCCGAGAAGGTCTTTTTTCAATTCCATCCGATGGGGATCGTGAAGCCATAAATAAGGTTTTCTCGGCGTCTCGGCGGTGAAGAAAAGGTCGGGAACAGACAGCGCCAAACGCTGCTAAACTCGGTTCATGCTCGCCGACTATGCGGTGCGCGTCGAAGACTCCCGCGGACGCCGCCATCCCGAGCCGTCGCATCCCTATCGCAACGACTTTCAGCGCGACCGCGACCGTGTGGTCCATGCCCGCGCCTTTCGCCGCCTGGAGGCGAAGACTCAGGTTTTCACGCGCCGTTACTCCGACCACTTTCGAAACCGGCTGACGCACACCATCGAGGTTGCGCAGATCTCGCGCACCATTGCCGCGCAACTTGGGCTGAACACCGATCTGACGGAGGCGCTGGCGCTGGTGCACGATCTCGGGCATCCTCCGTTCGGGCATTCGGGAGAAAAAGCGCTCGATGCGGCCATGCGCGAACACGGCCTGTCGTTCGATCACAACTTGCATGCGCTGCGTATTGTTGAAGATTTCGAACTTCGCTATGCTGCGTTTCGCGGGCTAAATCTTACCTTCGAAGTGCGCGAGGGCATCATCAAGCACTCGCACGATTACGAACCGAAGGAGCATCCCGAACTTGCCGAGTATCTGCTCGATCAGCGCCCGCCGCTCGAAGCGCAGCTCATCGACCTGACGGACGAGATTGCATACAGCACCGCTGACTTAGACGATGGCTACGAAGCCCGGTTGCTGACGTCCGAGCAGATTGCCGACAATGTGGACCTGTTCGCGCGCCATTATCACGATGCCAAAAGCCGGTACCCGAACGCCGCCGAGAAACTCGTATTTAACGAAGCGCTGAAAAGCATTTTTGACGGATTCGTCGGGGACCTGATTACCAACACGGCGCAGCGTGTGCGCGCGGCGGGTGTGCATTCTCTGGGGGATGTCCGCAGGCACAGCGGGCGCATCGCTGCCTTCAGCCCGCTCGTCGAAAAAGAACGCCGCCAGCTGAAGGACTTTCTCTACGAAAACCTTTATTACAGTCCGTCGCTGGCATCTGAGAAAGAAGACGCCGAGCGCATCACCGGAGAGCTCTTCGCCCACTGGATGGAAGAACCCGACGACCTGCCACGCAGCTACCGCGAAAAAGCCGCCCAGGAACCGCTGCCGCGCGTAATCTGCGACTACATCGCCGGCATGACTGATCCGTTTATCTATCAGCAGTATGAGAAATATTGTGGAGAATGACAGCTGGTGGCGAACTGCCGATCCCTCGCTGCGCTCGGG
>JBAWFQ010000294.1:0-30089 GCA_049592035.1 Terriglobales bacterium
CCTTTAGGGGCCGCGCCGCCCCGAGTCGGCGCACTATTCTTCACCCCGCAAACCGTCCTTCACTGTTTGGCAACGTCAATCATATTGTCGTCGGCATTGCGGTCAATGAGCTTGTTATAAGGATCAATGCCCGCCAGAGTTGGCTGTTCGTCGACCGTGATCACGTAGGTTTTGTGCTCCTCGCTGATCTTTTCCTTCTTGAGGTACAGCGGTTTTTCCTCATCTTTCTTGCCGCTGAAGACGCCGATCTCGATGTAATCATCGAGCGCCATCGGTGTCTCCACCCCATTGCCATCCGCCCGCACCTTGCGCGCCTGCACTTCGAGCGTCACTTTGTATTTTCCATCGGCAGTCTTCTGCGAGGTAGCGGCGATAGCCTTGTTGTCATAAAGGACAATGCGGTTGAAACCATCGTCGACCAGATACTGCAGTTCGGGTGGAGTTTGCGCGCGGATAGCGTCCACCAGCATGCGAGTATCCGGCCACGGCCCGTCGATGGCAGCCCAGGCACTAACGTTGTCTTGGGCATCGACCTGGTTCGCGGCGTTGGCATAGCGGTATTGCATCAGGAAGTTGTGCAACGCAAGATTGAATTTATCTTCGCCAATGTAATCCGCTAGCGTGTAAAGAATCTGGCCACCCTTCTGGTACCAGACGTAAGGTTCGCGTTGCACCAGAGCCAGAGGCGGCTCGTGGCGCGTCTCGCCGGCTCGGCCGCGCAGATAAGTATCGAGTTCGTGGCGCAGAAATCGATGCATAAGATCGCGCCCGTACTTATGTGCCATGACTTGCAACGCGGAATACTCGGCCAAGCTTTCCGCCATCATGTTGGAGCCTTCGACGTCGGCTCCCAGCAACTGGTGAGCCCACCACTGGTGCCCGAGCTCGTGCGCCGTGACGAAGTAGGTGAAGTCGATATCGGTGGGCTTCAACACACGGCTAATGAAACCAATACCTTCCGAGTACGGGACCGTATTAGAGAACGACTGCGCGAAAGTACGGTAGCGCGGGAATTCCAGAATGCGAAACTGGCTGAACTGGTAAGGGCTGTAAACGCGCTGATAGTAGTCAAGCCCGGCGCGCGAACTGGCGAGCATGTCATCGAGGTCATACGTATGCGCCGGATCGTAATACACCTCGAGCGAAACATCGCCGCCCGCCCCGTGGTACTGCTCCCTGCTAGTCTGGTAGCGCGCGGAAAGGTACGAGAAAAATTCCAGGATATGCGTCGATCCCATGTTGTACTCGTAAAAGTTCCGGCCGTTAGCCTGCCATTGGCGCTGCAGGTAACCGGGCGCGATGGCGATCTGGTCCGCTGAAGTGCTCACCACGGTGTGATAGGTGATCCAGTCCGCCTCCTTCGGAAACAGGTTGTTCACCGAGTGCAGCGGATCGCCGCGGTGCGCCATTTCTTCAAGCGGTGGAAGATGTTCTTCGCGCCGACGCCGCGGGTCGTCCAGTTCTTCGTCGGTTCTGTAGCCGATGTACGGAATGTAGTCGGAGTCAAAGAAAGTGCCGTTGTAGGCAAACTCAGGAAGTTCGTTGCCGTCGCGGAACCCGCGGGTCTGATGTCCAACATTACAGGTGAGCGTGACAGTTTCGCCCGGAGCCAAAGGTTGTTCCAGGGCATAAATGGAATAAATGCCGCGCGGCGCCGAGCTGACCAGATGAAACGGCCGATCAAACTGTAGGTTCGTGACCGACTGCTTTATATCGCTGACATGAATCTGCGGGATCGGCTGGCCTGTCTTATTCTGCAGAATCATGCGCACGCTTCCGTCGAACGAGCGGCGCTCCGGATAAATATTGATCGTCGCGTCGACCGCCGTGACCTTGGGCTGGAGCAGGTTTTCAAACTGTTTGAACTTGCGCTCGTAATCGGCCTGAATGTCGCGGCGCGCCTTGGAATCCAGATATTCATTGAGCACGTGGGCATTGTAGAAGTACCACCCACCAGCGCCAGCGGCGATAACAGCGAACAGCAAAGCGGCTGGCGCCAGCCGCGGTGCCAGCCGCAGCGCCTGCCGGGCACGGGCACGCAGCGAATCCTCCGCCCCACGGCGGGCGAAAGCCATGGACAAGACGCCCAGGACCGCCGTGATGCCCAGCCAGTAGGTATTCGCCCAGAACAGCGCCGGCACAAAATGCCCGTAGTTGTTCATGTCGGAGTAGGTATAGGCCGGGACTTGGCCGACCAGATAAAGAGTATTCTCCCATCCGAAACTGAACAGAATCGGCATCAGCACGAAGATGCCGATCACTATGCCGTGCCCCACAAACTTGTTCGAGACCACGGTCTGCACAAACATTGCCAGCAGCATAAAAGCCAGGACCTGCGGGAAAGTCACGAGATAAAGCTCTTTGAAATACTGCACCAGTTCGTAATGGTAGTAGCCGGCGATGGTCTGCATCAGAATGCCAACCAGCATGGCGACGGTGAGCAAGATCAGTTCGACAACCACGATGGCAGTGAGGCGGCTGAGCCAGTCGGTCGATTCGCGAAACGGCAGAGCGTCATGGATGCCCTCAAAATGAAGATCGCGCTCGCGCCACAGCAACTCCGCCGCATACAGAGTGGCCACAATGTAAAGAAACAAAATGGCGCTGCCCTCGACCGACTGCAACATGAGATAAGTAACCGGCCAAACGTTCTGATCGGCAAGGTGGCCGGCAAAATGCCCGTTGTTGATGCCAAAGGCGATGAGCAGGGCTGTCACGCCCCAGAAAGGTATGTCGCGCAGAATATTGCGCAGCCGCAAACGCGAGAGCGAAAGATATTGCGCCCAGGTTGTGGCCGGGCCGAACGCATAGTGCACGGCAGGAATGCGAGCAGCAACCAGCGAGCGCACGGGCCGATCTTCGACAAGCTCCAGTTCTTTAGCTTTGGCGGCGCGTCGCCCCTGCGAGCGAGCCGTCAGCGCCTCCACCGACATCGGAAAGAATACCCAGACGGAACCAAGCGCCAGCAATCCGACACTGAGCCAGAGCAACCGGTTATACAGAAAGATGCCATTGACGAGACTCGGCGACCAGGTAACAAACAGCGTGTTTTTTTCGATCACCGTCCAGTAGCGAGTGACGCCATCGAACAGAATGAAACCGATGGGATCCAGAATCCCCGACCAGAATCGCTCCAGAGACCGCGTCGCCGAAAAGACCGTAATGCCAATGACGTAGAGCATGAACAGCGCGACGCCCTGCAAATAAACAATGAAGATCTTGCGGGTCAGCGCCGCAAGCAGAAAGAATACGGAGCCGACAAAGAATATCTGCACCGCGATGACCGAAAGAAACGGCTGCAGATAGTTCCAAACATGGTTAGGTCCGATGCGAGTGTGGTCGGCCCATGGCGCAAATGTTCCCAGAAAAGTGCCCAACATCATGCCCGAAAAAGCAAAGAGGGTCGTGACATAAGAGCCGGCCCAGCGTCCGCCCAGATAACCGAATTTAGAGATTGGCTTGGTGAACAAAATCTGGTAAGTGTCGCGCTGAAAGTCGCGCAGAATCGAAGTGCCGAAAATGGCCGCAATCACGATGATGCCGAATAGCGACGCCCCAATGTCGTTGAACGTATTTGAGTAAGCCGAATTTAGAAGGATCTTGCCATTGCTGTTGCCAATGGGCCCGAAGTTCTCCGAGGCGATGCTGAGAAACGAAAACGTGAGCCAGAGCAGAAAATACACATAGGTCGAGAGGCTCTTGAAACGAAACCTGAGCTCGAACGTAAAAAATTCCCAAAAAAGTTGCATGGTCCGAATCCTCCTCCACCTGCGGGGCGTTAATTTGGAAGTCGCCGCTTAGCCTGCTGCGAGAGGTTGAGGAAATAGACGTCCTCAAGGTCGGAATCGACCGCAGAGAACCCGTCCCCCGGAGAAGTGTCCGCGTACACGCGCACTTCATGCTGCCCGCCCACAAGGTGAGTGGAAATAACATGCAGCTGAGTTTCTATAGCGTGCAATTCGTCGCTCGTAGCAACCACTTTCGACCAGATATTCCCGTGGAGCGCGGCCAAGGCTTCGTTCGGAGCGCCCTCCAGCAGCAGTTCCCCCTCGGCAATGATGGCCATGCGCGGACAAAGCTGCCGCACGTCATCCACAATGTGAGTCGACAGAATCACCGTGCGGTCACTACCCAGAGACGAGAGCAGATTGAGGAAGCGATTGCGCTCCGCCGGATCCAGCCCCGCCGTCGGTTCGTCGACAATGATCAGCCGCGGATTGCCCAGCAGAGCTTGCGCAATTCCGAAACGCTGCTTCATGCCGCCCGAAAAAGTAGAAAGCGCTTTCTTACGCACATCCCACAAATTCGTCTGCTGCAGCAGGGTGTCGACAATCGCCTTGCGCTCGCCCGAAGACATCATGCCCTTCATAATGGCCAGATGATGCAGCATGTCGAGCGCCGATATCTTCGGATACACTCCGAACTCCTGCGGCAAGTAGCCCAGGATCCGGCGAACCTCATCTTTCTGCCGAAGCACGTCGATGCCATCAAGATTGATGCTGCCCGAGTCGGGATCCTGCAGCGTGGCAATCGTACGCATCAGCGAACTTTTTCCCGCGCCGTTCGGCCCCACCAGCCCGAACATACTGTTGCCGATAGAAAGTGAGAGGTTCTTGAGAGCCTTGACCCCGTTCGGGTAAGTCTTGGACAGGCCACTGATCGTGAGTGCCACACTACCTCCAGATTAGAAAATGTGTTTCGGACCCAGCAAAATCTGCTGCCCAGCACGAGAGGGGTATTCTACTACCAACTGAATACGCGGAAGGGATCGGGAAAGTTCCCGTTGAGCATCGACACAGCCACTGTCTCGACGCGAAGTCAGCTCAACAGAGGGTCCCGATTCTCGACAGTTGCGCGGACAAGTTCTACCAGTTCACTGACCACCGTCTCCGGAAGTTCGTCATGCGTCAGGCTCTCGCATAGCGCGGTAAGATCGACCACCCGCGCCAGTTGACGCCATTTCCGCGGCAGCTTGCCGCCAGCGTGCAAATACCCATTTGAGAAATGTGGTTCAACCACCGCCCGCGAAGCCCGTTCATAGCGTAGAAAATGCCCCACGTCAGCCAACGGAGAACTGGAGACAGCAAACTCCCAGTCCAGCACAGCCGCCACAACCCACTGTCCAGCCATGCGCCGCACCAGCAAATTGCGCTTGCCAAAGTCGCCGTGGACAAGGCACGCCTCCTCATCTAAATCGGCCAGTTGCGGCGCCCATGACCACACCAAAGCATGGGTGCGATCCCGCAAATCCACCGTCATGCGTTCGCGCAGTTGCGTGGATGCCAGACACAAGTCCACAAAGCGCAGCATCCGGTCGGGACCCTCCAATAGCGGCGCTGCGACCTTTGGTCCAGGAGCCAGCCATCCCGATTGTGGAAACGTTGTACGTCCGATGGAAGCCAGAGTTTCGCCGGCCGAGTAGGCGGCCTGAGCGATCGCCTCCGTGTCGCCGCCACGCGCCAACTCACGGAAGCTGATTCCTTCCACATAACGCATCAGTACAAACGCCGGAATATCCTCCGAGCCTGGCGCCTCCGCGTGAATCACCTCCGCGACCGGAACCGATCTCCCGATCAGCCGAATCAGATCGACTTCCTTCTGGCAAATGGAACCGTCGTGCTCGTAGATGCGAAGCACGATCGGCTCAGGCGTGCAGTCGAGGCGAAGTTTGAAATTTGCGTTCCGCCAACCGTCGGTCAGCGGCTGCACATCGACCACGTGGGCGCGCGGAAATGCCATTTGAACAATCCGCTCCAAAAGCTGCAAGGGCAGCGTTCGCCGCGGCTCCGCCCGCAGCCACCGAGCCTCACGTGGAGCGCCATCGACCATGCAGCATTATCCGTCATCCCTTTGGAAAACCACACGCTGTCCGAGTCTTTCACGGTTCCGCCTCCAAAGCGCGCCGCCATAGTAAAGTAGTAGTAAGCCCCTAATTTGCAGTCCTGAGGAGTTTTCGTCTGAATCCAAGTATCCGCAACATCGCCATCATCGCCCACGTGGATCACGGCAAAACCACCTTGGTCGACGCCATGCTCCGCCAGAGCGGCACTTTCCGCGATAACGAGACCGTCGCTGAGCGCGTCATGGACTCGAACGATCTCGAACGTGAGCGCGGGATCACCATCCTGGCCAAGAACACGGCCGTGTTTTATGCGGGCGTAAAAATCAATATCGTGGATACGCCCGGCCACTCCGATTTTGGCGGCGAAGTCGAACGCGCCCTCAAGATGGTCGATGGCGTCATGCTGCTGGTCGATGCCAGCGAAGGCCCGCTCCCGCAGACGCGCTACGTGCTCAGCAAAGCGCTCGAAGCGAACCTGAAGCCGATTCTTGTCATCAACAAGATCGACCGTCCCGACGCGCGTCCGCAGGAAGTTCTCAACGAGGTCTACGATCTCTTTATCGATCTCGACGCCAAGGAAGAGCAGCTCGACTTCCCCGTCCTCTATACCAACGCCAAGACGGGCACCGCCGCCTTGCATCAGGGAGCGCATGGCGAAGATCTACGTCCGCTGTTTGAAGCGATTGTTGATACCATTCCCGCCCCGCAAGGAGACAAAGATGGCCCGCTACAAATTCTCGTCGCGAATCTCGATTACAGCGACTACCTCGGCCGCCTCGCCATCGCCCGCGTTTTTTCTGGAACCATGAAAACTGGCGAAGACGTGGCCATCGCCAAGCGCGACGGCTCCTTTCACAAAACAAAAATCACCAAGCTTTTCAGTTTCTCCGGCCTCAAGCGCACCGACATCACGGAAACTTCGCTCGGCGACATCATTGCTGTCGCCGGCGTCGAAGGCATTACCATCGGCGAGACGATCACCGACGCGGAAAATCCTGCGCCGCTTCCCCCCATCGTCATCGACGAGCCCACGATTGCGATGCTGTTCACTATCAACACGTCTCCCTTTTGCGGACGCGAAGGCACCTACGTTACGTCGCGCAACCTGCGCGAGCGCCTCGAAAAGGAGTTGCTCACCAACGTCTCGCTGCGCATGGAAGAAACCGGCAGCACCGATTCGTTCAAGGTTCTCGGCCGCGGCGAACTGCAGCTTTCGATTCTGATCGAGATGATGCGCCGCGAAGGTTACGAACTGAAGGTTGGCAAGCCCGAGATCGTCACCAAGCACGACAAAGAAACTGGCAAACTGATGGAGCCGGTCGAGCACCTCACCGTAGATATCCCCGAGGAATTCGTTGGCGTAGTGATGGAGCACGTAGGCTCGCGCAAAGGCGAAGTCGCCAACATGCACAATCACGGCTACGGCCGAGTGCGCGTGGAATTCCGCGTGCCCAGCCGCGGCCTGATCGGCCTGCGAAGCACCCTTCTCACCGACACGCGTGGCACCATCGTGATGAACGCGCTTTTTGCCGGATACATCGAGTGGCAGGGCGAAATTCCGCATCGCCCCACCGGCGCGCTGGTAGCCGACCGTCCCGGCGTGACCACCTCCTACGCTCTCTACAATCTGCAAGAGCGCGGCATACTTTTTGCCGGCCCGGGCGTTGATGTTTACGAAGGCATGATCATTGGTGAGAACGCCAAAGACACCGACCTAGACGTCAACATTGTGCGCGAAAAGAAGCTGACCAACATGCGCGCTTCGACTTCCGATGAAGCGATTCGCCTGGTCCCGTACCGCAATCTCAATCTAGAGCAGGCGATTGAATTCATAGCCGACGACGAGTTCGTCGAAGTCACGCCGAAATCGTTGCGCTTGCGCAAAAAGATTCTGCAATCAAACAAGCGCAAGAAAGGTTCCTTGGCAACCGTCGAAAGCTGATCTGCTCGCGTAGGGACTGGCGCCCTCGCCCGTCCAGCCGAGCGAAGCTCGGCCACTGCCGCGCTCAAAGTATCTGGACGTTGAGGAATGAAGCGAACCGCGCCCCAGAATGAAAAGACGCCCAAGCAGCGCTTCCGCATGTTCCTAATCCCCTGCAGTTGCGGAGCCAGCTTTGCTGTGGCCGAGGATTACGACCGCAGAGGAATGCACCTCCGCAGCTTCATTCCCTGCCCCAACTGCGGCAAACGCCACGATCCGCGCAATCGCCTGTTGCATCTCGATTACCAGGATGAGCACTTCTGGAAGGTCGACGGTTGCTGAGCAGTCCGCAGGAGACGCGGCGAACCGCGTCTCTACAGAGCGTTTGAGGCGCTTTCGTTAGCGATGTACACTATATGAGCCCGCAGCGCGCCCGTAGCTCAGCTGGATAGAGCGGCAGCCTCCGGAGCTGTAGGTCGGGAGTTCGAATCTCTCCGGGCGCGCCAGTTTCCCGTTTCCCCGCCTCAGTGAGCGCCCAGCAGGATCACGGTTTCCGTGGCAAAGTCGCCGCGCTGAATGCCGATTTTGACCTTCCCGGATTTATCCGACAGTTCGGCGAGCAATTCCATCGGCGTCCGCACCGGCTTGCCGTCCACCGACTTGATGAGATCTCCCACCTTCATGGACGCCATCTCGCCAACGCCTGACGGATCCACCTCCAGAATCTTCGCTCCGTCAAATTCCTGCGGCCCCACCGCAATCCCGAGTGCAGCAATCGCCATCCCGTGACCCGGCACGTTCACCGATGGTTGAGCCGTCTGCCGGACGCTCACACTAGCGGGTTGACCAGCAGAAGCACCCGGCTTGGACTTCGCAGCGCGCTCTCCCGCAGCTTCGCCGCCAAATCGGAAAACGACTCCGACCGAGGCGCGAAAGTTGTCTTGGCTGGGATAGTCTTCGTCGTTCAGATGACGCGTGTAGATGTAGTCAACCGGTCCCAACTGAATTCCAATGTGCCGAGCCACCCAATAATTAACCCCAACGCCCCCGGCGACGGCCACAGACGTATCGGTTTGGGAAGCCCCGTTGATGGCGAGCGTGGCCCGATCCTGCCCCACCAGCCCATGCACAAAGAATGTCAGCTTCGAGCCTTCCTTAAAGTTATAGCGCGGCCCAAACATGTAGGAGAAATTGCTGCAGCTAACCGATGTATTATTGTTGCAATTGCTCACTGTGTGCCCGCTGACGTCTGCTTCCCCAGAGAGATGATGCCAGCGGCCAACCGACCCCGAAATATCCCAGCCATTCAGCCCCAGCCGCGTCGACGTTGCCACACCCAAGCCAGGGTTTGCCGGCAAATCAAGGCTGTAATAGGAGTAGCCGCCAAATACTTGGATGGGAATGTTCTGAGCCGACGAGATGCCCAAGAGAAGGAAAGCTGCCAGAGCAACGAGAACAAATTTTTTCATGTTCCTTACAACGCCTCCAGTGATCCAAAACATTGAGACAATTGAGCGGAGCAGCCGCGCCAGGAATGCTAGCCTCCCGGTCGGCGCTTGTCGTATATCAGCAATCATGATTAGCAATCGTGATCAGCAATCGCGCTCAACAATCGTGACGCAACAATCGTGTCAACTCGCACAGGATTAAGGCGAACCGCGATTATAATGGCCGAACGACAAAAAGGAAAATGGGACCAATGCTGTGATGCACCTGCTTCACCTCCACGTTGTGCGCTTCCGCTGAACTGGGATAATATCGACCGATTCCACAGGAGGCGCCCATGATTGCCGGTATGACAACCTTCACCTTATTCCATGTCGTATTGAGCTTGTTAGGGATTCTCTCGGGGTTGGTCGTGGTGTCGGAGATGAAGTCGGGAAAAAAGCGCAAAGGCATGACTGCGCTCTTCCTGCTCGCAACCACAGCCACCAGCGTGACTGGATTCATGTTCCCGTACCACGGCTTTACGCCAGGCATTGGAGTCGGCATCCTGTCGCTCGTAGTGCTGGCGATCGCGATTTTTGCGCTCTACAGCCGTCACCTCGCCGGTGGCTGGCGGAGAACGTATGCGATCACCGCCGTGATCGCCCTCTACTTCAATGTTTTCGTCCTGGTTGTTCAACTCTTCGAGAAGGTACCGGCGCTTCATGCGCTGGCACCCAAAGGCTCGGAGCCTCCGTTCGCGGTAACCCAGGTCATTGTGATGGTGGGTTTCATCGCGCTCGGCATTGCTGCGGTGAAAGGGTTCCGCGAACCTCCGGCTGCAATGAGAGATCGAATTACGCGCGCCGCGTGATTGGCCAGGCATTCAATTCCAAGTGGCGTCGTGGACCGCTACTTGGATCGTCGCCTTTAGGGATCAACATAATTGGCTAAATCAGGCCCGAAGACCAACCGGAGCGGTTTCGTGTGCTCCGTCGGTCGCGCCAGAGAGTCGGTCCATATTCCGATCGCAGCTTCGTGTTTTTCTGCCCGCTAGTGAACTTAGGTACTCGTGCGATTCCCCTAAAGTCATTCTCCCGTTCGACCGATAAAGTTTGTAGGGCGGCAATTGCCACCCCGTGAGAATGTGACGGCAACGGTCGTCAGGAGAACACTTATGTCAACCGCAGCAGTTTCCGGCCAGTCGATTTTTCAGGAGCTCCAGAGTTTCTATCAGAACCGCCAAGCCGATCTTTCGCAGCTCGGCAGCGCTCTCCAAAGTGGAGATCTGAACGGCGCTCAGCAAGCCTACAGCGAACTGGCTGCGATCGGGCAAAGCGGACCGTTCGCCAATTCCGAGCCTTTTTCCAAGTCCAGCCGCGCCCAGGCTTTTGAGACCATCGGTCAGGACCTGCAATCCGGCGACTTGGCTGGAGCTCAGGCAGCCTTTGCTACCCTTACCAGCAAGCAAAGCAATTCGACCACGACAGCGCAGACGACTCCAGCGACGGTCGTAAACATTTCCACTACGCAGCCGAGCAGCGTCGCCGCAAACACGGCTGGCACTACGACCACCAGCGCCCCGTCTTCGATCTATCAGCAACTGCAGGCCTACCGCCAGCAGCGGCTGTCAGATCTCATCCAACTCGGAAAAGACCTCGGAGCCGGCAACCAGATCGCAGCCCAGCAGGACTTCAACACGCTGACGGCGCTCGGCCAGAGCGGCCCCAATGCCAATGGACAGGTATTTCAGAAAGCCGATAGAGCTCAGGATTTCCAGGCAATCGGGACTGCCCTGCAATCCGGCAATCTCGCCGGAGCCGAGTCAGCTTTCACAACTCTTGCCGGCACGTTCAACAAAAACGTGCAGGCCGAACTGGCTATTTCAGGTTACGGTGCTACCGGCGCGCAGCCCGTTGGCCCCACTCCAGCGCCCGTTGGTACAGTTCCGCTGCCCACGCCTGTCAGCACAGTTCCGTTGCCCGTGGCGCAGCCCGTTGGCCCCACGTCCGTTGGTCCGACCACAGCCGGTTCCAGCGTTCCCGAAATCATCATCAACCTGGGAGGCGCTTCTGGCACCGGTGCTTCGACTGGATCGGCCACACCGGAGATCGTCATCAACCTCGGCCAGGAAAACAATTCTTCGTCCACATCCCCGGAAGAGGTCGCCATCAATCTCGGCAGCGGCAGTTCGGGAGACACAATTTCGATTGACGCAGCGCAGGGAAATTCTTCCGAGCAAATCAACATCAACCTCAACCAGCAGAGCAATAACGAGCTCATCCTGAACCTGCTCAATTCCAACGCGATAAGTCAGACGGAGAGCAGTTCCGGCAACACCTTGAGCGTCAGTGCATAGTCGCGGGCATAGTTGCATACGTAGTTCTAACCATAGTTCCGAATATGGTCCCGAGCGGCGTAGCAGAACTATGGCCTTACGGGCGGCGCGGGTGCCGCGCCGCTTGACGGCTCGGCAGGGAAAATTGGAATAGGGAAAATTTGAAAAAAACAAAGCAGTAGAAAGAAAGTGGCCTCAGCGCGGCTGTGCTGCCAGTCCCTTCATCTCGGCCCGTTCGTGGTCAGGATCCGCCTTCTGGCCTAACTGATCGCAGATATCCGCCAGCCAGAGGTGCGCCATTGGACCTCGGGTTCCAGCGAAGCCGCCTTCTTCATTTAGGATTGTTGTCCGGCGGAGCGCCCACCGGCCCATTTCGAACCGCGCCCAGGCGCTCGGCTTCGGCTCGCTCTTTCTCCGCATTTTCCTCGCGCCCCAGGCGCGAATAGACATCGGACAGAATTATGTGAGGCATGGGCTTATCCGGTTCCAGTTTGGCAGCCTTCTGCAGCGGCGGAATCGCCTCCTCCAAGTTTCCCAACTTCGCCAACGATTGCCCCAGATGCTCGTTCGCCCCAAAGTTTTCGGGGATGGACTGGAGCACAAATTGGCATTCTTTGATTACATCCTTCGGCCGGTCCGCCTTAGTGTAGAGAACGATCAGGTAGACGTGCGCCTCAATGATATTCGGTACGGTTTTGGCAACGTGCTCAAACGCTCTTAGGGACCCGTCGTAATCTTTAGTTTCCATTAAAGCGCGGCCGAGGTTCAGCTCCGCGTGCGTAAAACCAGGATCCAGTTGCACGGCCTTGCGCAATTCTATTGCTGCGTTCGGGTAATCATCCTTGTCCAGATAGCAGCCGCCGAGAAAGTAATGCAGCAGGGAGATGTTGGGTGAGGTGAGCAGCGCTTTTCTGATCTCGGGCACCGCTTTCCCGCAGCGGTAATCCTGCAGGATATTGTTGATGCGGATGACGGTATTGGCAATCTGGATCTTGTCCTTAGGGTCGGCGCCTTCTTCCCCGGGGGCCGCGTACGGCGAGTCGGTGCGCGACGCCATATATCCCAAAACCGCCAGTTTCTGCATCTTGGCCTCGTCCATGCGCGCCTTGGGCGTTTCCTGCGTGTTGGTGGTGGCGCGCTGAAAGTCCTTCAGCTTGGCCGAAAGCGTGTCCGCAACGGCGGGCGAGGAGGAAGCGAGATTGTGTTCCGCTTTGGCATCGCTCCCGTCTTCATAAAGTTCGCGGCGCGGCGCCTGAATGAACAGATACTTGCCGCTGCGCAAAGACTGCTCCGCGCTCCAGGCAAAGGCAATGTGGCCGTAATCGGCTTGGGAGTAGGCGCCACGATCCTGCCAAGCCTTGGCGGCCGCATCGCCGGTGGGCGTACCCGGCTCCAGAAACCCGCACAACGATTGCCCCTGCACTTTTTCCGGCACGGCGATGTTTGCCGCTCCGAGCAGAGTCGGCATAATGTCGGCAAGTTCCACGCGCTCCTCGATCCGCTTCCTGGCCCCGGTGCTGTGGGGAAGCTTGATCACCAGCGGCACGTGGATGGTTTCGTCATAAAGGAAAATCCCGTGCTCATTTTCGCCGTGGGCCCCGAGAGACTCTCCGTGATCGGCCGTGAGCGCAATCGCGGTGTTGTCGTATAGGCCGTAAGCTTTCAATTGCCGAAAGAATTTCCCCATCACCGAATCCACATAGGCAATCTCTCCGTCGTAGAGCGCTTTGGCGTAGCGCGTTTTGTAAGGCTCGGGAGGGTCGTAAGGCTCGTGCGGGTCAAACAGGTGGACCCACAGGAAGAACGGACCTTGCTGATGCTTGCTCAACCAGCCGAGCGCGCGGGCCACCACCTCGCCGCCCCGGCGCTCCACCGTCTGGTAGCGGGTTTTCGGCGTGAAACCTTCCCATGAAAAGCCCGCGTCGTAGGTGTCAAAGCCGCGCTCAAAACCCGGAGTTCCCCACTTGTAATCCACCGCGAGCGAGGCCACAAATGCCGCCGTGGAATAACCCTGGGCCTTAAGGATGGCGGGCAGGTACGGCATATCCTGAGCCAAGGGGATGGGGAAGGTGAGCACCTGGTGGTACTGCGGGTAGGTTCCCGTGAGAATCGTGGAATGTGAGGTGGGCGTAAGCGGAGCCTGCGAGTAGGCGCGGGTGAAAACGACCGAATCGCGGGCCAGCACGTCGAGATTCGGCGTCAAGCCACGTTTTGAGCCGAGAAAATCCATGCGGTCGGCGCGTGTGGTATCGAGGGTGATGAGAATAATATTCGGATATGCGGCAGCGTCCGGCTTTGGCGGGTTGGAGTCGGGACTTGCCGCTTGCGATTTAGGCGCCTCGGCCGCGAAGGCGCCGACGACCAGGACAACTATGCACAGGGACCAGCGAATTCCACGCATTGCGATACTTCTCTCCTTGTATTTTCTCCGGCTTTAATGCTGTTCGGCGCTTCCCAGGCCCGCATTGGGCGCCGGGTGCGCCTGATTTGGTGAAGCGGGGCGCAAGCGCTCAGCTTCCGACCGCTCGCGCTCTGCATCCGCTTTGCGGCCCAGGCTCGTGTAAACGTCGGCTAGATATAAATGCGGTTCTTCGACCGCGGGCCGCAGTGCGGCCGCCTTCTGCAGATTTGGAATCGCCTCTTCCAAGTCTCCCGACTTGGCCAGGAAGCGGCCCAGGTTCAGATTGGCCTCATAGTACTCGGGTACATCCTCAAGCACTTTTCGACACTCTCGAATTTCGTCGCCCACACGGTTTAACTTGGCATAGACGTCCACTAGGTGAATGTGGGCCTCCGTCATCCGTGGTTCTTTTTTGAGAACGTCCTCGAAAATGGTCGCCGCCCCTTCGAAGTCCTGCAAATTCATTAACGCCGTTCCCAGATAGGTTTCGGCCTGCACGAAACCCGGATCCAGCTTCACCGCCTTTCGCAAATCCGGCAGCGCCTTATCGAACTCCTTCTCATCCACGTAGCACCTGCCAACGAAAAAATACAGCGGAGCCACGTCAGGAGCAGTGAGACTTATTTCCTCTATCTTCGGAATCGCTTGTGGGCAGCGAAAGTCCTGCAGGATTCGGTTCGCCCGGTAGACCAAGTTCTCAATCTCGATTTTATCTTTCGGGTCGGGGCGTTGCATCGTGGAAACTGCGCCCTGAGAATTGCCGAGATCGGCCAGATATCCCAGCGCCGCCAGTTTCTTCGTCCTGTCGTCGTCCAGCATCGCCATAATCGTTGGCTGCGGATTGATCGTCCTTTGCTCGAAGGCTTTCATTCTGGCGGAGAGCACGTCAGCCACCGCAGGAGATGCCGAAGCCAGGTTGTGCTCCGCTTGAGGGTCTACCCCATCCTCATACAGTTCGCGGCGGGGCGCCTGAATATAGAGATACTTCCCCGTCCGCAACGATTGCAACGGACTCCATCCATAAGCGATGCGCCCGTAATCGGCGCGGGAAAAGGCGCCGCGATCGCGCCATGCCTCCGCCGCCGCCTCGCCTTCCGGCCCCGTCTTCATCAACTCGAGCAGCGATTCCCCCTGCACTTCCCTGGGGGTCTCAACACCTGCCTTCTCGAGCAAAGTGGGCAGGATGTCCGCCAGTTCTACGCGCGTTTCAATCTGGTTGCGCACGGAAGCCGGACCGGGAAGCTTGATGAGCAGGGGTACATGGATGGTTTCGTCATAAAGAAAAATGCCGTGGGTATCTTCGCCGTGGGCTCCCAGCGACTCGCCATGGTCGGCGGTCAGAGCGATCAGCGCTCCGTCGTATAGCCCGGATGCTTTCAACTGCCCGAGGAATGTCCCCATCGCCGAATCCATGTACGCGATCTCTCCGTCATACGGTTCCTTCGCATAGCGCGTCTTATATGGCTCTGGCGGATCGTAAGGTTCGTGCGGATCGAATAAGTGCACCCAGAGGAGAAACGGACCTTGCTGGTGTTTGCTCAACCAAGCCAATGCTCGCTCCACCACCTCGCCGCCCCGTCGCTCGACAGTTTGGTAGCGGGTCTTCGGGGTATACCCTTTCCAGGTGTACCCGGCGTCATAGACATCAAACCCGCGATCAAAACCGCCCACCAGTGTCGGGTCCAGTGCCAGTGAACCTATAAATGCCGCGGTAGCGTAGCCGCGGGTCTTCAGGATAGCCGGCAGGTACGGCAGGTCCTTGTTTAGCGGGACAGGGGAAGGCACCATTTGGTGGAACTGTGGATATGTGCCCGTAAGGATGGTCGCGTGCGAGGTTTCCGTAAGCGGAGCCTGGGAGTAGGCGCGGGTGAAGACGGCCGATTCGCGGGCCAGCAGGTCGAGATTCGGCGTCAAGCCACGTTTTGAGCCCAGAAAATCCATGCGGTCGGCGCGGGTGG
The DNA here is from genome assembly GCA_049592035.1 of Terriglobales bacterium. GTDB lineage: Bacteria > Acidobacteriota > Terriglobia > Terriglobales > Acidobacteriaceae > Acidiflorens. The sequence continues at coordinate 15,886 of JBAWFQ010000294.1, forward strand.
TATCGAGGGTGATAAGGATGATATTCGGATATGCCGCCGGTTTTGGCGCGCTGGAGCCGGCGCTTCCCGATGGCGGTTTGGGCGCATCGTCCGCGAGGGCGGCGATGACCAGGATGACTAGGCACAGGAACCAATGAATTCGACACATTGCGAAGGACTTTACCCTCGGAAGGGATAATCTCATTTTACACAGCTTTGCGGAACCCAGGCTCGTCTCCTGACCCCAAGGCCGTTACCACAGTTCTGTAGGCATAGGCGGCGCTACTGCGACTTTGCGGGCGCCGCACTCTTTGGTTTCGCGCTCGGAGTTATCTTTTTGAACTCGTTCGACGATTGGCATTGCTCTGGGACGATAAAGAGCGAAGGATCCTGCGGCCCCAGCCTTACATCTTTGTAATGGATTACCCAGGGCCAGGCATGTTCACGGCGATTTTCGATTTTGATGGGAAAGCCCTGCAAATCCTCCGCCTCGTACAGCCGAAAATGCATGACCACGGGATTCTTCGGACTGTGAATGACGAGATCCTCAACACGGCATTGATGGCCGTCCACCGTCTCTTCGCCTATCGGCGTGCGCTCGTAGGTGACGCCCGGCCGTGACAAAGCGAAGGGAAAGCTGCGAACATAGGGAGTGTCTTCCGCCAGGCATGCGTTGGCGGTGACGAAATGGCTTTTCTGTTTCGTCAGATCGGTCACATAATAGTTGGGTATGGCAGCATCGCCCTGCATGCGCATCAAGTTGCCGGAACGGTAGATGTAACGGTCCTCATCCAGCCCGGGCAGCGGACCGCCGTTTTGAATGGCCGAAAAGTTCTGAAACTCCTCTAGGACAGATTGCGTCGTTTTCTCAGTCGTGGCGCCGGCTGCGGGTGCAGTCTGATCCGTACCGGAACTCTGATCGGGTGTCTTTTGCCCTGCCACCGAAGCTTGCTCCGGCGGGACTTGCGGTTGTGGCGCCTGTGCCCATGCGTGGAGCGCGAAGCAGACTACGCATAACACAGCCAAGATACCCTTGCTCATTTTCTGTGACCTCTCCTCAATCCGCGAATTGTCGTTGGCGGCTGGTCGTTAGTCGTTGGTCGTCCGTCGTTCGCAGGGCAGAGACAGGTCTGCGTCTCGCTCCAGTTGGCGAACGACTAACGACTATCGACCAACGACTTTCAGCATACAAGAAAAAGGCCACGCCGTGAATTGGCGTGGCCCAAACTAAAGGAACCAGATTTACTACTTCTTGAACTGTGCCTTGCTCAGAGAAGCCGGTCCCTTGCTCACGCCGCCTTCGCGGGTCGGGGGGGCGCCGATGTAGCCCTGGTTGGTTCCGGCAAAGAACCCGGAGAACGTGGCAGCGCCGATCCAGCCCAGTTTGCCGTGGAAATAGCCATTCTTTTCCTTGCTGGCCTTCAGCGAGGTCCAAACGGTCCACTGTGCGTACGGGTCGCCATCCAACTGAGCGTAAATGCTGTCGCCGTAGATCACGCCAGCGCCCGATACGGTGTAGCCATCCGAGCTAGTGGTATCCAGCTTGGCGCCGAAGCCAGAGATGCTGGAGCCAATGCTCACTCCGCAAACGCTGAGGTTGTCTTGGCCGCCATAAAGGTTGCCGCCAGCGGCCACGAGCTGTTCATAGTTGCAATACTGGCCGCTGCCGACCGAATAGAACCCAAAGGTTTGGGCCGATGCGAAGCTGCAAGCCACGACGAAGAGAGTGATTACCAACAAGCTTTTCAGTTTCAAAGGATCCTCCTGGAAGTTTTTTACACAATTGTGAAGGTTATACAACCCCGTTCTTCAGTGCGGTTTCTACTTGGGGATGCGTAGTCACCTTGCACTGACAGCCGAAGCTTAGCTCATTCCCACACTATGTCAAGCCAATAATCGCCGCTCCATCAAAAAAAAAATCTCTAGCGCCTGAAAAGGTAAAAACTTTGCGCTCTTGTGGCAAAACATCGTCGTTCTGGTGAAGAATCATGGGGCTCAAGGCAGTTAAGAGCATTGGCAAGCCGCCGAAAATTCTCGCTTGCTCTGACACCAAACCCGGCTTTTTCCGCGATCACGAGCGGGGTTAATTTTGTTAAAAAGTAATCCGCACACCCAACTCGATTTGCCGCGGCGCGCCGTTCGCATACGTACCCGAACCGGCCAGAACCCGGTCCAGCCGCGCGGTGCAGAATGTAGTGGATGCGCCGCAAGATGCCGGGCCACTCGAATTGTTCAGCGAAGTGCCCGGCGCGCCGTCCATCACGCCGCTTAACTGGTTGCCCGCGCCTCCATAGTTCGCCCAGTTGAAAAGATTGAACACGGAGAGATTCGACTCCAGCTTCACCCGCTCGCTAACCTGGAATGGCCGGCTCAACCGCAGATCCATTGTCTTCAGCCACGTCGCAGTCGCGGCATTTTCCGGCAGGCCATGAATCAAGGGCGCATAAGCGCCGAGCGCAAGCAGTTGACTCTGGGTAAACAAGCCGCTATTCACCAGCGCCTGGCCGGCTGGCGTCAACTTCCCCGCGACGTTGTTGTCGTAATACGCGATGGCGTGGGTCAATTTGCTAGTCGAGTATTTTCCGGTGCTGCCGAGAATTGCTCCCGTCAAGGGGTCGCCCACCGTGCCGTCTCCGCTGATGTCGCTGCGGAAGATCTCTCCCGCCACGCCGCCTCCGTCCAGTTGCGGAATGTAAGCGCTAAGCGGCAGTGGCGACGCCAGGTGGATGATCGTCGAAAGCCGCACCCCGTGCGCCAAGTCAACCGTCGGAATGAGCGTGAACTGGTTCGTCCGGTCCATCCCCGCCGCTCCCCAGTACGCGTGCGGCCGCCGGAAATCTTCCGCTGGGTTCAGCAACGAATAATCTCCGCCGGCGCCATTCGGCTCGGCCAGGTTGCTTTTATATTTGGAGAGCGTATACGCCGCGGTCACTTCCAGCCGCTGCACCCGCCGCGCCGGGTTCACTCCGCTAATCCCGTGGTAGGTGAGGTTCACGCCGGTATATTTCGATCGCCCGCCCGGAAAATACATGACGTTCGATCCCACCGCTGGATTCACCCCGCCAAACGCCGCCTGTTGCTTGCCCAACACCGAACACGGAAACGGTCCGCAGAACGCGTTCGATGAATCCAATCCGTGGCGCGCGAAATCGGTGATGCTTGCGGTGGGTACATTGTTCAGATAGCAATTCACGGCCGCCTGCGAACTCCCGCCCGTCGACGTCGCCGGCCCGCATCCCGCCGCTGCCACCGTCGCATTGATCGCCGACAACTCGGCCGCATAGTTATTAAGCAACGGATTCGAATTGTCGCCGTCCGTCAGGTAGCTGGCGTCTCCCACGTGATTGGTGTCAATCCCCATGGGAAACTGCGTTCCGATCTCGCGCACGTAGTCGGCGGAGAACATGCCGCGCTCCCCGATCTGATGCTGAATTCCACCGGACATGTGCAACACTCGCGGCGTTTTGAAAGCGGGCGCCAGCATCCCGCCAAAATCCGCGACACTGTTCGTCAGCGAGTATATGTTGGGTCCGCCCGTTACCGCCGACTGTGCCGCCAGGAACTCCGATTGCAGTTTTTCGATCGCCGGTGCAACGCTTCCAATCGGCTGCCCGCAAATCTGTGTGGCGATATCGAGCGTGGGCTGTCCGGGAACTGTCACCGAATTCACCACCGATCCGTCCGGAAACAGCACCGACCCCGTCGGGCACAAATTCAGGCTGCGGTTATATTGCCCGTTCGATAATCGGTTGATGCGATCCTGATATATGTTTTGCAGCAGGAAATTGTCATAGAACAATCCGCCGCTCGCCCGCACCACTGTCTTCCCATTGTGTCCCGGATCCCACGCTACTCCCGCCTGCGGAGCAAAATTGTAGTTCGGCTCGGCGACCCGCCTGCCGATCGAATTGCCCGCGCCCACGTTTTGCAGTCCCAGCAGATCGAATTGATCGAGAATAAAGCCTGTGGTGCAAGGAGGAGTCTGCACGATGGTGGTGTTGATCTCCGAACATAGCGCCGCCGGTATGTCCCCGTTCGTGCGCCCGGTATCCAGCACATAATTCACGCCCACGCTGATGTTCAGGTTCGGAATCACATTGTAGGTATCGCCCAGGTAGCCTTCAAACCGTGTGTCAAAGTGCCCGCCTGTCGGGCGATTGAAGGCCGAGTTCTCGCTGAAATTTCCCAGGCCGTTGAAAATCGTGACCGTCCCCACCGGATAGTTCAGCGGATTGTCGGCCGCTCCCCGCGGATCGTTCGGAAAAAGCGGCACCAGGCTCGGGTTGCTGTTGATGGCATTGATCACATCCAGTCCGTTCGAACTGGTCACCGACGGCCCGAAATTTCCCGGCGCAAAGTAATCTCCTTGCGTGATGCGGTGAATCGCTCCCCCGAAGTGGATCGTGTGCTTCACCTTGTAAAGCGTGCGGCTGTCGTAGCGCCCGAAAAGGTCGCGCTGTATGGTTTGCCGAGGTCCGTCCACGCTCGGCCCCAGAGCATAAGATCCGATCTGCATGTGAAAAGGCGCTGCCGCCAGAATCAACGAATCGCCCAGCGCCGGATTGATCGCGTTCACCATCTTCTGATAGCCGAAACGCGCGCTGCTCACAAACCGCCCCTGATTCCAATCCAGCCCCAGCACCGCCGCCGGAACGTTAAACTGATTGCGAAAATTCGACTGGCTATCCGACGGTCCGATCTCGTTCACATTGTCGTAGCTGAACCGCGCAAACCCCTTCATGTTTTCGTTGAAGTCATAATCCAGCCGCGCCGTCAGCATATTCTCGCGAAAATAAGCGCTCTGCAGGCTAAGCTGGTCGGAAGTAGTCGTCCCGCACAATCCTGGAATGTACGCACCCGAGCACGGGAATCCGAGCTGGATTGGCAAATCGCCATCCTGCTTGCTGCGTTCTCCGCCGACGAATAAAAATGCCTTGTCCTTGATCACCGCCCCGCCCGCTCCAAATCCATACTGCTGGCGGCTGTAACCCGGACCTCCCTTTGGAAACCCTGTGACGCCAAGATCCCGGTCCCGCCCATTTCCAAACAGGTTGCCGTGCCATTCATCTCCAGCCGAGCGCGTCGTAACCCGCACGGAACCGGCAGCATTCAGCGACTGAAACAACTCGGGCGTAGACTGCGACACGATCACTTCACGCACCGCCTCCGCGGGCAGGTTCATCGCGGAAGCGCCCTTGGTCTCATCCATCACCTCAACTTCATCCATGTCGAAGTGCGTGGTCCTCCCCGTTTGGCCGCCTATCGCGAGCGATTGGATCGCGTCCTTGCCCGGTTCGTAAGTCCGTCCGTCCACTGCCTGCACACCCGGATCGTACTGTCCTGCATTCAGATAGTTCCGCCCGTCAATTGGCCAGGTGTCGGGAGTCTCCCCGCTGAATTTGCTCTCCAAGCGCACCGGCCCCGGATTGATCCATTCCAGCTTGAAATCCGCGGTTACCGCCCCTCCCGCCACCACGGTCACGCTGCTTTCGACCGGAATCATGTCGCGCCCTTCCACGCGCACCACGTAAACTCCCGGCGGGACGGTTTCGGAAACATACTTTCCGTCTTTGTCCGAACGCGTCGCCCCCCGGGTGTCGGTTGCCTGCGAGCTGTACAAAACCCGCGCGCCCTCCACCGGAGCGCCGACGTCATCTCGCACTGTGCCCTGAATCGTGCCGGCGTTAGGATTCTCTTCCTGCGCCCACAACGAAACCGTAAGCGCAACCACCACGAGCAACATGTGAATAAACAGGCCACGACCAACGCGCAAGCCAGAGCAATCGAACAAAGTGACTCTCCTGGGGCAGAACCTCATGTAGAACCTGGAAGCGATTCCGCGTCTAAGGTCTCAAAATCTCCACTGCAATGGAATGGAACAGTTTACTAGATTGTGTGGTGACGGGGCTGCGCCCCGTCCCAGCGGGGCATAGCCCCGCTTCCACACGGGTTCGGGTAACTTTCAAAACGTCCCCTTATGCGTGTAGTATCCCGTGCGGTAGTGCGACTGAAAAGGGCCGCCCGCTGGCGCGTTTGCCAGATCTACCCGCAGCTGCCGGAAGTCCGAATTCGAATACCGTTCGGACGGATAGTAAGCCAGCAGATACTGGGTTCGCAGTTCGTCGCTGATTTTCTGAAAGGCATCGTCCAGTTGGGGCGCCGACGTGGCGTAGTAATATTTGCCGCCGGTATCGTTTGAAATCTGAATCAGCGCATGTTCGCCGCCGGTGTCCCGTCCCGCGTCGGCTTCGATCGGTACGATGATGATGCTATAAATAATCGCCTCCGCCTCCTGCGCCGCGCGCAGTGCTTCTTTGTAATCCACCTGGCTCATCGTGTCCCCGCCGTCGGTGATCACTACCATCACTTTCCTTCCCTGGCGCCGGGTCAGCGCATGCGATCCCAGGTAAACCGCATCGTAAAGCGCCGTCGCTGAGCCGAGCCGCGGGTGCTCGATGCCCTCGTCGATTTTTTTCAATTCCGAAGTGAACGGCACCATTTGGCTCACCGTTTCGCTGAACTTGTAAACTGCCAGTCCATCCTGCGGCCGCACAATCGCATGCGCAAACTTGCGCGCCGAGGACAGTTCGAGCGGTAGGTCTTTTCTGGTGCTCAGGCTGGTATCCACCGCCAGCACGATCGACAACGGCAAAGCCGATTCCTTATCGAAGATCGCGATCTTCTGCTCTTTGCCGTCTTCCTTCAGCACAAAGTTTTCTTTTTGCAGGTTCGCCACCGGAGCCCCGCGCGCATCCGTAACCGTGACAAATACGTTCACCAGCTTCACGTCGACCTTGATGGTGGTATCCGGCTCCTCCGCCCTCAAGCCAGCGCTGGCACCGACAAGAAAAGCAAACAGCATCAAGCGACCCGCAAGCTTCGAGCGTCGAGCATCGAGCCGGAAGCCAACCCTGGCACTCTTTGCTCCCAGCTCGCAGCTCGGAGCGCGCAGCATCTTTGGAATTCGCATCATCTTGGATTCACTCATTAGGATGCAGCCTGCTTCCCCGGTGTGCCTCTTGCCCCCCGAATTTCTTCCGGAAACGTTTCCCCGTCCGCCCACACCGCTCCATCCTCAAAGTATTCTTTCTTCCAGATCGGCACCGTCTTTTTCAGCGTGTCGATCATCCAGCGGCAGGCCTCGAACGCCGCGCCCCGGTGCGCCGCCGCGACCACGATCAGCACGCTCGTCTCCCCAATCTCCAGCCGCCCTAGCCGGTGGACGATCGACGCACCCCGCACCCCAAAACGCTCCCGCGCCTCTCGCGCCAGAGATTCCATCTGCGTCAACGCCATCGCCTCATACGCTTCATAATCTAAATAGAGGGTGCGCCGTCCGCGCGTGTTGTTCCGCACCACACCCTCGAAAATCACCGCCGCGCCATCCTCCGGCCGCTTCAATCGTCCCGCTATCGCCTCCGTATTAATCGGATCACGCACAATCTTGACTTCGCCATGAACTTCGTTCACTTCGCCGCCGTCCGCCGATCCTCCACTTACCGGCGGCAGCAGCCCGACTTCGTCACCCTCGTGCAACAAGCGCTCCGTTCCTGAGTACTCCCGATTTACCGAGATCGCGAGTGATGCCATCATCGCCTCAAACCCAGAAACATGTCGCGCATAATGGGAGAGCACCTCCCGCACAACTGCGCCCTCAGGCAGATCAACCGTCTCGGCCGATCGTCCGACTAAGTCCTTTAACACCCCAAAAAACAGCACGCCGATCTTCATTGGATAGTGGCTACCTACACTGGCAACTGCCACTGAATTCCCGCCACCAGTGTAGCGCGACCCCATCCCAAAGGACCTGCCCCTCCGTGTACCCTCCGCCCCGACTCAACCGTTCGGGTCAATTACCTCCGTAATCGTGCATTAGGTCACTCTCCCGCTTAGTCTTAATAGGAACACTCTCACCCGTCAGGAGGCTGTGAATCGCTAACACCGTCCAAAACGATGCCAGCCGCAGCGCCTCCGCTCGGTCCTTCCTTCATAGCCTCAATATCTTGGTCAAGTACACACGGCTGTATGGAGTGACGCACAAGCGCACCGAAGGCCAGTTCGAAACCACCTGGAAGGAACTGCAACAAGCGCTGCCGAAAAATAGCGACACCGGTTTTCTGCTTGGCGTCTCCGACAACAAACTTCTTCTCGATGGCATTCCTCTCGAAGCCGGACAAGCCGAGCGCAGCTTCGCACAGTTGCTGAATGCCGCCGGACTTTCCAGCATCTTGTTTTCCAGCAAGGTCACGCTCGAGGACTTCACGCGCCTGGTCCGCGCCTTTGCCATGGGCGGCTCCAAGGCGCAGGAATTCGCCAAGCAAATTAAAGAAACTCTGGGCGATAACAAAGACTCCTCCATCCGCATCAATGAGGTCAAGTTTGTCGCCGCTGATCCGACCACGGGCGAGATTCCGCTGGCGGCGCAACTCGCCGCGCAGGCCCTGGGCCCCGAATTCAAGCAGTGGCTCAACGACCCCCAGAAACTTCTGCAGTTGATTGCGGCCGCTCAGGGAGCGAGCAATGGCGGTGTAGCCGGCGCGCCCCTGGGCAGCGTCCCCACCATTCCCATACCGGCGGGTATAAGCGCGGGCTCCGGCGGACCATCGCCGGCCGGAACGTCGGCCGGAACATCGGCCGGAACTGGAACATGGGCGGGCGGCGTTGTTCCTTTACAGGAAGAGGAAGTCATCCAAACCATTCGCCTGCTCACTCATTTTGGCCAGGCGATGCAGGATCCCAACTCGTCCCAGGAAAATCTGGCTGCCGAAATCACCAAGGCTCCCGAAGGCGCCAAGGTCAATCTCGCCCAGTTGCTCGAAAGTCTAGCGGCGCAGGCTTCTCAGAACAAAACGACCGAGGGCCATGACACCCCGCTGCTGATGAAAGCCGCCGAGAGCATGGCCATCAAGTTCGCCCTCGACCGTTATCAGCGCGGCGATGTCAAGGTCAACGCCGTTCACGACATGATGGAGCACATGAGCCGGCAGATGGACACGCTCCGCCAGATCCTGCGCGTCCAGGAAGATAAAATGTCCAAGGCCGGCATTCTGGTCGAGTCCCATGCCGACATTCTGGACCGCATGTTCTGGGCCGAGATTCCGGAGGCCGGCAAGAAAAGCGTTCTGCTCTCCGGGGAAGCAGCCTGCGTGCCCCCCCGCAACATTCGACAGTTCGTGGAGATCCTTTTTGATCGCGACGACAACGAACTGGCCGCGAAAATTCTTTCCAGCTACTGCAACGGCCTCAACGCCAAGGATGCCGAACCTCGTCGCAAGACCGCCACTGGCTTGGCTCAACTCGCCGACCTTTTTGCCACCGCGCCGGAAGAGGTTATGCCCAACGCCCTCGCCATAATCGCCGAGAAACTGCGCCAGGAAAACGATTCCGAGATTCAGAGCCTGCTGAGCGCCGCTTTTGCGCGCTTCGGGCAGGAAGCCTGCAGCCGCAAAAAGTATAAGGCGGTCGCCGAACTGTGCATCTCGCTCGAAGCCGTTGGCCACGAACGGCCCGCCCTGGGGCAGGATCTCCGCTCCCGCGTTGGCATCGAAAATCGCCTGCCTGAAATTATCGAAGAAGCCATTAACGCCGATCAGGCGCCGGAAGATCTAATCAACGTCCTGCAGCAGCTTCCGAAAAATTCCGTCGAACACCTGGCCGACCGCTTCTTCCGCGCGCAAAAGCGCGTCGAATGCGATCGCATTGTCGAACTAGTTGCCGAACTCGGACGCCCCGCCATCGACGACCTGCGCGATATCCTGCACTCCGGCCAGCCCCGTCAGGCTGCCTCTACCGTCGGCCTCTTGAGCCGCCTCGAGGTCACCTCTCTGCTCGAGTTGCTGCCCGCCCGCATGGGCGAGTTCAACCGCTTTTATCAGGATGTCATCGTCCGCCAGATCGCCTACGGCGCCGCGCCCGACCGCGGACGCACCCTGCTCGAACTGCTCGAACTGCTCGACCCCCTCATTCTGCCCGAGGCCATCGACGAAATCGGCATGAGCCAGGATCACAACGCGAGTGCCAGCCTCATCGCCCTCGCCACCGCTGGCGATGCTCATAATCGTCCGCCTTTCGTGCAACTGAAAGCCGTAGAATCGCTCGGCCGCTTGCGCGAGAACGAAGCCATTCCGGTTCTGCGCGCCATTATCGACGACAAGAAATTCTTCGGCCATACCCAGCACCGCGAATTGCGCATCGCCGCCATTCAGGCTCTCTCCAAGATCGATCCGCGTCACGGCACTCAAGCTCTCATCGAAAGCGGCCTTGAGGCCAGCGAACTCGCCGTGGCTCCGCTCGATTCCGGCCCCGGATGCCCCTGGGTCCGCCAGCGCCGCTACGAACGCATCGTTCTGCCGCGCACGCTTTCCGCCACACTCTCCAGTTCCTGGGGAAAGTCGAACATTGTCATGCGCGAGATGAGTCTTGGCGGCGGTATGGGCACGCGCAATGACAATCTCCGCGTCGGCTCCGAAGCCCACGTGGAAATTTCTCTGGGCGTGAAGAAGATCCGCGGCGAGGTTCTACTGCGCCGCGCCCGCGTCAACGAAATCGGTTTCGAGTTCGTGGGCATGGACCTCGACAGCCGCTATCGCCTCCGCCGCGTCCTCGTAGAAGCCTTGCAGGCCATCCCCGACAATGCCGCTAACAACTGGGACGGCGAACGCAAGACCTAAACCAGCTCTCAGCTATCAGTTCTCAGGAAGCGCCCCACGCAAAACTGTCGTAGAGACGCGGCTTGCCGCGTCTCCTCCGCAACCATTGCTCCTGCCGGCCGATTTCTGAACAAGAAAAAAGCCCCTGCGCAAGCAGAGGCTTCTTCCCAACCCGAATTCACAAATCGCGACTCGCCTAGACCACTTTCACGAAAATAATAACCAGCGCGAACAACACCAGGGACTCGATAAACGCGAGGCCGAGAATCAGCGCCACCTGAATGCCCGCGCGGGCCGCCGGATTACGTCCCAGCGCCTCGCAAGCCGCGGACGCTGCTTTTCCCTGGCCTTGCGCCGCCAGCCCAGAGGCGATGGCGATCGCGAAACCAGAAGTAATTGCTACCCAGTTAGTCCCACCTCCTGCGCCCGCACCCGTTTGCGCAAACGCCGGGACAGCCAGGAAAGAGAACATCATCATCACAAACAGCACCATCATCATCTTCCGCATTCTGTTTCTCCTTGTTATGAATTGCCCGCAGGAGGTGGTTGACGCCGTGCATTTTGCCGGCGCCCTCACGCTGAAGGCAGGTGTCAAGTACCAGGTGTCAGGTCTCAGGGAAATTGTGTTTTGTTTTTTCTGAGACCCGACACCTGAGACCTGAGACCTTCTCTAGTGCTCGTGTGCCGTCGCCTCTCCCAGATAAACGCAAGGCAGCAACACAAAAATATATGTCTGAATAATCGACACGCCGACGTGCAGTCCTTCAAATATGATCGGAATGCCCAGCGGCACCAGCGAGAAAAATACCAAAGTCACCATCTCGCCGGCGAACATGTTCGCGAAAAGACGGACGGTCAGCGACAGAATCCGGGCCAAATGACTGAACACCTCAATCGGAAACAGCAGGATGGGCAGGAATATCCGGACCGCCATCGGCATGCCCTCCTGCGGCCCGATAAAGTGCTTCAAATATCCCAGGGCGCCGTTCTCCTTCAGGCCCTGATAGTGGTAGTAGAACCAGGTCAGCAGCGCGCAGCCCAGCGGCACAATCGGTACCGCCGTGGGCGATTCCAGTCCCGGCACCAATCCAATCAGATTGCAACTCAAGATGAACATTCCCAGAGTGGTCAGATACGGAACGTATTTCTCCGGATGATGCGAGATCGTTTCGCTGGCCATGTTCTGAATGAGCCCGTCGATGCCCTCCATCGTGTTTTGCAACGCGCCCGGTCGCTCGACCGAGAGGCGCATGCGAACGGCAATAAAAAATACAGTAAGGAGCAGGACCACCAGCAACTCCATGGCAAAGCTGTTCGTAATTGGAGCCGCCGGATGCTTGGGATGAATGTGCAGCGCCTGCAACAACGCCAGAACTGCCGGGCCGAAGAGACGATTTAGAAATGCGGTAAAAACCAGTTGTTCCATTGTCAGAGTTCAATATTACTTAGAATTTGATTAGTTAGAATCTGTCATCAACTTTAAAGAGTTGTCATCCTGAGCGAAGCGAAGGACCTGCTGTTTTCCCTTGCACGGAACCTTACTCCAGCCGCCGGAAAGCCATATACCCTTCCCACACCGCCTCGGCCATTAGGGCTGCCACGGGCACGCACAACCCCCACAGAAAGCCTCGGAACGCCAGGGAAGAACCTTTGAATATAGCATAGGCTGCTGCTGCTACCAACCCATAACGCACAAGAAAACGCAGGATGATTCGGCCGCCTTTCTCCCGGCTGTTGCGGTTCACGATGCGATCCGCAAGACCCTCGACGCCGCGCGTCAGGGAGCGAAAATTGACGTAGGAAACCGCCGCTCCAAAGGCAAACCCGATGGATCCAGCCCAGCGGTAGAACCAAAACTCCGGCGCGAGCAGCAGAACGCTCGCAACGAGCATGTTGCGCAGCACGCGAGGGATGATGCGCTCATAGTTTATGTTTATGCGGTTCTCTTCTATGTGATCCTCGTGTATGTGATCGTCGTGCATGGGATGGTCGCGGTTCTCCGCTGGCGGAATTTCGTCGGGCGGGCGGGAATGCTCATGCTCATTCATCTTTCTGATTCATCATCTTTACTCACTCATCTTTTTCATGTTTCTCATTCATCTTTGGAAGCGTTCATAGCCATGCGGATCATCTGCCCGAATCCAACCACCGCGCCGAACAACAACCCGACCAGATAAAGCCATCTGGTGTGCAGCCAATGGTCGAGTAACTTGCCCAGGAAAAAACCAAGCAGGACGGCTGCGGGAATAATAAATCCCATCTCGGAATAGCGGGCCGCGGAGACGAGAGGGTCCTTACCGGAAGGCTTCGTCATGCGGGAATTGTAATCCAGTTGGGAGCAGAAATTCGGCGAAAGCCGACAAATGTGGGGACAGGAAATGTGGGGACAGACGGGACGTTCTCCAGGTTCTCGCAGGGCCGACCCTGCTGTGGCAATTACAAGAAGGGACTTTTCTTAATTGCCCGCAGTTAGCGCAGCATGGCCGCCACGTGCGGCGTTTGCGCAATCCCGAGCGACCAGTTGACGCCGCGAATAAAGGGCTCCGGATAAATGCCAATCACAATCGTCGCCAGCGCCGTCACGCCCACCGCAAAACGCATTCCGATGCTGACGGGCAGCCGTTCCGTCTCCAATGGCGCGCGCATCAGCATCGAATTTGCAATCTTCAAATAGTAATAAAGTCCAAAGAGCGAGTAGAGCACGCCCAGCGAAGCCAGCCCGTAATGTCCGCTTTCGATAAGGCTCAGAAAGATGTAGTACTTGCCCAGAAAGCCCGCTGCTGGCGGAATTCCGGCCAGCGAAAGCAGGAACAGCAGCATGAGCACGGCTTCGACCGGAGCGCGCTGGTAAAGCCCGGCCATGTCGTCGAGCTCGTCGCCAATCACATTGCGCTGCCGCAGCGACGCGATCACCGCGAACGCTCCCAGATTCATGAACGTGTAAACCAGCAGGTAGATCAGGATTCCCTTAAAGCCGTCGAAAAAGCCAGGGCTGCCGATCTGTGAAGTTCCCATGGCCACGAACGCGAGCAGCATGTAGCCGACGTGCGCAATCGAGGAGTAAGCGAGCAGCCGTTTGGTATTCGTCTGCGTAAGGGCCGCGAAATTCGCGCCCGTCATGGTTGCGATGGCGACGATGACAATGACGGGTGTGTAGAGGGTGCGCAGGGGAAATAGTCCCAGCACGATCATCCTGCCGCCAACAAGAAAAACGGGGTACCCCAAAATGCGGAGCAGCATGGCCCAACCCGCCGCTTTGACCGCCACCGACATAAACCCGGTAATACTCGTGGGCGCTCCCTCATAAGCGTCCGGCGCCCACTGATGAAATGGAATGGACGCGATCTTGAACAGCAAACCAACCATGGTGGTCAGCAGCGCAATGATCACTACGGGATTGTGCAGAAGTTGCGGCGCCGACACGGCCCGCGCAATAACCGCGAGATTCGTGCTGCCGGAGATGCCGTAGAACAGCGAGAGCCCGTACGCAAAAATGCCGGAGGAAAATGCTCCCAAAAGCAGATACTTCAAGGCGGCTTCGTTCGAGCGCCGGTCGCGGCGCAGGAAACCCACCAG
>JBAWFQ010000295.1:0-13504 GCA_049592035.1 Terriglobales bacterium
GATTTACGGTGAATTATCAGCCGGCTGCCGAGAAGCCGCGTCGAAAGGGCGACCTCAGCGGCTAAAGCCGTGCTCAAAGCAATGCAGTGAACGCAGCGCTAGAAGCGCTGCGCCACCCAAAATCAAGCGCAAGATCGACTTTTTCCGCGAGCTCGGGAGCCGTGCACTACTCAAATCCTTCATAGAACCAGGTATGAGGGACGTACTAGGGCTCGACCAGAATTTTGTGCATCATGCCTAGATCCTCGTGCAGCAGGATGTGACAGTGAAACACAAACGTGCCCGCTATCGTCGGGTCGCGGAAATCCATACGGACCTTCACGCTGTGATAGGGAGTGCCCGGGCCCGACCAGTACGGAATGGCAATGGTATCCAGCAGATCGTTATTCGTGACCGGCTTCCCGTCCACCTCGAGCAACTTAAAATGAATCTGATGGATATGGAAGGCGTGGGTTTCGAGGGCGCGATTCTCGATGGTCCAATCCTCGACCGCTCCGACTTTCGTGGTGATGACTGGTTTCTCGTCGGCCTCGAAGACTCTCTGCTTCTGTCCGTCCACTGTGATGTAAAACTGGATGGGACCGTTGGTACCGCCAAATTCCTCGGAAAAGTACAGCTTGCGCTCGGCCGTCACCGCTGCATGCGCGAGATCGGAAAACTTCAGCGCGGGCGTTGACTTGGAAGATGACGTGGAAGCTGCCCCGGATGCCGGTGACGCTGGCGCAGGGGCGGTTGCGGGCGCGGCCGCTTTTGCTGTGTGTGAAGATTCGGGGGGGATAACCTGGATGTCGGCAATGGGCGTGGCGACATCCGGGTTTCCGGTGGGGCCGGTGGAATAGGCCTGGGTGTAGAAAACCGCGCTTGCCCCAACTGGCGGAGCTTGCACGATGAACTCAGCTCGTCCCGCTGGCGGAATCAAAATTTCATTCACGTTTCTGGTCTCCGCCAAAGGGTAGCCGTCCAACGCGATCAGCGTGAGGTTGTACGGTTGGTCATCTTGCAGCACCTGCAACTCCAGGAAGTCCTGCAGCGATGCATTGGCGACGCGCCAGAACTCCTTCTGACCGGGCGGCATTTGAATAATGGGGCGAAGGCCCTCGGAAGAGACCACTTGGTAGTTAAGGGTCAACTGATAAGCTCCGGGGACCCAGGGGACAAGGAATTGCTGGCGAATTACGAAAACGCGTTCGAAGAGGCCTTGAACCTCGGGCCGATATTTTTCCATGCCTTCAACAACGATGGCGCCAGCCGCGCCCCCATTCACTTGAAACTCGGTGAAGCCGTGCACATGCGGATGGTACCAATAGAGGCCGGGCGGCTCGGTTGCCGGAATCTGGATGCTGTACTTAAACCCCGGCGAGCCGGGCTGAATCAGAGTATCGAGTACATCGTCCTGATGGCATACGGGAGGAACATTCAAACCATGGAAATGGACGTTGGTGGAGTCGAGTGTCGCGTCACCGCCATCGCCGCAAGTCTTACCGGATGCGCTCGACATCTTCATCTTCATCTTCATCTTCTTTGCGTCTTTATCGTCATCTTGAATGCGGTCGAGGACATCGAGATTCAGCGTATCTCCTGGATTGAGGCGCAACGTTGGGGCCTCGACAATTTGACCGGACGCGTCGTATTTGTAGCAGTAGTGGGCATAACCGTCCTGATCCACCGAGTACGCCATCGTGAATTTGGCGTTGAGAGCGCCGTTCTGCGAGAAAATGGAGTAGGGATTGTTGACCACGGTGCCGGCGGCGGGACGAGCGGGACAGTCGGACGTCGCAAAGCTCAGAGCAGAACATCCGCAGAATATGATGGCCAGCAACCAGCGTGAACGCACTCCCATATCCAGTTCCTTCACATTTTCCTAAGATCAAATTCCCAAGAATCACAACTTACGAAATCACGCCTGGATTTACAAAGACGGAGAACCAGTGGTGCAAAGGGCATCTGATTTCAAACGACTTGTGGTATCGCTAAAGCGATACCCTGATACGAAACTTAGTTTTTCAGCACTCTGTAAAGCCGCACGCACAACAGTGCACTTACCGCGGCGCTGAAGCGCTGCGCCACCCAAAATCAAGCGCAAGATCGACTTGTTCCGCAGCCTGCTAGACCACTCTTCAAATCGGATGCCAGCAGCTGATGGAACAAGTGTTCGCCGGCTTCCCGGCGCGCCGAAAGCCGCCCAGCACCGTACACGCGCGACTTCAGTCCTCGTTGCACGGCCTCACAAATTCCCAGGTCTTCATCCTGCACGCGATTCCCCACCGCCGTGCTCTGCTCATTGTAAGCGCGCGCCGACTCGCTTACGTCACTAAAATAGAAATCGAACATCACCCGGCAATGGTCGACATCAACCGGGATCACGAGGTTTGTATCCAAGTAGCCCTCATAGCAGTTGAACATGAAATTCGGATACAGCCAGAAATACCAGGCCCGGTCACCCCTCCGTGTCGTTCCCGTCGCCGCGTCCTTGTCCGACTTCACCATTGGACTTGACTGCAGGCAATAGCGGTCTTCATTCTCGATCGTGTACTGCTTGTAATCCAATACCGAACTAAGTCCTTTGTGTAAGTGCGGCACGTGATAGCCGCCATCAAGATAGTTATCGACAAACACTTTCCAGTTACAATGAATGTCGTAGCTTTTAGTTGTGAAGTAATGCAGACTAGTTAAGCCAAGAGGAGCAGCGCGCTTCGTCAATCCACCGAGAAATTCGGGCAATGGAGCGGCGCCTTGATCCAGATTTACGAATACAAACTTCTCCCAAGTTGCCACTTTTACCGGAACCAGCCCGTTGTCCTTACGTTCGAAGTTCCTGACTCCATCGAACTCCGGCATCCCTTTGAGCGCGCCATCCAGCCCGTAATTCCATCCGTGATATGGACAATGCAAAAGCGAGGCCTGTCCGCAGGGCTCCGTTACCACCGCCGCCGCATGATGACGGCACACGTTATAAAACGCGCGCAGGACGCCATCGTTTCCACGCACCGCCACCAGCGGCTCTCCCGCCACGGTTGCGGTCACGAACTGACCAGGCTTTTCCACCTGATCCACTCGTCCCATCGCCTGCCAGGTGCGCGAGAAAACCGTTTGCCGCTCGAGTTCTGCGATGCGCGCATCGACATACCACGGCGCGGGAATGGTTGACGCTTCCGCCAAGGGTGCGGTCTCGTCATAACTCGCGACAATCTGGTCTATGGTATCGGTATTGCTGTTGCTCATGCGGCTTTCATGCTTTATGTCCGGTTCCCTGCATCTTCTCTGACCCAATCGCGCGCCGTAATAATTCGACAAACTGCTCGATGCGCGCTTCTTTTTCTTCCGGGACCGGCCCCGACTTCCGGAATAACCCAGGATCTAACTCGGCGGTAAGCAGCGCATCCTGAAACCGGTCCATTGTCCACTCCAGGATCGAGCCGATCATGTCCACGTCCAGGTCGGCCCGCAATTCTCCGCGACTTACTCCGAAGCTGACAAACTCACGCCATCCGTAGGGATCCTCCTCGACGAGAAATCGATTGATCTCGCGGCGCAATGCCAGATCTGTCCCATAATTGCCGATCAGATAAATTCGGTACGACGACCAGTTATCGCGCACCATATTCTCGGTGCATCCAAGCCAATAGCGCAGCAGTTCAAAAAATCCCCGCTCCCGCGCCGCAGCCGGCGCCTGCATGTACTTTGGAAACGACTGGACCGCTTTTTTATAGGCCTCGAAAAATAATCCATCCTTGCTTTTGAAATGCTGAAATACCGATCCCTTGGCAATGCCTAGCTGCGCCGCGATATCCTCGACGCGCGCCGCACTATATCCGCGTTCGGCAAAATGCCGGATCGCTATTTCCACAATCCGCGCCCGTTTCGCTTCCGAGCGCGGGCGTGGCCTGCCGCCCCGCCTCATCTGCGTCGGTTTCGCGAGACTGCTGGTGATTCCTTCCATGGCCCAACTCCCCAAAATCGATTGACCGCCGGTCAAGGCAAGATACAGCACTGGTAAACGACTTTTCAATGGCTCTTTTAGGGCGGGTGGTCGATTCTTCAATGGCGGGCTGTTCGTTGTTTTGACCAATGGTCAGGGGATTGTCCAAGCCCTCCCGGCGCAATTCCTGCCACGTTATAATCGGCGCTGGGCGAGTAGCGCAAATCTACATTAGGGAGATTTCAGATGTCGGAAACCGTTCAGCAATACACGCAGCGAATCTTGGCCAACGCACAGGGACAAGATCCGATCAAAGTCCAATCCACAACGCCGAAGAAGCTTGCTCGCCTTATCAAAGGCATCCCGACGCCCAAACTGCGCAAGCGTCCCGCGCCCGACAAGTGGTCGGTCGCCGAAATCCTGGCTCACCTTGCTGACGTTGAAATCGTCGTTGGCTGGCGCATGCGCTTGATTCTCGGAGCTCCGGGAGGACCGGTGCAAGCGTTCGATCAAGACGCCTGGGTCACTGCCGGACACTACGAGAAACGGGAGCCTCGCAAATCCATTGAATTACAGCGCACGGTGCGCGAAGCCAATCTGGCGCTGCTGAAATCGCTTTCGCCGGAGCAGTGGAAGCATTTTGGACAACATGCCGAGCGCGGTCAGGAATCGATCGAGCATCTCGTCCGCATGATCGCAGGACACGATATCAACCATATTCAGCAAATCGAGCGGATCTTATCTCCGGCCAAGTGAGTAATCGTTATCTATAGCCGTTAACTAAACAGTTTGCTGAACAACTCGGTTGGCGCTGCTCGGTCCCTAAAGGGGCATCTCAATTTAAAGGACTTGTGGCATCGCTAAAGCGATGCCCTGATACGAAACGCGAGTTTTTCAGCAAACTGTAAAGCCATCGTTATGGCTCGGTCGCTTGCTGCAGCGACTCCGTCAAGGGCTGTGCGACGGGCTTCTTGGCGCGCGTGGTGGTAATCACAATAACGCTGACTAACACCAGCAAGGTGCCGAGGAGGGTTCTTGGACCGACGGTCTCACCACCTAGGAAATATCCGACGATCACAGCCACTACGGGGTTGACATAAGCGTAGGTACCAACTTTGGTCGGCGATTCATGATGGATAAGCCACACATAGGCGGTGAAACCGACGATGGAACCGGCTACGATCAGGTAGGCCAGCGCGTACCAGGCGCCTCTTGAAACTGTCTGAATGCGAAATCCGCGGAACTCGCCGAGGATGGCCGCGGTCAGCGCCAGCAAGATTCCTCCGGATAGCATCTGAGCTCCGGAGCTCATGACTTTTGATTCGGGCAGGGGCAGCTTGCGGGCGAGGGCCGAGGCAATCGACCAGCTTATGGCGGCAATCACGAGCGCGAGCGCTCCCGCACGATCGATGGGCGCTTCACCCAAACTCTGGCTTAGGGTTCGGCTCACTAGAATAGCGACTCCGCCGATGCCCACTAAAAGAGCCAGGGAAAGGCGTAGTGTAAGGCGTTGCGTGCGCAGAAAGATGATCTCCGAAAGCGCCATGAATACTGGAATGGTCGCGAGCATGACGGCGGCGATTCCCGAGGGCACGCGTTGTTCGGCCCAGAACAACAAGCCGTAATCGACGACAAAGATGCACACCGCGAGGAGCGAAGCTGAAAGCCACTCGCGGCGGGATGGAGATGGCGTACCTTTCAGACGCATCCATGCGAAAAGAACGACTCCGGCGACGAAAAAGCGCATGCTCGCTAGAACCAGCGGCGGGACTTCGCGCACGCCTATGCGGATTGCCAGGAAGGTCGATCCCCAGACGAAGTAAATGATGGAGAAGGCCAGGAGGGTCTTCCATGCTGGAGGACGAAGCGTTGCTTCCATAGGAAATAGATCGCGGGTGGGGGCGCGGGGACGCAGAGTTTTTGCTATTTCGACCGATCTCTCTGGCTCGAGTGTTGCTCGTTGTCGCGTGCCGTGGTCCTGCCGAGCTGCGCTCGGCTGGGCAGGTGAGGCACCTGCCCCTACGCGAGCAAAAGCAAAGGCCTCATTCCTTACGAGCTGCCTATCCAGATGCCTACGGCGAACACCAGCACTCCTCCTACTACCACCTGAAATGCTGCCGATAGGAGTGGAGTATCCATGTAGCGATTTCTGATCCACGCGATCGTCGCTAACTCCAGAGCCACGATGATCACCGCCGCGACGAATGCTACGTGAAAGTCTTTGATTAGGAAAGGAAGAGTGTGTCCAATTCCGCCGGCCGTCGTCATCAATCCCGTCACTGCGCCGCGCAGAATGGGACGTCCGCGCCCGGTCATCGATCCGTCGTCCGACAGCGCTTCAGCGAACGCCATTGAGATTCCCGCTCCAACTGAGGCGGCGAGCCCTACCAGAAATGCATCGTTGCTGCTCCTGGTGGCAAACGCGGCAGCAAAGACAGGCGCGAGCGTCGAGACCGATCCATCCATCAGGCCGGCCAGGCCGGGCTGCACAATTTGCAACACAAACAATCTGCGCTGGGCTTCGTCCTCCGACTTCTTGACCGACTGCGGAATACTCTCCTCCATCGCCTCCGCGGCCACCTGATGCTTGCGCTCGACCTCTTCCAGATCGCCGAGCAGTTTGCGGATCCCGGCGTCGGTCACGTGCGTCATTGCCTTCTGATAAAACTGACGCGTCTCCAACTCCATGACCTCGGCTTGCTTGCGCACGTTTTCGATTTTCAAAGGACGCGCCAGCCACATCGGCTTGCGCTGCACAAAGCCTTTCACATCGTGCCGCCGGATCAACGGAATGTGGTCGCCGAAGCGCTCTCGGTAGGTTGCGATCAGCGACGCCCGATGGCCCGATTCCTCGGCTCCCATGTCATCGAACAGTTTCGCCGTTGCCGGATATGTTTCGCGCAGACCATCGGCGAAATCCGCATAGACTCGGCCATCTTCTTCTTCGAGCGAAATCGCGAGCGCCAGGATCTCGCGCTCCGACAGATCTTTGAAGTTTCGCGCCATGTGGACCAGTTTACCGATTCTGAATTGGGTTTCAAGAATTGGGTTTGATACATCGCCAGTACTGTGACCGTTTGATTCCTGCCGCTTCACGGCTGAGCGTAGCGCCGCCGCCCCGGCGGCTGTCCGGCGGGCGCTACGACAACCGGCAACTCTTGCCTCCGTATCCCCTGCAGGGTTTGCCGATCCCGACCGTTCGCGCTGTTTCACGGGGAGTCGCGGTACGGAAATCGCCGCAAAATGCTCAACTCTCGCTGCGCACTATTGCCCAGGCAGATGGAATCGCGCGTGCACCAACTCCAGCGGGTCCACTTGGAACTTCGCCGGCGGTCAGCATCTGAAAGTCTGGTGGTGAATTCCTGCGGGACGTTTCTTCAACTTTAATGGAGGTACATCGATGTCCATCTCTGGGATTCAAAGCAACGCCTTCAATCCGTACCAACTGGGCGCCAACCCGATGCAGCAGGCAGTGCAGCAGCTCAGCCAGGATCTGCAGTCGGGCAATCTGTCGGCTGCGCAATCCGACTTCGCCACCTTGCAACAAGCCTTTACGCAGTCGGCGGCCACGTCCGGCGCGGCCTCAAATAGTACTTACGCCGCCAAGACCAGCCCTGTCGAGCAGGCATTCAACCAGCTCGGTTCCGATCTCAAATCGGGCAACCTTTCGGCCGCGCAGAAGGATTTGAGTACGGTCCAGCAGGATCTCAAGGGCCCGGGCTTTCGCTCGACCAACCCCATTCCCCACGACAAGAGAGGCTGGAACGGCGGCCCGTCCGGCGGCCCGAGTTCTCCGATTCAGGACCTCAACACGGTGGGCCAGGGTCTTGCGTCCAGCAACCTTACGGGCGCGCAACAGGCCTACACGACTCTGGAGCAGCAATTTCAACAGGTCGCGCTCGCCGGCGAAGCTGTCAGCGCAGAGTCTCCCGTCTCGCTTGACGCCTGAGCGGGCACGGACAACGCGAAAGTAGGAAAGAATTATCAGCACGCTTTGCCGGAATAAAAAAGCGCGGAGACATTTTCCGCGCTGAGAACAGAAAATTAGCCATCTGCTGTCAGCTATCCGCCATCAGGAAACTTCGCTTGGTGGTGCGGTAGCTGATGGCCGATAAAAGATCTCTTCTACCGCTCTGCCCGAATCGCCTCGACCGCCTCGTGCAGCTCACGCTCTGCTTCATGCAGATGATGCTCTGCCTTTGCGCCATGCCCGGCCAT
The DNA here is from genome assembly GCA_049592035.1 of Terriglobales bacterium. Lineage (GTDB taxonomy): Bacteria > Acidobacteriota > Terriglobia > Terriglobales > Acidobacteriaceae > Acidiflorens. Next base: position 8,138 of record JBAWFQ010000295.1, read on the forward strand.
GTCGTAGTGGTTGGCTTCGCGGGCGTGGTCCAGTTCGTGGATCGCTTCTTGCACGTGGCTATGAACCGCGTCCAGATCGTGCCAGTCATGCACTCTATCGGCGACGGCGATTCCGGCAACAAACGACAAACACACAGAAAGAACAGCAACGACAATCGTCTTATTCATAAGTTTGCTCTCCAGTTGTGGACTACGGTTGTGGACTAGGATTTTCCGGCACGCTGGAATATCCGTCATTCTCCCCGGCCACAAACCCCCTGTCAAAAGGAAACGAGGGGTGACTAGTGTAACGAAAGGTTCTGCCCTTGCGTGACCTGGATCACAGCCTTATGGCCGCATTTCCGGTACTGTGAATTACGCATGGGCGGATTTTCCATTTTGACCAACCGCAAACGCGCTGTGGTCGCGCTGGCGCATTCCATCGTGTTCCTGTTGATTGCGGTGCGGCAGATGGTTGCGGCCAACCCGGCGTCCGGGATCTGGGTAGCGTCCACGGTATCGCGTGGCACGTGGATTCTCTGCGGAATCCTTGCCATCGTCTCTTCTATTCTTTTTTGGCTGCTTGTGATTTCCCGCGGGTGGATGGAAAAGATCTATTTCGCATTCTGCACTATCAGCGCCAGTTCCGGGTTGCTGCGAACCGCTGCCGGCGACCAGACATTTCACGCTGGGCTTTACATTCGTGTGGTCATGCTGGTCAGCGCGGTTCTGGTGGGGGTGCTGATCGTGCGCATGCACTCGCGCACGGCTTCTTCCACACCCTCGGAGTGCCTCGAAGAGGTTTTGTAGTCGTTCTTCTGCCAACGAGCTGCCGAGCTGCGCTCGGCTGGGCAGGTGGGGCACCTCCACCCCATCACGCCAAAGGCAGGCGTGCTGGGGCCCCCGGCCTGCCCTACGCGAGCACTTAACGTTCCCCGAAAACTAATCGACGCTGCGTCATTCGCTTACATCGGCGAATCGGAGTTGTAGGTGTCGGAGACGGCCTTCCAGCTTCCATCGGCCTGCTTGGTATAGACAGTCAGATACTTTCCCTTGTCGGTCATGGTCTTCTTGGTCTTCGGATTGGTCATAGTCATGGTGTAGGTGCCCTCGGAATAGACCATGTCTCCGCCCTTGGAGGCCATTGCCCGCGTGGACTGGAAAGTCAGGGAAAAATTGGGATCGGCAAGAAACGGCGCTATGGCCGCTCGAATGGCGGCCTTCCCGTTCAGGATTGGGCCCCCGGGGTAGAGGCCGGAGCCATCTTCGGTAAAGTAGCTGACCCACTTATCGGGGTCTTTGGTGGCGGCGTCTTTAACCCAGGCGGCCTCGACGTCTTTCACCGCCTGCACATCGGCGGCGCGCGTGTCAGGTGGTGGAGTGGGAGGAGTGGGGGCATTCGAGCAGGCGACGGTGAGTGCGACGAGCGCCAAGCATACGATCAGCAAAGTGTTACGCAGCATATTCTCTCTCCTTCGGGAATTAAAACGGATCAGTATAATCCAACTCTGCGATCCAATGGGCCGTTCGGGAGGGCGTCATTCCCGTGAAGAGTCGAGGTAGTATCGGCACCCACGTCTCGAACAGCGCGAGACGTGGGGCACCCGACGGGCATCCGCCCCATGCGGGTTTTAGGCTGCGGCTTGTTGCCGATAGGCCGGTAGAAAGGCATCGGCGACGAAGGTTTCGAACGAGGTCGGCGTGGTGTTGTGCGAAGTGCGGGGTTCGAGGGCCCGCATGTGTCCCCGGTTGAGGGCGCCTGCCATCTCGAGGATTTGTCCGACGAAATTGTCCGACATCCCCATCTGCACCATGGCGGCGCGAATCTGATCTGCGGGTGCCTGGATGTATCCGAGACCGGGTTTGCCGACAGCCTTGCCGATAATGGCCGCAGCCTCGGTGTAATCGAGATCGCGCTGTCCCTGCAACTCACGGGTCTGCTTGCCGCGGAAACCGAGGCGCAACAGGGCATCGGCGGCGGCCTCGCCGATGTCGCGGGTGGCGATCATGGGGAGTTTGACGTCAGGGGCTACCGGTCCTATGGCAGAGCCGGTCATGCGGATGGCGCCGACCTGGGGGAGCGTGTTTTCCATAAAATAGCCAGCGCGCAGATGGAGCACGTTCGAACCCTCGATCTGATTGAGTTTTTGTTCGAGGTTGTGAAGGCCGACCACGGGTCCGGTACCGGTGTCTTTGTCGGCTCCGAAACTGCTGAGCGAAACAATATTTGTCACTCCCGCGTCTTTTATTGCCGCAGCGATGGCATCGCTGACGGTCTCCTGAAAACCGCGGAAGTCGTTGCTGGTGGGGTTGGGTGGAATCATGACGTAGGCCGCATGTGCTTTGTGAAAGGCCAGGGTCAGAGAGGCTGCATTGGTTACATCGCCAATAAAGATCTCCGCGCCTTGGGCCGTGAGAGGTTGTAAATGAGCCGCGTTTCTGCCGACGACACGAACCCTCTCTCCGTGGGCAAGAAGGTTCTTCGCCACAATGTGACCGGTGTTGCCGCTTGCTCCAAGAACGACGTGCATAGTTACCTCCATTGTGGGATTGGATGCGGCGGGTGGGGTTTGGGCTTCACGCAGAAGGGCGGGCGCGGACTTCCATCTGGATGGAATCAATCATGAGATGGTCGAACTTCGCTATACTTGGCGCTGCCATGCACTTTGAATCGGCTGAATTCATAGAATAAGACCGTCTCACGGAGGGGAAATCATGTATTACCGTCGTACGCTTGTGCTTGTTGTTGTTTTCTTTGGTCTGATTACAGCCAAGGGGCAGATGGCGGCGCCTCCGCTGCCGGCGACTCCCAAGCGTCCGGTGGTGGATGAATACCACGGCGTCAAGGTCACGGACGACTATCGCTGGCTGGAAGACGCCAAGAGTGCCGAGACGATGGCGTGGACGCAGGCCGAAGATGGGCATGCTCGCGCGATTCTGGATGCTTTGCCGATACGCACCGAGATCCAGCAATTCCTGAAGAAATTGGACGACGCGCGTTCGCCCAGTTTCTACGATTTGGAGCGGCGCGGCGGAGTTCTGTTTGCCATGAATTCGCAGCCTCAAAAACAGCAAGACATGCTGGTGACATTGCGCTCGCCAGACGATCTGGCGTCGAAGCACGTGGTGCTCGACCCGACGCAGATTGACGCCACGAATTCTACCGCGATCCAGTTCTACGTACCTTCGAACGACGGCAGTAAAGTCGCGGTGTCGCTAGCACAAGGCGGAACGGAATCGGGGACGGTGCATGTGTATGACGTGGCCACAGGCCAAGCGCTTTCTGATGTCATACCGCACGTCACGGCTATCGGCGGCGGCAGTGTGGCGTGGGAACCGGACGGCAGCGGATTTTACTACACGCGGTATCCGCGCGAAGGCGAACGTCCGGCACAAGACTTGAACTTCTATGTCCAACTCTACTTTCACAAACTGGGTACGCCGCTGAGCGACGACACGTACGTACTGGGCAAGGATTTTCCGCGTATTGCGGAGATCGTGTTCAGCAGCAGCGCGGATGGCAAATATCTGCTGGCGATGGTCGAAAACGGCGACGGCGGTGATTATGAGCATTTCCTGCGCGGTCGCGATGGCAAGTGGACGCAGATCACGCACTTCGAGGACGGTATCAAGGCCATCGCTTTCGGCAGTGACTCGCTGTATATGCTCTCGCGCGATCATGCGCCGCACGGCAAGTTGCTGCGGGTAGCGCTCTCCGCGCCGGAGTTGAAGAATGCCAAGACGATTGTGCCGGAAAGCAAGGCGATCATTCAGGATTTTCGTTTTTCCCTCGCTGGACTGCAGCCCAGTTTCGCGGCAACTGCTTCGCGGCTCTATGTAACGGAGCTTATCGGCGGGCCCAGTGAGATTCGCATCTTTGATCATGAGGGGCGCGACCTGGGCACGGTTCCGGCCGAGCCGGTTTCGACCATCACTCAGATTCTGCCGCTTGAGGGCGATGAAATCCTTTTCGGCAACACCAGCTACGTCGATCCGACGGCATGGTTCCGTTACGATCCGGTTTCGAAGAAGGTGACTGTCACTGCCGTGCGTGAGACCTCTCCCGTCAGCATGGCCGATGTAGAGGTGATACGCGAGTTCGCGGTTTCGAAGGATGGGACGAAGGTCCCGGTGAACATATTCCGGCGCAAAGGGACCAAACTTGATGGACAGCGCCCGGCTATGCTCACTGGCTACGGCGGATTCGACATAAGTATGACGCCCTACTTCGATCCCGGAATTCTTCCCTGGCTGGACGCTGGTGGCGTGATGGCGATTGCGAATCTGCGCGGCGGCGGTGAGTTCGGCGAGGAGTGGCACCGGGGCGGGATGCTGACCCACAAGCAGAATGTATTCGACGACTTCATCGCATCCGCCGAGTTGCTGATCAAGGCGGGATATACGAATCCCGCGAAGCTGGGCATCGAGGGCGGGAGCAATGGCGGCTTGCTGATGGGTGCAGTGCTGACCCAACGGCCCGACCTATTTCGCGCGGTGGTTTCGGTGGCTGGAATCTACGACATGCTGCGCTCAGAGACGACACAGAACGGCCAATACAACACCACCGAATATGGCTCGGTGAAGAACGCGGAGCAATTCAAGGCGCTCTATGCCTACTCACCGTATCACCACGTGCGCGACGGCGTGAAGTATCCGAGCGTTTTGTTCATGGTGGGCGAGAATGATCCGCGGGTGGATCCCTGGCATTCGCGGAAGTTTACAGCAGCGCTGCAAGCGGCCAACGCTTCGAAGAACCCGATCCTGTTCATCAGCTTCTCTAATTCCGGACACGGCGGCATCGGGTCCGCGGAAGATCAGCGCATCGCGATGGGCACCTACATTCTGGAGTTCCTGTACGACCAACTGGGGGTGAAGTGGGTAGCGCCGGAGATGGTGAAGTAGCGGCGGGCTAACGCCTTCTTAGACCACAAAATACTTGGCCGCTGGATGATGTACGACAATTGCCGAGGTGCTCTGCTCCGGTTCCAGCAGGAAGCCTGAGGTCAGGCGCACTCCGACGTTTTCTTCCGGCTTTAGCAGCGTGAAGAGTTTCGTCTGATCCTCCAGGTTCGGGCAGGCGGGGTAGCCGAAAGAATAGCGCGAGCCGCGATACTTCTGATGAAAGAGATCGCGAATGTGCGGGGAATCTTCCGCGGCTATGCCTAACTCTTCTCGCATCTTCCTATGATGGAATTCGGCTAACGCTTCGGCGGTCTCCACGCTTAGACCGTGGAGATAGAGATAGCGGGTGTATTCTCCTCCTTCGAAGAGACGCTGCGTTTCTATGGAGGCCTTGGAACCGATTGTGACCAGGGAGAGGCCCAGGACATCCATTTTGCCGGAGGAGGGCGCGGCGAAGAAATCGGAGATGCAGAGGCGGCGGCCTTC
>JBAWFQ010000296.1:0-5131 GCA_049592035.1 Terriglobales bacterium
AGGCAGACTGAACTGGAGCTTAATCGCACAACGCCCGTTGATTTTGTCTTCGATGCAGGCTCGGATGGTTTCCCTGACTGCGTTGCCTTTGCTCGGGAATTTAAGAAATACTTCCCCATTGAGGCCACGGCTTCGATTGGGACGATTACAGAGGGTGACGATGAGGAACTAGCTCCATTGCAAGCCGCAGACCTGTTGGTGGGACAAGTCTGTACGAATCTCAAACAAGGTACGCCTGACGAAGCATGGCGAGTGTTGGCAAGCCGCCCCCGCATCCGATTCAATCCGTTTACAACGGGAGGGACGCACGACGACTTTCTAAGAGGATTGGCGGCTACGGTGGAACAATTCAATATTGTGTGGTCGAGTCTAATGCTAGAACGAGCTGCGAGAAAAGCGCTGCACTAGTCCCTGACGCAATCGGCAAGGGCATTACATCAGCCCCTGGCACGCATACGCGCCGCTCCCTGACCGCTAAAGTATTTATTTCTCAAAGACCTAGCGGGAAACAACCCGAAAACATACCGAAAAATACAAGCTAAATCATTGATTTATAAATACTTTACAAGTAAGTCCTTATTCCTCAAAGATCTGGCGGAATTCACCCGCTAAATCTTTGATTCTAAAAGACCGTCGGGGGAGGGGTCTGACTGCCAAATGGTCCGATTCTCCCTAGTGACCAACATCACAATTTCAGGTGATCAATGTCACCGCGAAGCGTACTGCTCTCCCTTATCGTTGCCTCGTGGGTGGGCGTTCGATCCCAGTTCAAGTAGGGGTGAAATTCATATGGCTTCCTCAAACGGCAATGGGCATGCGATTCAAGCGAGCAAGAACAAGCCACGATTGATTTTCTGGGAGTTAACCAAAGGCTGCAATCTCCGCTGCATTCATTGCCGCGCCACGGCCACGGAGCTGAGCGCTCCCTCCGATCTTTCCACCGAAGCAGCCCGCGATATCATCGATCAGATTGCCGAGGTGTCTACTCCCATTCTGGTACTGAGTGGCGGCGAACCGCTCTTCCGTTCCGATATTTTTCAGCTGGCGCGTTACGGCACCGACAAAGGATTGCGCGTAGCACTCGCCACCAACGGCACACTCGTGACCAAGCATGTCGCGCGCATGATCGTCGATAGCGGAGTGCAGCGCGTAGCCATCAGCTTAGACGGAGCCGATGCGCTCACTCACGACACCTTCCGCGGCATTCCCGGAGCCTTCGATGCCGCCATTGCCGGTTTCCGCAATCTGAAGAATCTCGGCATGTCGGTGCAGATCAACACCACCATCGCCCGTCACAATGCTCATCAGCTTCCCGCCGTCCTCGATCTGGCAAGGTCCATCGGAGCCGACGCCCTGCACACGTTCCTGTTAGTGCCCGTAGGTTGCGGTGTGGATATCGCCGCCGAGCAAATGGTTCCGCCCGAAGAATACGAGCAGATGCTGAACTGGTTCTACGATCGCTCGCTCGAAGGTGGCATCGAACTGAAGGCAACCTGCGCGCCTCACTACTTCCGAGTAGTGCGCCAGCGGAGAGCCGCCGAACACCGTTCCGAGGCCGCCGCAGCCGCAGCCCACGCCGCTAAGCCGGCAGTAGAAGCCGCAAATTCGTCACCAGCCATCGGCGCCACCGAAATGACCATGCCTGGCTCAACCGGCATCGAGCTGAAGCCCCATGGCCTAGGACAGCCCGTTGGACACCCAGGAGGTCATCCTTCCGACATGAACGCCATGACCAAAGGCTGCCTGGCCGGGACCGCCGTGTGTTTCATTTCTCATCAGGGAGAAGTTTATCCCTGCGGTTACTTGCCAGCCCTCGCGGGAGATTTGAGAACGCAGGCCTTCGCCGACATCTGGCAGAACTCGGTAGTGTTCAACGAATTGCGCGACACCAACAACCTGCAGGGAAAATGCGGCTGCTGCGAGTTCCGCAACGTATGCATGGGTTGCCGCGCACGCGCCTATGCCGCTACTGGCAACTATCTCGATGAGGAGCCGTTCTGCGTCCATCAACCACAAGCAAAAGGATTGAAAAAGGGGATAGAGATTACGCCGGTGGTAGCGTCGCGCTAAACCGGTGCGAGTAAGGTCATTGAATCATCGAAGTATTGCGTTTAACATATTGAAAATCTAGCTACTAATGATTCGAGGCTTTAATCGAGCCAAATGACCCCGCTTAGCGTGTAATCCCACAATCTAAGCTCAAAAAGTCTACTTCGTTTCTGTGCATAACCTCCCTAACTAACTGAAAAATTTGTAGGTTTCTGGCGAAATGGTGATTTTGGCCCGCCGTGTGCTCTACCGTACGTGGCAGCGGTCTGCCAGGAGCTGAATCTTGGAACCGACTCTAATGGTCGTGGGGCTCAACTACCGTACCGCTCCAGTGGCCGTGCGCGAGCGCTTCTGGATCGACGAGAGCCGCCGTTACGATGCCCTGACGCAGTTGTCCGGCGCCGAAGGAATCGAAGAGGTGATCGTACTCGCCACCTGCACCCGCACCGAGTTTTGGCTGTGGGCCGGCGATGTTACCCTCGCCGCCAACTCGGTCATGCGCTTGCTTGCCGCCTCCTGCGGACTCAAGCTCTGCGAGTGGAAACACTTCTACCGCCTGCTCGATGAAGCCGCCCTCCTGCATATCTTCCGCGTGGCTTCCAGCCTCGACTCCATGGTAGTAGGCGAACCCCAGGTCGTCACCCAGGTGAAAGAAGCATGGCAGCACGCGCAGAAAGTTGGAGCCACGGGCCGCTACCTGGATAGTGTGTTGCAAAAAGCACTCATCGTCTCCGAGCGTGTGCGCACCGAGACGGCCATTGCCAAGACCGCGGTTTCGGTTCCTTATGCTGCCGTGGAACTCGCACGCCAAATTTTCGGCACTCTCGAAAACAAAAAAGTGCTGGTGCTGGGCGCGGGCCAATTGAGCGAACTCTCCGCCCGTGAGTTAATCAAGCAGGGAGCCAACTCCACCCGTTTGATCGTCATCAATCGCACCCTGGAACACGCCGCCGAACTGGCGGCCAAGCTCGGTGGCGTTGCCATTCCGTTTGAAGAGCGGTGGCAACACATGGCCGACGCTGACATCATCATCAGTTCGACGTCCTGTCCCCACACCGTTCTCAACCGCGCGGAGGCCGAAGAAATGGTGCGTGGGCGCAACCTGAAACAACGGCCACTGGTGATCGTGGATATCGCCATGCCGCGCGACATCGACTCCGCCGTCCGCACCGTAGAGGGCATTTCCCTGTTTGACTTTGACGATCTGGAGAGCGTGGCCGACCACAACGCCAGCCAGCGCGAAGCCGCTGTCGCCGAGGCGCAGAAGATTCTGCAGGTCGAGGCCCAGGGGTTCCGGCGCAAGCTGATGGCGGAGCATGTCGTACCCACCATCGTCGCGCTGCGCCTGCGTCTGGACGAGATCTGCGGCAAGGAACTGGATACCTTCTGCCTGGAGAACGGGCCATTCTCCAAGGATCAGGACGAAATGCTGCATGCCGTGCTGGCGCGCATGACGCAGAAGATCGCCGGCTCGCTGGCCCGCGAACTCAAGGAACTCCCCGAGAAGATGGAGCAGGAACAACTTACCAGCGCCCTGCAGCGCTTGTTCCACCTGAAGCCCCCCACTGCCGGACCGCACACGATGGTTGACGGCAAGTCGGCCTAGCCAGCAGCGTTTCACCGCCCGGAATTGTACGTACAATAATTGTAGTTACAAAATGTTCCACGTGAAACGTTTTGTAACTACAATTTATGTACGTACTAATATATATGTCATGGCGAGGAGGGCGAATTGGCCTCAAGTCGTTGATAATGTTGGGCCCGGGCTGTGGTTAAATGGCCACCCTTAAGTTATTTCTGGCGGGCGGATTTCGCGGATTCGCCTTTTGTTCAGTCGCGATGAGTTTTCGAGCGGCGGATTCAGGCGGGTGGGCCACATTAACGTCGGGAGTATAACGCGGGTTTGTCTTGGAACGTTGACCCAACAAACCGTGGGTGCGCCACTTCTCGCGCTTTTCGAGAAGTGGCTTTCACTGTGCGCTACGGCGCGGGAGACTTACACTTCATTACGTGCAGTTGTTATGGGCGGCAGCCGTTGCTCGGCACTTCGCGCCGTCGCGATCTGTTTCTCACCGTACTGGAACAGATGCGCAGACGCTATCAATTCGTGGTTGGCTACGTGGTCATGCCGGAACATATTCACCTTCTTATCAGCGAATCGCAAGAGAAGACCCGCTCGACGGTTATGCAAGCTCTGAAGCTCGGCTTTGCGCGACGCGTGATTGCGGAGGGACGACGACTGGAGGTGTCCACAGAGGCCACTTCTCGAAAAGCGCGAGAAGTGGCGCACCCGCTTGACTAATCAGGCGCCCGAGTTACCACCGCGATTGGAAGCTTATTAGGCCAGGCAGCGGGCAATCACCAGAGTTATGTCGTCTTGCTGGTCGCTTCCACCGCTGAATTGCTGGACCGCCGCTACCACGGTTTGAAGAAGCGGTTCTACGGGAAGGTGCGAATGGCTGGCAAGCGTATCGAGCAAACGGGATGCGCCAAATTCTTCTTCGTCTGCGTTCTCGGCCTCGGTGACTCCATCGGTGTAGAGGACCAGCATGTCACCTGGCGCTAGCTGCACTTCCGCAATTTCGCAATGCCAAGCTTCAAACAATCCCATAACGGTGCAGGTGGAACTCAGCCACTCTGCCTTTGGCGTCTCACCCGGTGAGCTTCCGCCAGCACGCAGCAGGAGTGGGGGAAGATGTCCACAATTGGCGTAGCGGAGCTTGCGGGTGGAGTCATCGTAGTCGGCGAAAAATAAGGTGGCGTAACTGGCATCGCCGCTATTCTCGTAGAACAAACGATTGACCGAAGTGAGGAGCCGCGGGAGATCGTCGACGGCGATCGCATATTGACTGCGCAAGTTGGCTTGCAGATTGGCCATCAGCAGGGCTCCAGATACTCCTTTGCCGGCAATGTCGGCGAGCACCAGCGCCAGGCGGCCGGGACGAAGCTCTAGAAAGTCGTAGTAGTCTCCGCCGACCTTGCGAGCCTGGATGCAGGCGCCGGTATATTCGAGGGTCTGCATGGCGGGCAGCTTTTGCGGAAAAAGCCGCGCTTGCACCTGGCGGGCAATTTCCATTTCCTG
>JBAWFQ010000297.1:0-3121 GCA_049592035.1 Terriglobales bacterium
GATTTACCAGCAGGGTTTCGGAAATCCGACAATTGCGGATTACAACCGGCCGCTCACCGGACTCTACGCACAGGATTCCTGGAAGATTACGCCGAACTTCACTTTGAACTACGGTCTCCGTTGGGAACTGGACTCGCAATTTGCGCCTTTGACCACCTATAAGAAGGATTTTGCCCCCCGCATTTCCTTCGCGTGGGACCCCTTCAAGGATCACAAGACGGTGATTCGCGCGGGCTATGGAATCTTCTACGGACCCATCGACGCTCAGATTCCCGACGTCGATTTGAGCCTGGGGGTCGTGAACAAGAATCGGTCCGCAGTCGAGAACAGCACGCCCGCCGGCCAAGTGGCCAACGTCAGCGCGATCTGTGGAGTCTCCCAGTTCGGAGTACCCATCATCCCCGGCACTGGCACCAGCCCTTGCAACCGGCAGATTTCCATTTATGCGGATCCGATCACTGGGGTTTCGGAATTGGGCATAGCGGGCTCGGCAACTATTTTTCAGACCCTGTTTGCGCAGGGATTGATTCAGTGCACCACACCAACCGCTGGGAATCAGGCCTGCGTCACACCGACGGCTGTGGCGGGCCCGTTTGCGGGTGCCCAACCATATGGCATCGACGCGACCAACACCGGCCCCCTCTCTCCTCTGCAGGTCCTTTTTGTGAACCAACCGGGCTTTCGTCCCCCGATCGCGCAGCAGGCTTCCTTCGGAATCGAACGCGAGCTCGGACCTGGCTTCTCTATGTCTCTGAGCGGAATCTATACTCATACCCAGAGAATCCCAGTCGCGCTCGATACCAATCTGCTGCCCGCACCGTTCAGCACGGTGACGCTCGCCAATGGCAAAACCGTTTCCTATCGCAACTGGAACGGCGGTACGCCGGGTAACCCGGCCCCCGCCGACCCGCTCGGCGGCACGGAGTTCCCGGGAGGCCTCTCCCCATGCGCGAATCCCGCCGCCTGCTTTGTGAATCCGCTGATTGTGCAGAACAACCAATACAGTTCTGAGGCCTACGCTGTTTACGAGGGCGCTATTTTGGAAGTCAAAAAACGCTTCCGTGAGCACTTCACTTTGTTCGGGAATTACACCTATAGCAAAGGCTTTGACACGTCCACCGATTACAACACCGACTACGGGCCGCAAGATCCGACCAACCTCAATTTGGATCGCGCGCTTTCCGAATTCGATCAGCGTCATAAACTCGTGATCGCGGGTGTGCTCGACAGCCCCTGGAGACAGAGTATTTTGTCGGGATTTCAGCTGGCTCCGATTTTCGAAGCCCACAGCGGGCATCCTTTCAACCTGCTGGCCGGAGGCGAGGTAAACGGCAACAATCACATCACCAACGAACGTCCGATCGGGGCTCCGCGCGACACCGGCCTCGGCCCCGACTACATCGACTTCGACATGCGTTTGAAGTGGCAGCACAAACTCGGCGAGAAGACGAACCTGCAATTTACGGCGGAAGGATTCAACATCGCGAACCGCACAAACTATGCCAGCGTGAACAACGAGGTCAGCCCACTTTTCGGATTTCAGCCGGGCTTCACGACGTTCAACGTGCGTGGCATTCGACCGGGCACGGCACTCGTGGGTGGAGGAACGGCGTCGCCGAGCGTGCCGCTGACCTTCACCTCCGCCTTCCCCAAGCGCCAGATCCAACTCGGCGTGCGCTTCAGCTTCTGAGGCCAGGCGAAGCGAAGATTTTGTTTTGCTTATGTGGAGCGGGCGCCCTCGCCCGCTCCCTCTGACTCATTCCGGTCAGGCCGAACTCTTGGCTTGGTATTTCCTCAGCTCCAGCTTAGCAATCAGGGCGCGATGCACTTCATCGGGGCCGTCCGCGATGCGCAGAGTGCGGATCGTCGCAAACATTTCGGTCAGAGGAAAATCGGCGGAAACCCCAGCGCCTCCGTGCATTTGAATTGCCTGGTCGATAATCTCCAAAGCAATGTTGGGCACCGCAACTTTGATCTGGGAGATTTCACTGCGAGCGCCCTTGGTGCCAACTTCATCCAGCATCCACGCAGCCTTGAGGGTAAGCAGGCGGGCTTGCTCCAGCAGAATGCGGGCATTGGCAATGACATCGGCATTAGCGCCCAGTTCGGCCAACGCCTTGCCGAAGGCAACTCGCTGCAGCGAACGCCGGCACAAAAGTTCCAGCGCGCGCTCGGCTGCTCCGAGCGTGCGCATGCAGTGATGAATGCGGCCGGGACCGAGCCGGCCTTGAGCGATTTCAAAACCGCGGCCGGGGCCGGCAATGATGTGGTCGAGCGGCACGCGCACATTGGTGAAGCTTACTTCACCGTGGCCGAAAGGCGGATCGTACGATCCGAACACGGGCACCATGCGCTCGATCTTGACGCCGGGAGTATCGAGCGGCACCAGCACCATGGAATGACGCTCGTACTTCGAGGCAAAGGGATTGGTGACGCCCATGAAGATGAGCAGCCGGCAGTGAGGATGACCAATTCCGGAACTCCACCACTTCAGACCGTTAAGGACTACGCGATCTCCCTCGATGAGCGCCTTGGCCTGGATGTTCGTGGCGTCTGAGGAGGCTACGTCGGGTTCCGTCATGCAAAAAGCGGAACGAATCTCGCCCGCCAGCAACGGCCTGAGCCAGCGCTCCTTTTGCGCCTCCGAACCGTACTTCACCAGCACTTCCATGTTGCCGGTGTCGGGAGCATTGCAGTTGAAAACCTCGGGAGCAATCGAGGAGCGCCCGGTAATCTCCGCCAGCGGCGCATATTCCACGTTGCTGAGGCCCGCGCCATACTTGCCGTCGGGCAGGAAAAGATTCCACAAGCCGGCCGCCCGCGCTTTGGCCTTCAAAGTCTCCATCACCGCGGGCTGTTTCCAGTTGGGCCAGTCGGGAAGATTCTGCAATTGCGCTGAATACTCGGGTTCCGCCGGCAAGACGTGCTCTCGCATGAACGCCGAGAGGCGCTGGACATAGCTGTGGGCTTTGGCTGACGGCGAAAAGTCCATGGATATGCGCGACCAGCGCTGACCCCGCTGGTCACACAGCAGCCTAACGATTTTTGCGCAATTCTCCTAATGAATCCTGCGAATCCTGTAATATATGCGGCGTGCATTTAAGTCAGGTCGACCTGAACC
>JBAWFQ010000298.1:0-14363 GCA_049592035.1 Terriglobales bacterium
CTCTCGACGATGGATCGTAAGTCGAGCATGATGGTGATAGTCCATTCGGTCTCCTCGGTCGCTTGGCTTCGCAACCTTAGCTTCCCAGTTCTTGACCGAATGGACAACAACCTATTGAAACTTCACAGCTAAAGCCGGCACTGAAAACAAGGCGTTTATCGCAGCGGTAAACCGCTGCGCCACCCAAAGGCAAGACCAAAATCGAGTTTTTCAGCACTCTGTAAAGCCGCAATGACAATACCACGCTTACGGCACGGCTGAAGCCGTGCCCTTTCAAAGCCGCTTCAAACTGCACCCTACCCGGTAGGCGAGACCGTGCATCAATCCCGCGCGGACAGCTAAAATCATTCTGGCTGCTTCTAACCCAATAGGATCATGAATCGTCTTCTCCTGGTTTTGCTGCTGTGCGCGCTGGCCACCTCCCAAACCGCGCCCACGCCCGCTTCCCCTGCGGACGCTGGCGCTCCTCCGAATGCGGCCATCAATCTGAACGACTCCGACAACGCCCGTAAGGCGCGGGCAGTTCTCAATCAGACCGTTCAGGCGCTGGGAGGAGAACCGTACCTTACTTATGAAAATCGCAGCGAGGAAGGCCGCTACTATCCCCTATATCATGGGCGCACGGAGAGCACGGGCATTGCCTACCGATACTATGTCGAGTATCCGGACAAGGATCGTTTCGAAGTTCTAGGTTCGAAGGCCATTCATCTCATACCAGGGCAAATTGACATCGGCGGCATGAAGTCCAACAAGGCCGATTTGGTTCTGATTCACAACCGCGACAAAGGCTACGAGGTCACCTACAAGGGAACCGCCGCGCAGGATAAGCTCGAGCTTGAAAACTACCTTCGCCGCCGCGAGCATTCGCTCGAATGGATATTCCGCAAGTGGATCCGCGATCCGAACGTGGCCCTGTTCTACGATGGACAAGCGGTCGTGAATGGCAAGGAGACCGAAGGCGTCACGCTCCTCAACAACCAGAACGATTCCGTGAGCATCTACCTCGACTTGAATTCCCACTACCCGGTCAAGATCAGTTATTCCTGGCGCGATCCGAAAGACAAGCAGAAAGATATCGAAGACGAAATCTACGACAGTTACAAACTGGTGCAGGGAATCTGGACCCCGCACTCGGTTACCCGCTATTTCAACGGAGAGACCTCGCAGCAGCGCTTCATCAACACCGCCAGCTACAACCTGAAACTGCCGGATTCAATGTTCGAAGCCGAAGTGACCTACGACCCCACCGCGCCCATCAAGAAACGGTGACCAGGCCGAAATGTACTTAACGGACCCGGAAAAGCGGCCAAGTCACCCGTATATAACCCCAAAACATCTACAACCGCCTGAACAAGTTAGCGCCACGGCCCTCCCCGAACCACAGAGTGTGGCTTTTTTGCCACATACAGAAATTGGGCCACCACTGTAAGCTGACGGATTACAAAACACTTAAGTTTCCTCCCCTTGACACACGAGCGAACAATTCGCGCGGCTGTAATCTGTAAAGGCTTAGGTCTCCACAGCGGCGCACCGGTCAGCCTGCGCATCTTGCCGGCGCCTGCGGGAACCGGAATCGTCTTCCATCGCACCGACCTCGACGGTTTTGCCATCGAAGCCAGCGGACG
The DNA here is from genome assembly GCA_049592035.1 of Terriglobales bacterium. Classification (GTDB taxonomy): domain Bacteria; phylum Acidobacteriota; class Terriglobia; order Terriglobales; family Acidobacteriaceae; genus Acidiflorens. The sequence goes on from JBAWFQ010000298.1 coordinate 1,626, forward strand.
CAACGTGGCCCGCGTCAGTTACGCCACCAGCCTGATGAAGAAAGGCGTGCTCATCTCCACCACCGAGCACCTGCTCTCCGCCTTTACCGGCGTTGGCATCGACAACGCCATCGTCGAACTGGACAATCTCGAATTGCCCATTCTCGACGGCAGCGCCCGTCCCTTCGTCGAAATGATTCAGAAGGCCGGCATTCGCCAACAGCGCAAGGCGCGCACCTATCTCCGCATCGTGCGCGACATCGAACTGCGCGACGGCGACAAATTCATTGCCGTCTATCCGGCGGACATTTATTCCGTGTCGTATTGCATCAATTTTCCTCATCCCCTCATTGGCAAGCAGAGCTTCTGCGTGCGGCTGACCAATGGCAGTTATCTCAAAGAGATTGCGCCGGCCCGCACCTTCGGATTTCTGCATGAAGCTGATGCCATGCGCCAGCAGGGACTGATCCGCGGCGCATCCACCGACAATGCCATCGTGATGAACCGCGACGAAGTGCTGAACCCGCCCCTGCGTTTTCCCGACGAGTTCGTGCGTCACAAAGTTCTCGACCTGATCGGAGACTTGGCGCTCATCGGGAAACAGATCCTGGGTTCGGTGGTCGCCGACCGCGCCGGCCACGCTATGCACACCGCGCTGGTGTCGCGCATTTTGCGTGACCGCTCGTACTGGGAAGAAACGACGTTGGAAGATCGTCCCACAGTGCCGGCGTTCTCGTCGGCAGCCAGTCTGAGCGTGTGAGCGGTAGTTTTCCCCTGTGTCCCGGAGCCTGCCCTGAGCGGAGCCGAAGGGTGCTCCCTGTGGTAAGGAATTTAGACGGCTGCTGGGTTCAGCCCGCGAGCTGAGACGACTTCCACTCGGAAGTCGATCCGCGTTCATTCTGCAGTCGCCGCAGTTCGGCTTCCGCTTCGGCGCGCACCCGGTCGACGAAAGCGTTCGTGCTTTGCCGGTATTCAGCGCCGAGCGCTGACAAACGCACCTGCAAGTAAGGCTGATCTTCTTCCAGACGGCGCAGCAGCCGCTCGGTTCGCGCGATTTTTTCTTCCAGCGTGATCATGACTAAGGTTGGACACGTAAGCCGCGCGTATCTACAGTGCCACAGCAGTGGCCGGGCGCAAAAGTTGCAAGCTGGATGCCGGGCGGGTCGGGGCTGGCTAGGAGGCTGCGGAAAAAGTCGGCTGCACGCCGCGTTGCTCCCTCAGCGGCTGAAGCCGGCACTAAAAATAGGGCGATTATCGCAGCGGTAAACCGCTGCGCCACCCAAAAGCAAGACCAAAGTCGAGTTTTTCCGCAGCCTGTGGAACTCGTACCCTTCCCCAAACCAGCGCGAATCAGAGTTTTCCGCAAGCTGCTAGGGAAGCGCCGCGTAGCCTTGCAGCCGCGCCGGCATTTCTTCCTGCAAGCGCTCGGTCAGCCATTTTTCCAGCTGAAACTGCGAGCTTTGCGGGACCTCAACGAAACGTATGCCAGCGTGACCGGTTCCGTCGGCCCAGGCGACTTGGCCTTTCAGGTCGAGCGAAGGGCTGCCACCGGGGAGCGTGAAGCGAAATTGCGCCTGCGCATCCTTGGCCAGCTTGCCGAGGACGCGAATCGCCATTCCTCCCTCGCTCAGATTGGTCGCCGTGGCCGTCATTTCCTGGTTGTGTGGAAGGCTGATGCGCAACGGCATGTCCAACGGATGGCGGAAGTACCGGCGCCGTTCCCGCACCATAAAATTGAGGGCCGCATTGAAACAACGCGAGGCGTGCAGCGGAGTCAGCGGCTTCTGGAGCACAAAATTGGCACCCGACTGAAAGGCCTGCTGGGTGGTCGTCCTGCCATTCACCACCGCAAACGCTACCGACTTCGCATTGCTCTGCGTGTGGCGCAGCGACTGCAGCAGATCAAAGCCCTTCTGCATGTCATCGCAGTCGATGATGACCGCATCGAACTTGCGCTTCGCTAATAGGTCGCTGCCCGGCTGTGTCTCCGCGCAAACTTGGACATTGACCGAGATCTTCTCTAGTGTGGGACGCAGCACGCCAAGCAAAGAGGCGTCCCGGCTGATGAGAAGAGAGTCCAAGTTCATGGCATTTTCATACTAATGGCCGACGGTAAGCTAAGGAAAGTGACCTAGGTACTGGGTGCAGTTACTGGCCTAAACGCGCTGCCGAAGTTTTTGCTGGCTTCTCACGTCGTTCCCCGCGAAACTAGCTGAGTGGGGAAAATCGCTTACCTGTCTTTAGGATCGAACCTGGGAGACCGCGCCGCCAACCTGCGGGAAGCCCTGGCGCATCTGGAAAAGGCCAGTCGCTTGCTCGCAGTCTCTGCGTTCTATGAAACCCAGCCGGTAGAGGTCTCTGACCAACCGTGGTTTTTGAACTGCGTAGCGGCCGTCGAGACCCGGAAAACGCCGCGAGAGCTACTCCAGCTAGCGTTGCAGATCGAAGCGGCGATGGGACGCCTCCGCATGCGCGCGAAGGGCCCGCGCAAGATCGATATCGACATCGTTCTGTTCGGCGATTTTGTGGTGGATGAGCCCGGCCTCAAAATTCCGCATCCCGCCATGCATCAGCGCCGTTTTGTTCTGGAACCGCTGGTTGAGATCGCGCCCGACGGGCGCCATCCTGTACTCGGGAAAACCGCGCAAGAGCTGCTGGCGGAGTTAAAAGACGGGCAGAAGGTCCGCCGCCTCTGAAAGACGCATTCCCTCAGCGGCTAAAGCCGCAGTCACAACAATGCACTTATCGCAGCGCTGAAGCGCTGCGCCACCCAAAAAAAAGCGCAAGACCGACTTTTTCCGCAGCCTGTGAAGCCGTGCCCTTTCAAAACAAATTGAAACTGACCCAACGCTTCTTGGATAGGGGCTCAGTTTAGGAAGGCTCCACCGCCAAGGACACTCAGTCACACGAAGGAAAACGATGAGATCCCACGCAAAAGGATTGCTAACAGGGCGGCAAAAAGCAGGTCCTTCGCTTCGCTCTGGATGACAACCAAGGATTGGGATGACAAACAAAGATTGGGAGTCAGGTGCTATTCGGGAACGTCGGGATCAGCTCCTACGGAATCACGATGCGGTTCCCGGCCTCGTCGGGCCCGGCGATCGCCGTGTGCTTCTCGGGAAACTGCGCAAACAGGAAATCTACAAACGCCCGCGACTTTGGCCTGCCCGAAGTGCGACTCAAACCCAGGCGCGACAGAAACACCAGAGCTTTCAGCACATCGGAATCGCGCAGCCGATTGTATCCAAGCTGTTTCTCTTCGGCCTCACGAAAGTCCCGCACCATGGTCTCGATCTCGCGAGCAATACTCTGGTGCGCCAGGTTGGCGGTCGGCAGTGCGTAGATGAGGCTCGAGTTCACCAGAATCTGGTAGTGCTTCGCCATCGCACTCAAACCCGCGATCAGGTCGCGGTCCATGAGCGGGCGACCGTCGAGTGAACGTTCAGCGCGGGCGCTCTTCGCCAGCGCGAAGCTGAGCCCGAGGATCAACTCTTCGCGCTCATAGAGAAACTGCTCGGCGATTTCTATATCGGGGAGCTCCAGCTCGCGGATCCAAGCCTCGGCGTCCCGTGCGCCGGGCGCTTCATCTTGCTCACTCCCGTGATGTTCGGTCAGGTGCTGCCGCGCTTGGAGAAGATAAGGACAGTCACTGGGGCAATCGAGCTTCACCTCGCGTTGCTCCCCGCAGCACTGCGGACAGATCTTTCCGTGCACCGCCGGGCAGAAGCGCTTCTCTTTACGATCCTGGCAAATCGAGCAGGTCAAGGCCAATTCCTCGGACAATTCCTCGAATTCGATTATTTCACGGAAAACGCCACCAAGGTCTCTACCAGAGGGTGGTGCAGTTTGGAAATTGCCGTCCCTCGGCGGCTTAAAGCCGACATCGAATACGACCGTAATCGCAGCGGTAAACCGCTGCGCCACCCAAAAGCAAAAGCAAGTGCAAATGCAAAAGCAAGTGCAAATGCAAAAACAAGTGCAAATGCAAAAACAAGTGCAAATGCAAAAGCCTTAGCTTGACGCTGCCGTGGAATCCCACCCTTGCGCAAAAAACGCGCAAGGATGGGGCACCCATCGTCCAACAAAGCAAATCGCCAAAAAAGTCGCTGGTTTCTGCACCACTCCCGGTGCAAATTGGAAAACTTGATCGTTGCCATAACCGATTTCTATTTGTCTATGTGCGCCAGAAGCGTTAGCCTATTCAGTTCCCTGGCCATTCAATTTGATTCCCGGGCAGCGCCCCCAAAGTTAAGGAGAAGCATGTCAACTGAACTGCGGAATTTTCTAGCGATCCCTTACGACGAACTCGAAGAGATGAATCTGAAGGCGAAGAAGCAGCGCCTGGACCGCGTGGCTCCTCACAAAGTTCAGGAAGAGCGGCTGAAGTATCTGACGGACGAGGCGCGGATCAAGGCTGTGACCGTGATGTTCAGCGACCTTGAAGGCCGTCTGCACATGCTCGACTATGACAAGAAATTCCTGCTCAAGAGCTACGACAACCTGACTTTTGACGGTTCGTCGATTCGCGGCTTCACCGCCCAGCGCGAAAGCGATTTGCGTTTGGGCATTGACTGGAGCGCCTTTTACTGGGGACCGGCCGATGTTTTTGGGCCGGGCAAAGTGCTCGTCTTTGGCGAGGTCATCGACAAAAGCGGTGAGCCTTACACGGCCGACATCCGCAGCATGCTGAAGCTGTTTGCCACCGGATTGCACAAAAAACACGGCTACACCCTGAACGCCGCCAATGAGATTGAAGGTTTCCTGTTTAATGGCCCGGAAGCGGAGCGCGTCTATCACGAGACGGGCAAGTTCGAATACGTCAATACTGGCGGCTATTACCACTCGCTGCCGGGCGATCCGCTGCGCACGTTTATCGATACCACTGCCGAAGTGCAGCGTTCGATGGGCTTCCAGAACGAAAAGGATCACCCTGAGGTCGCCCCCTCGCAGTTCGAAATTAATTACAGCTACGCCGAAGCCGTGGCCGCTGCTGACCACATCCAGCTCTACAAACTGATCTGCCGGCAGGTGGCGCGCAATATGGGATTGACCGCCTCCTTTCTGCCGAAGCCGGTGGTTGGCGTCAACGGCAGCGGCATGCACACCAACATCTCGGTCAGCAAGGAAGGCAAAAACATTTTCTGGGATCCCAAGGGCGAAGAGAAGCTCAGCAAATTCGGCTATGAGTTCCTCGACCGGGTGCTTACCCACGGCAACGATCTTTGCCTGGTGTTTAATTCCAGCGTCAATGCCTATCGGCGCCTCGATCCGCATTTCGAAGCGCCGAACCAACTCAAAGCTTCGGCGGTCGACCGCGGCGCTATGATCCGCATCCCCATCGGCAACGAGCGCAGCATGCGCATCGAGGTGCGAGCTGTCGCTCCCGACGCCAATCCCTATCTCGTGATGTATTCGATTTTCAAGACTGGGTTGGAAGGTGAGACAGCCAAGATCAAGAACCTCCGCCAGGCCGAGCGCTACCTACCCGATAACATCTACACCGCAATCGACGATTTCCGCAAAGCCGATTGGACCACCAAGCTTCTGGGAGAAGACGTGAAGGGCCGCTACGCTGACCTGAAGCAAGCATCGGCTGATCGGTGTCCGCGGCTGCTGGGCACGATCGTCAAGCCCGCCGAGGTGCAATTCCATCACGAGGTTTACAACCAGTTCCTGTGGAATCTGTTCTAGAAAGGCCTGCCAGTGTGGTGACGGGGCTCTGCCCCGTCCCGCTCGGGCGCGGTTGGCTGGTCAAACTGTACATCCCACTCATTAGTCCTTCGGGCACTATTACCCGCACCCATAACTTGCAATAATTGTTGTTTCCCATGGAACTCACACTTTTTGACGAGCGCTGGCTCCCTAAGTCAGTCCTCTGCCTGCGTCATTACAGCCTGAACAAATTTCTGCACGATCTGGTTGCCGGAATCACCGTAGGCCTGGTAGCCCTGCCGCTCGCCATGGCCTTCGCCATTGCCTCGGGACTCACCCCGCAAGCCGGAATTTACTGCGCCGTGGTCACGGGCTTTCTGATCTCCGCGCTTGGTGGATCGACCACGCAAATCGGTGGTCCCACCGGAGCCTTTGTAGTCGTAATCGCCGGCATCGTAGCCGTCCATGGCGTTGATGGCCTCTTTATGTGCACCGTGATGGCTGGAATCATCCTCGTCATCATGGGGCTCACCGGCATGGGTTCGGCGGTGAAGTTCATTCCACGTCCCATTGTCATCGGCTTTACCAACGGGATTGCCATCCTCATCGCCAGTACTCAGATAAAAGATTTTTTCGGCCTCAAGCTCGAAAAAGTTCCCGGTGTCTTCTGGCTGCGCATGGAAGCGCTGGCGTCTAACTTCCATACCATTTCGTTCGAGGCCACGGCGCTGGCCGTTGGCACCGTTGTCATCATTCTGATATGCCGCGCCTTTTCGAACCGCATCCCCGGTGCGATTGTCGCGCTGGCTGTGGGCACCGTCGCGGTGTGGATTTTCAAACTGCCGGTGGAAACCATCGGCTCGCGTTTCCACGGAATCCCGAGCGGCTTGCCGCATCTCCACATTCCCGTGTTTCGCACCGACTTGATCCACGGACTGCTCGGTCCCGCTTTAACGGTCGCCATGCTGGGCGCGATCGAATCGCTGATGTCGGCCGTGGTTTCCGATCGCATGAGTAATTCCAACAACGTCAATGACCGCCACAATCCCAATGTTGAACTGGTGGCGCAGGGCATCGCCAATATAGCCTCACCCATGTTTGGAGGTCTTCCGGCCACCGGCGCCATTGCCCGCACCGCGACCAACATTCGCGCTGGCGCAAAAACACCGGTCGCCGGAATGATTCACGCTCTGACCTTACTGGCGATTCTCCTCTTTGCCTCGAAGCTGGTGAGTTTCGTTCCCATGGCCGTGCTGGCGGGAATCTTGATGGTCGTGAGCTACAACATGGGAGAGTGGCGCGAAATCCCCGCACTGCTCAAGCTGACGAAAACCGATATCAGCGTCTGGCTGGTAACCTTCGCGCTGACTGTCTTCGCCGATCTTACTGTTGCCGTGCAGGCCGGAATGATTCTAGCTGCGCTGCTCTTCATCAGCCGCGTCGCCGCGACCACCACTGTTTCGCAGGTAACCGACGACTACGTCGAAGATGGACGCGTCCACATTCTGCAAGACAAAGATATCCCCTATTACGCCACCATCTTCCGCATCCACGGCCCGTTTTTGTTTGGCGCGACCGACAAGATCGACGTAGTGACGGAAGACATTCACCAACTTCCTCCGGTAGTGATTCTGCGCCTGCGCAACATGACCGCTCTCGATGCCACCGGACTCTTTGCACTGGAAGAAGTAGCGCGGACTTTGAAGAAGAGTGGACGCGCCCTGATTCTCTGTGGTGCAAGAGAGCAGCCTTTAAAGCTGATTCAGCAAACGGAGTTTGAGGAGTTGGTGGGTCCCGAAAATATTTGCGACAACGTGCAGGACGCTCTGGGTCGCGCCGAGGAAGCGTTTGAAAGACTCAAACCCGTAGCGAAAGCGACGACGAGGTAGGCAAAAACTTTAGAATCGTCATCCCACTTGAGATTGTCATCCCTCACTTCGTTCGGGATGAAAAAACTACTTAACTTAGTGCATCCCCGCCGCCTTCGCGAGCAGGTTCGCGTTCAAGTACCGGCTCATGGCCAAATCAACAATTGCCTCGATGGTCTCGGTGTAGGAGAGCCCCGATGCTCTTGCCGCCATGGCAAACTCCTGCCGGCTGGCCAGCCACGGATTCGGATTCGCCTCGATCACGTAAACGTCGCCGTTAGGGGCAAGCCGCATATCGATGCGTCCATAATCGCGCAGCTTCAGTGCGCGATACGCAGCCAGCGCCGTATCTTCTAAACGCTTCGCCGTCTCTTCGTCCAGATTTTCGGCAATCGCTGATTTCGTCAGCTTGTAAGCCTCGGTATTTTTCTCGAACTTGACGTCGTAACTGGCAATCTTCGGAGTACCTTCCGGCAAGCGTGACAGGTCGAGTTCGACCAGCGGCAAAACCTGCGCCCGTTCGTAGCTGCCCAGAATCCCGGCATAGATTTCGCGCCCTTCGATGTATTCCTCAATCAGCGCCGGAGAGTCGAATTCATCCTGAATATATTCGACCCGCTCCATCATCTCCTTGACGTTTTTCACGACCGCGCCGGCATCGATGCCGATCGATCCATCCTCCCATGACGGTTTGACGATGAGCGGAAAAGAAATGTCGTGCGCATGTTCAATGCGTCCGCGATACGCAGTAGCGAAAAAGGGAGTCTTGATGCCGTGAAACGCGAAAATCTTTTTGGCAATCGCCTTGTCCTGCGCCAGAATGATCGCGTGCGGACCCGCGCCTGTATAGCGCAATCCCAACAGGTCGACGTAAGCGACCACGTTCATTTCCTTGGTGTCGTCGCCATCGAAAGATTCGGTGAGATTAAAAAGCAGGTCGGCATCGCAGCGCGAGAGCGAGTGCAGCGACTGCGGGCGCCCGTCGAGTTCGAAGTAGGAAGGCTCGTGCCCCAGCTTCTGTAAAGCTTCAAAGATTTCCTCGCGATCGGTCTTGGCCTTTTTTACGTTCTTCACTTTCTTGCGAGGCTTGCGGATCGCTGCTGCCGCCGTCTCCTCCGTAGCGGCCGCCGGATCTTCATTCCACAAGTCGTAAAGCAGCGCGATCTTAAGTTTTGATCCGATCATTCTCTCTCCTCGAATGCTATAGCTCTCAGCTGTCAGCTCTCAGCTCTCAGGAAAATCAACGACCTGAGAGCTGAGAGCTTGGAGCTGCGAGCTTCCTCACGGCTGAATAAACTTTCCTTTCGTCACATAAGTCATCACCAGCGCCGTGACATAGGCCGTGACTTCCGCCAGATGCTCGGCGCCGCGCGTTTTGTCGGCGCGCAGATCAAGTTCACCGGTGCGCTTCTCAATCGTGTCCATCAAAGTCTTGATTAGCGGACGCTGCGCTCCCGTCCACTGCGCCACCTTGTCAATCACCGCTTTGCGATGCTGATGCAGAAATTCATGCGCCGCGAGCGCCGCCTTACGCCGCTTCGACACCGGAAAAATGTCGCGCAAATCCGTGTCCGGAGTAAGCTCGGTAACCGCAACTTCCTCGCGCGCTACCCGCTGCAGGTGGTAGAAATCCGCGACCGTAGTTTCCATCTCATCGACCGTCACGTCGGTCTGCCCGCGCCGCCGCGGAGGATCACTCTTTCCCAGCTTTCGCGCCAGCCGGTTCAAGTATTGCAGCTTAGCCAGAGCGCCCCAGCCGCGATAACGCTTGCGCCAGTTCGACCGCGGAGTAAGCCAGACCGCAAACGTCTCGGCAAAATCTTCATCCGGGTGCTTCTGCGCATACCAACCCGGCAGATGCCGCACATAGTCTCGAGAAAACGGCGCGGGCCGGTAGTTGTCGCGATACGGACGTCGAAACGGGCCGAAGGTCTTTTTCCAGTCAGGAGTATTGTGCAGCTTGTACGCATAGGTGAAGGCGTGTCCCGCCTCGTGGCGCAGGTACATCATGATTTCTCTCGCGTCTTCGAGATCATGCGTTTCCTTTTCCAGTTGCGCCAAAGCCGGATGCGCCAGATAAAACGGAATCCCGATAATCGGCTCGCCCGACGGGCATCCCCACTCATCGGTCAAGTAACAAGCCGGACGAAACTTCGTCAGCCCCTTGGCGTCCAGTTCGCGATAGAGTTGCTCAACAAAGCGTTCTACCGGAGACCCAGCCAGCTTAAGCGCCAGCTCGCGAATCGGCCGGTCGAGAAGTTCCTGGTACGCGGGCAGTTCAGTTTTTGCGATGTCGGTGTTCGTCACAACGTTATGCACTTTTGTTATGCAATAGCGCTCGCTCACAAAGAGTCTCGAACCGCGCCAGCACACACGGGGAGGGACAGTGTCACTACCGTTAACAGTAACGGAATGCGGGGTTATTTAGAAGTGACTGCGGTAATGCGGGGCGGGCGGCACTACGCTGTCAGATCACGAGGTGGACGAAAGCATCGTGATCGGGCGGACGAATGCGTCCGCCCCTACGCGAGCACTACTGAATCAGCGTCCCATTCCCATTCGGCTCTTCCGGTGGAATCACCACCGCCGCTGCAACCCGGTCTCCCGGTTCAACGTTGAGCAGTCGCACTCCCTGCGCCGACCGCCCCGACTCGCGGATGAACTTGGATTCGATGCGGATGATCTTGCCGTACTGGCTGATCAGCATCACCTCGGATTTCTCCGTCACCTGCGAGATGCTCACGACTTTGCCGTTGCGGGCCGCGGTTTTGACGTTGATCACGCCTTTGCCGCCGCGATTGGTGAGGCGATACTCGTCGGCGGGAGTGCGCTTGCCGTAGCCGTTCTCGGTGACGGAAAGAATGAGCGAGCCTTTTTCCGGAACCAGGTCGGCTACTTCGGGAGCAACCTCTCCTTCCTTCGCCACAGCTTGAACCTCCGGCTTGAGCGTGGTCGCCATGCCGACGATGTAATCTTTCTCGGCGAGGTTCATGCCGCGCACGCCAGTGGCGTTTCGTCCCATGGGACGCACATCGTTCTCATCGAAGCGAATCGCTTGCCCATCATGCGAGGCTAGGAAGACGATCTGGTTGCCATCGGTCAGCGAGGCCGCGACCAGTTCGTCGCCCGGTTCGATATTGATGGCGATGATGCCGCGCGACATCACGTGCGAGAAGTCTTTCACCGCAGACTTCTTCACCGTGCCGTTGTGGGTGACAAAGAAGACGTAGCGGCTTTCTTCTTCCAGGTCGCGCACGGCTAGCATGGTTCGCACGGTTTCTCCCGGTTGCAGGCCGACGAGATTGCCGACGTGCTTTCCTTTGCCGGCCGCGGCGATGTCGGGAATCTCATACACCTTGAGCCAGTAGACGCGTCCTGTGTTCGTGAAAATCAGAATGTAAGCGTGCGTCGAGGCAATGAACAGATGCTCGACAAAATCCTCGTCGCGCGTCTTCATTCCGGTTCGTCCGGTACCGCCGCGCCGCTGCATGCGGTAGGTTGAAATCGGAGTCCGCTTCATGTAGCCGGAATGGCTGACCGTGACCGCGACCTGCTCGTCGGCGATCAGGTCTTCCAGCATGATTTCCGCGGCTTCGTCTTCGATCACGGTGCGCCGCGCATCGCCGTAAAGTTTCTTGACCTCTTCCAGTTCCTTGATGATGACTTTGCGCAGCTTGGCCTCGGACGCCAGAATCGATTCGTACTCGGCAATGGCCTCGCGCACCGACTTCAACTCGTTCGCAATTTCGTCGATCGAGAGCTTGGTCAGGCGGTGCAGTTGCAGTTCGAGGATGGCGTCGGCCTGCTTCGAAGTGAATGGCTTTTCGGGATCAAGCTTGGGAGCGCGCCCCGTGGTGTTGATGTCAATCTTCTTGCCGCCAAAGTAAGCGACCAAACTTTCGCGAGCGTCCGCCCGGTTGGCGCTGCCGCGAATAATCGCGATCACGTTATCGAGGTGATCGAGCGCGGTGAGGTAGCCTTCCAGAATGTGCTCGCGATCGCGCGCCTTGTTGAGCAAATACGATGTGCGCCGCCGCACCACATCGACGCGATGGTCGATGAAGTGTTTGATCGCCTGGATCAGCCCCATTTCCTTCGGCTGTCCGTTGACCACGGCGAGCAGAATCATGCTGAAGCCTTCCTGCATCGACGTATGCTTGAAGAGCTGGTTGAGCACGATCTGCGGCTCGGCTCCGCGCTTGAGTTCGATCACGATACGCATGCCGTCGCGATCGCTTTCGTCGCGTATGTCGGAGATGTCGTCGATAGTCTTGTCGTTGACGAGATCGGCGATGCGCTCGATCAAGCGCGCCTTGTTCACCTGATACGGAATCTCGGTGACGATGATCGCCTGCTTATCTTTGGTGATGTTCTCAATGGCAGCGCGGGCGCGCATCATGAAACGCCCGCGGCCAGTGCGGTACGCCTCGAAGATTCCGGCGCGGCCGTGAATGATGGCCGCCGTCGGGAAGTCGGGTCCCTGCACAAACTTCAAAATTTCCGGCAACTGCGCGGCCGGGTTATTCACCAGCGTAATCGTGGCATCGACAATCTCGGTAAGATTGTGCGGCGGAATCTTGGTCGCCATGCCGACGGCGATGCCGTCGGAACCGTTGATCAGCAGATTAGGAAACCGCGCCGGCAAAACGGCGGGCTGTGTTTCCGTGCCATCGTAGTTCGGGTAAAAGTCGACCGCTTCCTTGTCGAGGTCTTCCAGCAGCGCGGTAGAGACGCGTGTCAAGCGAGCTTCGGTATAACGATCGGCCGCCGGAGGATCGCCATCGACCGAGCCAAAGTTTCCCTGGCCATCGACCAGCGGAGCGCGCATGGCAAAGGGTTGCGCGAGGCGCACCAAGGCGTCGTATACCGCGAGGTTCCCATGCGGATGGTACTTGCCCATCACTTCGCCGACGATACGGGCGCACTTACGCGTGGCGCCGCCGGGGCGAAGGCCCATCTGCTGCATGGTGTAAAGAATGCGGCGATGTACCGGCTTCAATCCGTCGCGCACGTCGGGCAGCGCGCGGCCAATAATCACCGACAAGGAGTAGTCGAGATACGACCGCTTCATCTCCTCTTCAATGTTGACGGGCTGTATGTTGAGCGCGCCCGGACCGGTGGGACCGTCGCCGCCAGGGGGAGGAGTTAAGGGAAGCTCGGGATTCTGCGGATCGTCAGCCATGAAATTAGCTCTCAGCTCTCAGTCGTCAGCTCTCAGTAAGCTGTGTGGTGAAGGGGC
>JBAWFQ010000299.1:0-2887 GCA_049592035.1 Terriglobales bacterium
GGTGAGGGCACCTGCCCCTACGTAGAACCGAATCACTGTTTGCGCTCAAACATCAAAGCCGGTTTTCCCCTGTAGGTCGTGCGCTGAAATTCGCGATATCCACATTTCTCGGCGACACGGATTGATGGAAGATTTTCCGGCGCAATGATGCAGGCAGTGCGCTTCGCAGGGAAATGTCCGTCGCCCCAGGCCACCGCCGCGCGAACCGCTTCCGTCGCGAAGCCTTTGCCGTGGGCGTGCGCAGCGAGAACCCAGCCGATTTCCGGAACTCCCTTGAGCGATGGTTGAATGTCACGCTTGTAGTCGGCAAATCCAACTTCTCCGAGAAAATCGCCGCTCGTCTTTTCCTCTACCATCCAATATCCAAAGCCCATTACCGACCAGTGGCCGGCGTAGCGCAGAAACCTGGTCCACGATTCCTCTTCGCTCTGTGGCTTGCCGACGGTGTGCTCGGTAACTCTCGCATCGGCCCACATGGCGGCGCTATGCACAAAATCTTCCAGACGATGGGCGCGGAGCCGAAGGCGCTCCGTTTCAAGGATGGGGATTTGCAATTCTGAAGGGTGTGTGCCGGGCATGGGAGCAGTTTAATTGGCGGGAATGGGTGCGCGCTAGGCGGCGGGAAAGCTGCGGGGCTTCGCCCCGCGGGGCAGGTGGGGGCACCTGCCCCTACGTGAGCACGTCAAACAGGGGAAGTAGATCCTCTTACGCATTTCAACGATCAGGGCATTTCGACGACTCGGGGCAGCTTGGGCTGGCTTTCACCTTTCGCTGCGCCCGGATCCTCGGCACCGAGCAGGCGCGCTGAGATGCGCAAAGCTTCCATCTCTTTGCGGACCCGCAGCAACTCCTGCTCCTTGATTCGTAGTACGTCGTACGGGTTTTTCATTGGGGGAGGGCCTCGCCTACAAATTCAGACTGGCTTTGCCTGTCTGAAAATACAGTATGCCAGTCTTGCTTCGGCGTGAAGCTGCCGAAGGTGCACCGGGAGGGGGAAATCAAACTCGCGGGGGTGGGCTGACTGGCCGCTGCCCCGTTACTACACAGTTAATGACCCAAATGATAGGGATGATTTTTGAGAATGGTGAAACCACGGTAAAGCTGCTCGAGCAGAACCACGCGGGCCAGTTCGTGCGGCAGCGTCATCTTTCCAAGGGAGAGTATTAAACCGGAGCGGCGCCGGGCTCCGTCGCTGAAGCCGTCGCTGCCACCGATGGCGAAGAGCAGCGGTACGGCGTTCAGTTGCTCGCGCTGCAGAAACTCGGCCAGTTCGTCGGAGGAAAACTGTTTGCCTCGTGAATCGAGCAGAACCAGTTTGTGGCGCTCCTTATTGATGTTCACCTTTTGCTGGCGGGCACCGCTCGCGAGCGACAACATTGCATCTTCGTCTTTCAACGCCAAGCCCGCTACGACGGCATAGCGCGAGATGCGTTTTAGATACTCCGCGGTCAGGGCTTCGATCGCCGGCTCTTTCGTTTTGCCGATCCACGCTACTTTGATCTTCATGTTGTTCCGCAACCTGTTTCGCCGCTCAGGCTTTTCCTGACGCCAGCACCACCTCGGCGCCGAAGCGGATTTCGTCGCCTACGCGATAGCGCTCGATCGCCGCCTTCGCCTCGGCGCGAATCGCCGGCCATTCTTCGGCTGGAACCCGCTCCAGCATGGGACGGAATGGAGCTGCAACGGCACACGCGTATTCGAAAACTTCTTCCGCGTCTCCGGGCCAAGTCCAGGGAAGATTCTGGGTCGACTCGTCGGCTTCGGGAAATCCGGCGGCACTGAGCACTTTTGAGAGCGAGCCTGGGACCGAGAATCGAAAAGGGTCGGCGCCGCCCGGTGCGAGCATGTTTCCGCCTACATGGCTGTGCACAATCTTCATCGTGGATTGCCAATATGGTTGTTCCACGGAACCCCAGGCGGCAAAACAGGCGCGAGCTCCCGGCTTGAGCACGCGGCGCAATTCCGCCAGCGCTCGCTGGGCATCGCTGAAAAACATTACTCCAAAGCGGCAGGTGGATAGATCGAAACTATGATTCGCAAACGGCAGTTGGTGCGCGTCGGCTTGCTGGGTGGTGAAGTTTACGAGTTCTTTTTTCCGGGCGCGCTCGGCGGCAACTTCGAGGAGTTCCGCACTCTGATCCACCGCCGTAATCGAGCCCTTGGGACAAACGCGCTGCGCCAGGCTGATTCCAGGTTCGCCGGTGCCGCTGGCCAGATCGAGAACGTGCATGCCGGGAATCGGACGCGCGTATTCGACGAGCGCTTCGGTGACAGCACCGCCGAGGGCCGCTGACTTTGCCTTCCACTTTTCCGCGGCGATCAGGCGGTACGAAGAACTCCACGGGGCTGGATTGGCGGCGGACACTTCAGGCCTTCTTCTTTCGAGTTTTCTTGGGTGCAGCGGACGCGGCGCTGGTGGGGGATTTGGAAGTTGCGGATTTGGTCGTGGTGGCGCGCCGAGCTTTCGGCTTCGCCAACAATTCGGCCGGCTCCAGCCGCTTGGCCGACTTCCACAGGCGTTCGAGATCGTAGAACTGGCGCGCCTTTTCAGAGAAAATGTGGACGACGAAGTCCACGTAATCGAGCAGGACCCACTCCGCCTGTTTGTAGCCCTCGGAGTGGGTGACGCGGAGCCCGAGCGCTTCCAGGCGCTCATCCACGGCGTCGGCAATCGCCTGAATCTGGCGCGGGTTGCCTCCGCTGCACATCACAAAATAGTCGGTGAACGCTCCTGAATCTTTTTCCAGCTCGAGGACGGTCACGTTGTCGGCTTGCTTGTCTTGGCAGGCGAGGATGGCTTCATTCACCTGGAGTTGGAGGTCATTCTTTTTCTTCATACGAGATCATTGATTGTAACCCGCCTCGCTGTGGGGACGCGTTGCGCACC